>NZ_JAIEPN010000003.1 GCF_019748365.1 Novosphingobium sp.
GAGTGCCCCCGCATGGCGCGCGTTACCGTCGAAGATTGCGTCGACAAGATCCCCAACCGCTTCGATCTCGTGCTGCTGGCTGCCGAGCGCGCTCGCGCGATTTCGGGCGGCGCGGAACTGACCGTCGATCGCGACCGTGACAAGAACCCGGTCGTCGCGCTGCGCGAAATCGCCGAATCGACCGTGCGACCGGCCGTGCTCAAGGAAAACCTGATCCAGTCGATGCAGCGCGTGCTGCCGGACGACGACGATCAGGTCGACGAAATCGGCTCGCTCTCGCAGTCGGCCGAAGCGCTGCGCATCACCGCAGCGGCGCCGGTGCGCAATACCTCGCTCGGCGCAGACTACGACGGCTGATCCTCTATTCCCCCCTCCCGCCTGCGGGAGGGGTCGGGGGAGGGCGTGTTCGCAGCACAGCCTCTGGATAAAGCCCCAATGGCCGCTTGCACCATGCAGGCGGTCTTGCCACATTCGAAGGCATGGCCAGCCCCTTGCCTTCGCGCGCTGACCGCGACCGCAGCCCGGTCAAGGCTGTGCTCGGCCCGACCAACACGGGCAAGACTCACCTCGCCATCGAACGCCTTTGCGCCCACTCCTCCGGCGCCATCGGCTTTCCGCTGCGCCTGCTGGCGCGCGAGGTCTATGACCGCGTCTGCAAGATCAAGGGCGAGGCCAACGTCGCGCTGATCACCGGCGAGGAGCGGATCGAGCCGCCCAATGCGCGCTGGCACCTCTGCACGGTGGAAGCGATGCCGAGCCGGCCGGATCTTGCCTTCGTCGCGCTTGATGAGGCCCAGCTCGCCGCCGATCCCGAACGCGGCCACGTCTTTACCGACCGGCTGCTCCACACGCGGGGCCGCGAGGAGACGATGCTGCTCGGCTCGGCCACGCTCGAACCGATGGTCAAGGCGCTGGTGCCGGGTGTCGAGGTCGTCAGCCGCCCGCGCTTTTCCACGCTGAGCCATGTCGGCGCGAAGAAACTGAGCCGCATCCCGCCCCGAAGCGCCATCGTCGCCTTCTCTGCCGAGCAGGTCTACGCGATGGCCGAAATGTTGCGGCGCTTTCGCGGCGGCGCGGCAGTGGTGATGGGGGCGCTCAGCCCGCAGACCCGCAATGCCCAGGTCGCCATGTATCAGGCGGGCGAAGTCGATTACCTCGTCGCCACCGACGCCATCGGCATGGGGCTCAATCTCGATGTCAGCCATGTCGCCTTCGCGGGCCTTTCCAAGTACGACGGCCACCGCCACCGCCGCCTGACGACCGCCGAAATGGCCCAGATCGCCGGTCGCGCCGGGCGGCACCACAAGGATGGCACGTTCGGCACGCTCGCAGGCATGGGCGGCCATGATCCTGAATTTGCCGACGAGGAAGTCTACGCGATCGAGGAGCACCGTTTCCCCCCGCTCACCCGCCTGTTCTGGCGGGAGGCCGAGCCGCGCTTCGACAGCCTGACAACGCTGATCGAGGACCTGGAAAGCCCGCCCCCGCAACTGGAACTCTCCCCCGCCCCCCAAGCCATCGATCTGGCCGTGCTGAAGCGCCTGGCCGACGAGCCCGAGGTCGCGGGCACGGTGCGAGGCCGCAGCTCGGTGCAGCGCTTCTGGCAGGTCTGCTCGCTTCCCGATTTCCGCCAGCAGGGTGCCGAGACGCACTCGCGCTTCGTCGCCCGCTTGTGGCAGGACTTGCGCCATGGCTACCTCGGCGCGGATTATGTCGCGCAGGCCATCGCGCAGCAGGACAATCCCTCCGGCGATATCGATACGCTGCAGGGCCGAATCGCCGCGGTGCGCAGTTGGGCCTACATCACCCAGCGTCCAGACTGGGTGCTGGCGCGAGACGAAATGGCCGCCCGCGCCCGTGCTGTCGAGACGCGCCTCTCGGATGCGCTCCACGCCCGCCTCACCGAACGCTTCGTCAACCGCCGCACCACCGTGCTCATGCGCAAGGCCGGCGGCGATGCCTCGCTGCTGCCGGTGCGAATCAGTGATGCAGGCGCCGTGCTCGTCGACGATGAGCCCATCGGCCACCTAGAAGGCTTCCGCTTTGTGGTCGATCCGCTGGCCCGCGCGTCGGACCGCAAGCTGCTGCTCGCCGCGGCCGAGCGTCACCTCCCCGGCCTCCTTTCCGCGCGCGCCGATGCGCTGATCGCAGCGGCTGCGGAACCTGGCGGCCTCGTGCTGGAGCAGGGCGCGCTGAGCTGGAACGGCCTCGTCGTGGCCCGGCTCGAGCCCGGCAAGACCATGCTGGAGCCGCGGCTGCGGCTCGATACAACGCTCGGCCTGCTTTCCGCGCGCCAGCGCCCGCAGCTGATCAGCGCACTCGAGAGCTGGCTGAACCGGCACATTTCCGCCGACCTCGGGCCCCTCGCCCGGCTCGCGGAGGCAGCCCGGGCGCCGCAGTCCGGCCCCGATCTGCGCGCGCTGCTGCTGCTGCTCGTTGCCGGAGGCGGCGTGCTGGCGCGCGAGGATGCGGCGCTCGACAGGCTGGATGGCCGGCAGCGCGATGCACTGCGCCGCCTCGGCGTGCGCATCGGGGCGCTGGATCTGTTCGTTCCTGCCGTGCTCAAGCCCGGCCCGCTCGCATTGTGGTGCAAGCTCGCCGCGCTGCGCGGCGAAGCGCCGCTGCTGCCGCCAGGCAATCTTCCGGCTGTCGTCGCCGCAAAGAGACCGCCTGCCGGTTATCGCCGCGCAGGCGCACAGGCGATCCGCGTCGATCTCGCCGAGAAACTGCTGCAGGCTGCACACCGCTGCCGGATCGGTGCCACGGCAAAGCGCTATCCGCTCGATCCCGCGCTCGCCCGCTCGATGGGTCTCGCCACCGCAGGCTATGCCGCGCTGCTGCGTGCCGCAGGATTTCGCGTGCATATGGCGCGATTGCTCGACGAGGCCGCACACGGCCCTCCCGCCCCGCCGATGTGGGACTGGCGCCCGCCCCGCAACGCTCCAGCGCGCGCCGCCGCAACACCGGCATCACCGCCAACCGGCGCTTTCGCCGTGCTGGCCGAGCTGATTCGCTGATGGCTGGCGAAGGCACCCTGCGTATCGACAAGCTTTTGTGGTTCCTGCGTTTTTCGGGCTCTCGCAGCCTCGCGCAGGAGTGGATTGCCGAAGGGCATATCCGCCTCAATGGTCGCCGAATCGAGCGAGCAAGCACCGCGGTTCGCTGCGGCGACGTGCTGGTCCTCCCACTGCGCAGCGGCGTCAGGGTGATCACGGTGGAACAGCTTCCCCGGCGGCGCGGCCCTGTCGAAGAAGCCAGGGGGTGTTATGAGGTGCTTGACGCAGCGGGCTCACCCCCTCTAGCAAGCCAGTCGGATTTACCTGAACCCGCCCAAACCGAACCTGAGGGACTGCCACTGCCATGACCTATGTCGTTACCGAAGCCTGCATTCGCTGCAAGTTCATGGATTGCGTCGAGGTTTGCCCGGTGGATTGCTTCTACGAGGGCGAGAACATGCTGGTGATCAATCCCAGCGAGTGCATCGACTGCGGCGTGTGCGAGCCCGAGTGCCCGGCCGAAGCCATCCTGCCCGATACCGAAAGCGGCCTTGAGCAGTGGCTCGAACTCAACGCGAAGTACTCGGCCGAGTGGCCCAACATCACCACCAAGAAGGACGCCCCTGCCGACGCCGACGATCACAAGGGCGAAGACGGCAAGTTCGAAAAGTACTTCTCGGCCGAGCCCGGCGAGGGCGACTGACCGCCTTGCCGCAGGGTCCGGGTGGGCGCCCCGGTTGCGCCCTCGGAACCACGGCACTTTGGCGCAGTATCCGCACCCTTACCTCTGGCATTTTTGTGACAGAGCTGCTATATACGCCCGCAAGCGCTGGGCGGAACGATCCTCCCTGTCGCCAACAACACGCTAAGGCAGGACAAACGGCAAACGGATCGCAGTGCTTGTAGACCGCGTTTAAAGACGGTCGTTTGCCGGACCTCCCCCCAAAGGGCCCGGATTGCTGTCCGGGGGCGTCTCTGCCCCACCTTGCCTTCGTCCCTGCTGCGCCGAAAGGATAAGCAATGGCAACCAAGGCACTTGCCTTCGATGTTGGGGATTACGTGGTCTATCCCAAGCACGGTGTTGGCCGTGTGGTGGAACTTCAGAACGAGGAAATTGCAGGCATGAAGCTGCAGCTCTATGTGCTGCGCTTCGAAAAAGAACGCATGACCCTGCGCGTGCCCGTCAACAAGGTTGAGGCGATCGGTATGCGCAAGCTGTCTTCGGACAAGACGCTGCGTGAAGCGCTCGATACCCTTAAGGGCAAGCCCAAGGTCAAGCGCACGATGTGGTCGCGCCGTGCGCAGGAATACGAAGCCAAGATCAACTCGGGCGATCTCGTCTCGATCGCGGAAGTGACGCGCGATCTGTTCCGCGCTGATGACCAGCCGGAACAGAGCTACTCCGAACGCCAGATCTTCGAAGCCGCGTCTTCGCGTCTGGCGCGCGAACTCGCCGCCATGGAAAAGACGGACGAGCCCGCCGCGCTCAAGAAGATCCTCGCGATCCTCAACGAGCACGCGCCGAAGTACTACGAAACGGCCTGAGGCCAGCTGCGCCCTCCGCCTCTTTGGGGAGAGGTGGAGGCGCTCACAAAAAAGGGCCGCCGGATCACTCCGGCGGCCCTTTTTCGTGCCCATCGCTCCGGCAAACCGACAACGGGGATCGGCGGACGACTTGGCGTGAGGCGTCTCAGTGCCTTATAGAGGCAACACACCATCTTCAAGGAGTGCGCCATGATCAAGGATATCGTCCGCACGCTCGGCGGGATCGCCGTGGCCGCCATCGCCCTTTCGCTCAGCGCCTGCGACGGCGTGACAATGGAAATGAACGGCATGAAGGGCGTGCGACTCGCCGAACTCGATCTCACGGCCAAGGCACCCGAGGAAATCACCCTGCTCGGCCCGGACAATGTGCGCGTGGTTCAGGGCGACAAGCTCGCGATCACGGTAGAGGGCAACGAGGATGCCAAGGACAGGCTGCGCTTCGTGCTCAAGGATGGCAAGCTCGCCATCGGCCGCGAAGGTTGGAAGATCGGCGGTTCGGATGATCTCGCCACGATCAACGTGACCGTCCCGGCGGCGCGGCGGCTGGTCATGGCGGGGTCAGGCACGATGCACGCCGATGCCCTGCGCGGTGATGCCGCCAGCATCAGCATTGCCGGTTCCGGCGATATCGAAGTGCCTGTGGTCGACACCAACGAACTCAAGGTCGAAGTGATCGGCTCGGGCGATTTCAAGGCAGGCGGCAAGGCAAAATCGCTCAAGATCTCGGTCGCCGGATCAGGCTCGGCCGATCTTGCCGGCCTCAGCGCCGAAGATGCCAAGGTCGAGATCGCCGGATCAGGCGATGCGCGCTTCGCGTCGGACGGTCAGGTCAAGGCCGACATCATGGGTTCCGGCTCGGTCACGGTCAAAGGCCGTGCGCAGTGCAAGGTCAACGCGATGGGTTCGGGCACGCTGACTTGCGAGCCTTGATCACCACACCGGTCATGGTGCGGCAAGGATCGTTGGGCTAGGCCTTGGCGTCCTGTTGTGAAAGGCCACCGGCGCTTGTCCCGATCCCTGCTTTTTTCCGTCCTTGGCGTCATGGTTCTGTCGAGCGGCATAGCGGAAGCTTCGAGCCAGCCCGAGGCGGACCGCGCCGCGTACAAGCGCGAAGCGCTGATCGCCAAGCTGGAGAGGAAGTACAGCCGCCAGCTCGAGGCCTGCAATCGCGGGCAGACTGCCGCCTGCGCCGAAGCCAATCGGATCAGCGGCGAGATCACGCTGCTCCGCAAGGAACGCTAGAGCCTGTCCTGATGAGGTGGAGGCATCGTCATCGCGTCAGGAAGCTTCTCGGCAAGGAGCGCCGCGCAGCGCGGGCTGGTAGCCCGTGCCAGCGGCGCGACGCTGTCCGAGGGGCTTCCTGACGCGACCCCGAAGGGGCGGGCCGCTTTTGGCCCATCGCAGCGTTGATCGTCGGTCACTATGGGCCAGCATAGCTCCCTCCTCTCGCCTCGCGCTGGGCCAAAATCGGCTCCGTGCCGATGCCTCCACCTCATCAGGACAGGCTCTAGGCAGCCGCGCGGCGCAGCCGATCGTTGATGGCAACGCCGATGCCGTCTTCGGGAATCGGCGCAACCGCGATCCGCGACTCCGGTGCAGCAGCGGCCTGGTGAAGGCAGGCATAGAGCCGCGCTGCGGCTTCAATGAGATCGCCCGCTTCGGAAAGCGACACGGCACCCGCAACGCCCCCAAAGCCGATCAGGAATTCGCCCGGCCCAGCGGTGACCGCGCCAAGCCGCACCGGCTTGCCCGGCGCATAGTGGCTGGCAAGCTGCCCCGGTGCCTCGATGCGTGCCTCGTCTGACGCCATGGCTTCGGCATCCGCCCCGAGAACGGCGGCAAGTTCGGCCTCGGTCACGGGTCCCGGTCGCAGCACCTGCCAGCCACCGTCGGAGCGCAAAGCAACGATCGTCGATTCGAGGCCTTGCTGCGTCTCACCACCATCGAGAATGAGATCGGCCCGCGCCCCCAGCGAAGCCGCGACATGCACCGCGCTGGTTGGGCTGACACCGCCGCTACGATTGGCCGAGGGCGCTGCCAGCGGCAGACCTGCTGCGCCAAGCAAGGCCCGCATCACCGGATGGGCGGGAACCCGCAGGGCGACGGTGGGCAACCCAGCCGTGACCGCGGCGGCCAGCGGCGCATCATCCCGGCGCGGCAGGACCATGGTCAGCGGCCCCGGCCAGAAGGCCGCCGCCAGTGACCTCGCGCGTCCGTCCAGCACCGCAAGTCCTTCCGCCGCCGCCACATCGGGGACGTGAACAATCAGCGGGTTGAAATCAGGCCGCCCCTTGGCACGGTAGATCGCCGCCACCGCCGCATCGCTGTCAGCACGGGCAGCCAGCCCGTAGACCGTCTCGGTCGGCACCGCCACGGTCCCCCCTGCCGTCAGCAGACGCACGGCCTCGGCAATCCCGGCGCTATCGGCGGGCAGCACGTTTGGAGACATTTGCGCGGTCATGGCTTGCCGCTATAGCCCTCGACAGAGGCTGCCAAGGAAAAGAGCGCATGAGCTTTATCGCCCCCACTGAAGACCAGGTCCTGGCCATGCGCGTCTGCGCCGGAATTGACGAGCTCGCAGCGCATGAACGCTACGCCGCGGCCACGCCCGACGTGGTCGAGGCGATTGCCGAGGGCATTGGCGCCTTTGCCGCTGGCGAATGGGCCCCGCTCAACCGAATCGGCGATACCGAAGGCGCGCATTGCAAGGACGGCGTGGTCTCCTCGCCCGCGGGCTATGCCGAGGCCTACAAGGCTTTCGTCGAACAGGGCTGGGGCTCGATTGCCGGTCCGGCCGAGTTTGGCGGACAGGGTCTGCCTTTCACGCTCGCCACCTGCGTGCTCGAAACGCTCGGCGCGGCCAATATGGGCTTCACCCTGCTGCCGATGCTCACGGTCGGCGCGATCGAGGCGCTCGATCACCATGGCAGCGAAGCGCAGAAGGCGATGTATCTGCCCAACCTGATCTCGGGCGCATGGTCGGGCACGATGAACCTCACCGAGCCGCAGGCCGGCTCCGACGTTGGCGCGCTGCGCAGCACGGCGGTGAAGATCGAAGACGGCCCGCACGCGGGCAAGTACCGTATCGCCGGCACAAAGATCTACATCACCTGGGGCGAGCATGAGCTGGCCGAGAACGTGATCCACCTCGTTCTCGCCCGCACCCCCGGCGCGCCCGCCGGTTCGCGCGGCATCTCGCTGTTCATCGTGCCCAAGTATCACGTGAATGCCGATGGCTCGCTGGGCGCGCGCAACGACCTGCGCTCCGTTTCCATCGAGCACAAGCTCGGCATCAACGTCTCGCCCACTTGCGTCATGTCCTACGGTGACAACGGGGAATGCATCGGCGAACTCGTCGGGCACGAGAACGAGGGCCTCAAGGCCATGTTCACGATGATGAACTCGGCGCGCATCAACGTCGGCAGCCAGGGCGTGCAGATCGCCGAACGCGCGCTGCAGCAGGCCCGGATCTACGCGCGCGACCGCGTCCAGTCCGCCCGCGCCGGTTCGCCCGACAAGAACCCGGTTGCGATCATCGAGCACCCCGACGTGCGCCGCATGATCCTGCGCATGCGTGCCCTTACCGAAGGCTCGCGCGCGCTGCTCTACTACACCGCCGGCCAGGTCGATCGCGGCCTGCTGGGCGACAAGGCCGCGGGTGCCCGCGCCGAGCTCCTCGTGCCGCTGCTCAAGGCCTGGGGCACCGATGTCGGCTGCGAAGTCGCCAGCCTCGGCATCCAGATCCACGGCGGCATGGGCTTCGTCGAGGAGACCGGCGCCGCGCAGCACTATCGCGACGCGCGTATCGCCCCGATCTACGAAGGCACCAACGGCATCCAGGCCGCCGATCTCGTCACCCGCAAGCTCGGCATGGAAGCGGGCGGCGTGCTGCAAGCGCTGATGGCAGACATCTCCGCCGAGATGCAGGACGTCCCTGAAGTCGCCTCGCTCGCCAAGGATGCGGCCGCCATCGGCTCGTGGATGGCGAGCGGCGATGCCACGCTCGACGACAAGCTCGCCGGCAGCGTGCCGTTCCTCACGATGTGCGCGGTCGCGGTCGCCGGTTGGCAGCTCGCCCGACAGGCCCGCGCCACCGGCTCGGTGGAGAAGACCGCCGTCACCAAGGTGTTCAACCGCACGATCGTCCCCGAAGCACGCGGGCTCGGTGCGGCAGCGATGGCCGGCGCGGCGCTCTATTATGATCTGGACAGCGAGGCGCTGACCGGATGAGCGAGCCGCTCGAACGTATCGCGGCAGCGCTGGAGCGACTCGCTCCGCAACTGCCCGCCGCGACCGACTGGCACGCACATCCCGCCTATGTCTGGACCGGCACGGCAGCGCGCGCGGTCGATCCGCTCGAGGCGCCGCCATTGGCGCTGATCAAAGGCATCGAGGCCCAGAAAACCGCCGTAGCGGACAACGTCCTGCGCCTCGCTTCCGGTGCAGCGGCGCACGACATGCTGCTGTGGGGTTCACGCGGCATGGGCAAATCCGCACTGGTCCGCTCTGCCGTCCGCGCGGCGCAGGATGCGCATCCGGGGCGGATCGCGCTGATTCAGGCGTCGCCGGATGAAAGTCTGGCCACACTGCTGGGCGCGCTGCGCACGGTGGACCGCCGCTTCCTGATCCTGCTCGATGATCTCGGGTTCGATGCAGGCGATTCGGGCGACGCCCGCCGTCTGCGCTCGTGGCTGGAAGGCGGTGTCGAGGCCCGCCCCGCCAACGTGCGCCTCGCCGTCACCTCGAACCGCCGCGCCATCGTCGAGCGGCACATGGCCGAGCAGGACGACCCGATCAATCCACGCGACGTCGTCGACGACCGCCTTGCGCTGGCGGATCGGTTTGGCCTCTCGCTCGGCTTCCACGCCTGCTCGCAGGATGATTACCTTGCGATCATCGCGGGCTATGCCGCGCACTACGGGCTGAGCTTTGCCGAGGATGACGCGCTCACCTGGTCGAAGCAGCGCGGCAGCCGTTCGGGCCGCGTCGCCTGGCAATATGTCAACGAACTCGCCGGGCGCGCAGGCCGCAGCCTCTAGTTCTGCGGTTTGGTCAGGTCCGAATCCATCGTCGGCTTGACGATGAACTTGGTGCCCGGCTTGGGCGCGGGCGGCATCGGCGTTGCCGGGATCGGCACGATTTCCGCCGCCGGCTTCGCGCCCGGAGCCACCACGCGCCAGATCACGCCGCCGGTATCATCGCTCACCAGCAGCGCGCCATCCTTGGCAAAGGCGACCCAGGTCGGACGACCGTGTGTTTTGCTGTCCTTGGTCAGGAAGCCTGTCAGCACCGGCACCGGTGGCTGCGGCAGTGCATTGCCGTTGTTGTCGAACGCCACGAAAACAACGTCATAGCCCGAAAGCGGCTTGCGGTTCCACGAACCATGCCGCGCGATGAAGGCCCCGCTGGCGAAGCGCTCTCCCATCAGGTTGCCCCCGCGCGCAAAGGCCAGCCCCAGCGGCGCGACGTGCGAGCCGAGGCCGTATTCGGGCTTGCGGACATAGGAGAACATGTCGCGCGGCATGGGATCGTTGACGCGCCAGTCGATGTTCTTCTTCCAGTACACCCAAGGCCAGCCATATTGCGCGCCGAGCGGGACATTGGTGAGGTAATCAGGCACAAGGTCGGAGCCGAGCATGTCGCGCTCGTTCACCGTGGTCCACAGCTCGCCGCTGCGCGGATTCCAGTCCAGCCCGTTGGGATTGCGCAGGCCCTGGGCATATTCGCGCGAGCTCTTACGTTCGAAATCATACTCGTAGATCGCCGCGCGGCCTTTTTCCTTGTCGAGCCCGTTCTCGCCAATGTTGGAGGCCGAACCGACCGAGACGTAGAGCAGCTTGCCGTCCGGGCTCAGCGAAAGGTTGCGCGCCCAGTGGTTGCCGCCGCCGGGGAGGTCCATCAGCTTTTCCGGCTTGCCGGCGAGCGTGGTCTGCCCCGGCGTGAACGGCCACGAGACCACGGCATTGTGGTTGCCAACATAGAGCCGGCCTTCGCGCAGAACCATGCCGAAGGGAGAATCAAGCCCCGGATTGCTCATCTCGAAGCGCTGGTCAGCGGTGCCATCGCCATTGCTGTCGCGCAGCACCACGATCTTGTTTGGCGACGCCTCCCCCGCGCCGGCAGACTTGAGCAGATAGCCCATGACCAGCCCGGTGAGGCCGCCCGGCCCCCGCTGCGCAGGGCCGTTGGTTTCAGCGGCGAGCACATCGCCATTGGGCAGCACGGTAAGCGTCCGGGGATGATCGAGCTTGTCGGCAAACCGCGTCACGACAAGGCCCTCGGCCGCCACCGGCGTTTCGCCCGCGGCCCAGCCGACCGGCTTTGCGATGCCGATGGTGGGGAACCACTGCGGCGCCGCTTCGGCGAGTTCAGGCTTCGGCCCGGTGGTCTTGTCGAGCGTGAGCTGTGCGGTGTCGCCGCGCATCAGCCATACGGCGGCGAGGCCGAGCACGACGAGGACAATGACGAGCCCGGTCAGGGTCTTGCGAATGGTGGACATGGGGCCTTGTCTAGAAGCCGGGCCGCGTTCCCGCAATGGCCCTCGCGGCCAAGCGAACGGCCTGCTAAGGCCAAATCATGTACGACTTTGTCCCCGTTGCCGGCCAACCCAAGCCCGCGCTCTATGCCGACCTTGCCGATGCGGCCCGCGCGATCACGCACGATGAGCCCGACGCGATTGCCAACATGGCCAATTGCGCCGCGCTGCTCAGCCAGTTCCTGCCCGATCTCAACTGGGCGGGGTTCTACCGGATGGTTGGCGGCGAGCTTGTTCTCGGACCCTTTTCCGGCAAGCCAGCCTGCATCCGCATCGCATTAGGTCAGGGCGTCTGCGGCACCGCTGCCGCCACAGGCGAGACGCAGGTGGTGCCTGATGTTCATGCCTTCCCCGGTCATATCGCCTGCGACGCCGCCAGCCGGTCCGAACTGGTGGTGCCTGTCATCCGCGAAGGCGCGGTGATCGCGGTCATCGATCTCGACAGCCCGCTCCTCGATCGTTTTGACGCCGAGGATGCCGCCGGGATCGAGGCCCTCGCGCGCTTGCTTGCCGAGCGGATTTGATCCAGCCAGCGGGAGGGGCCGCCACTGGTGCCCCGTTTCGGCACAGGCGCACCGCAACCCTTGGTCGGCGGCGGCTTGCGATGCTAAACGACGCGTTAAGACCGGATTCCTGCGCGGCAGTCCCGCGTATCCGGCCCGTGCAGGGGATCACCATGGCGAGACTTATCCGTGCCCTTCTGACTGTCGGCGTCGCCGCTTCGCTCGCCGCACCGGCATTCGCGCAAGATCAGGCGCCGCCACCCGCGCCGCAAGGCGGCTGGGCTTCGGGCTATCCCGGCGCCTATCAGGGGACCTGGCAGGGCACATGGCAGGGTACTTATGCTCCACCCCCGGGCGCAGCGCCCGGCGCCTATGCCCCTGCGCCGGGCAGCTATCCCCCGCCGGGGGCCTATCCTCAGCCTGAAGCGGACCCTCGCTACCGCGAGATGGTGGAGAAGTGTCAGGGTGTCGAACGACGCCATAGCGGCACGACGGGCGCGGTTATCGGCGGAGTGCTAGGCGGCGTGGTCGGCAACCGGATCGCCTCGGGCAACCGCGTGCTCGGCACCGTCGCCGGTGCTGCTGCGGGCGCGGTGGCAGGCGGTGCGATCGGCAAGTCGATCGACAAGAACCGTGAACGCGAGTGCGAGGCATTCTTCAGCAGCTATGCACCGCAGCAGCCGTATCCCGGCGTGTTTCCCTATGGGGCGCAGGGTGGCTATCCTGGGGCCTATCCGGCCTATGGCTATGCGCCTTACGGCTATGTCATGGTTCCGGTGATGACCATGCAGAACAACTGCTGCAACAATCCCCCTCCCTGCACCGAAACCCGCACGACCACGGTCACTTATGTGCGCGAACGCGTGCGCAATGTGGTCTACCGCCCAGTGCGCACCAAGCGCGTGAAGGAAAAGCGGGTCTACGTCGGCAGCTGATTCAACGGCGCCTGATACTGGCCAAACAGAAAACCCCGCCGGTTCGCCCGGCGGGGTTTCTTGTTCAGCAAGGGCTCGTAGTCAGAGCTTGCGGCCGATCAGCTCCTTCATGATCTCGTTGGTGCCGCCGAAAATGCGCGTCACGCGCGCACCGCGCCAGGCACGGGCAATCGCGTATTCATTCATGTAACCGGCGCCGCCGTGGAGCTGGAGGCACTTGTCCATCACTTCCCACTGCAGTTCGGTGTGCCACAGCTTGGCCGCGGCGCCCTCCTCGGCAGTCAGCTCGCGCTTGAGGTGGCGGGCCAGCGCCCAGTCGAGGTGCGCCCAGCCCACCTGCAGCTTGGACTTGAGATCCGCCAGCGTGAAGCGGGTGTTCTGGAAATCGAGAATCGGCTTCCCGAACGCCTTACGCTCACGGGTGAACGCAACGGTGTCGTCAAACGCCTTCTGCGCCGAAGCCTGCGCACTGACGGCGATCGACAGGCGCTCCTGCGGCAGTTCGCTCATCAGATAGATGAAGCCCTTGCCTTCTTCGCCGAGGCAGTTGGTAATCGGCACGCGCACGTCCTCGAAGAACAGCTCCGAGGTATCGGCTTCATCCTGACCGATCTTGTCGAGGTTGCGGCCGCGCTTGAAGCCTTCGCGATCCGCCTCGACCAGCACGATCGAGACACCCTTCCACGCCGGCTGGATCTCGGTGTCGGTCTTGCAGCACACGAGGATGAGATCGGCGTTCTGGCCATTGGTGATGTAGGTCTTCGACCCGTTGATCACGTAGTGGTTGCCGTCCTTCTTGGCGCTGGTGCGCATGCCCTGAAGGTCGGAACCGGTGCCCGGCTCGGTCATCGCGATGGCGGTGATCACCTCGCCCGAGACCATCTTGGGCAGCCACTTGCGCTTCTGTTCTTCCGAGCCATACGAGACGAGATAGTTCACCACGATGTCGGACTGGAGCGAGAAGCCCGTGGCAACGCGGCCATAGTAGGCGCTCTCTTCATCGACGATGGCGTTGTAGCCGAAGTCGAGGCCAAGGCCGCCGTATTCCTCGGGAACGGTCGGGCACAGCATGCCAAGCTCGCCCGCCTTGGGCCAGATCGACTTGGGAACGATGCCTGCTTCCGCCCACTCGTTGGCGTGCGGCGCGATTTCGGTTTCGAGATAGCGCCGCACGGTCTGGCGGAACGCCTCGTGATCGGGCGTATAGGCGGATCGGGGAATCAGATCGAGCGACATGGCAGGCTCTCCGGTTTCGTGTCTCTTATCGCCTTCAAAGATAGGCAAACCGGTCCGGTCCGGTCAATCGAAATTAATCGACCGGTTAACTAGTCCTTGAGGGCAGAATCTGGGGCGCTTAAATAGCCCCGCCGGTCAGCCGCTGGCAGATCAGATCAAGCTGATCGAGCGTCTTGTAGCGGATAGTCACCGAACCGGTGCGCGGATCCGCGTCGGCCTGGATCGTCACCTTGAGCCCGAGGAACTCCTCGAGATGCGCCTGGACCGCCGCAATATCGGCGGAGCTTGCCGGATCGCGCCCGGCCCGCGCGCGGCGCGGCTCCGTATCGGGCCGCATGGCCCGCTTCGCCAGCCGCTCGATGTCGCGCACCGAATGGCCCTTGGCGACCGTCTCGCGCGCCAGCGGAACGGGATCCGGCAGCACCGCCAGCGCCCGCGCATGGCCCATCGAAAGCTGCGCACGCTCAACCATATCGAGCACTTCGTTAGGCAGAACCAGCAGCCGCATCAGGTTCGCGACATGGCTGCGCGACTTGTCGACGAAGGTGGCGATTTCCTGCTGCGTCAGCCCGTCCTGTTCGGACAGGCGCTGATAGGCCCGCGCTTCCTCGATCGGATTGAGATCTTCGCGCTGGAGGTTCTCGATCAGCGCCAGCGCAGTCACCTCGCGGTCGTCGAGTTGCCGCACGATCGCCGGGATTTCGTGCAGGCGTGCGCGCTGCGCCGCGCGCCAGCGCCGCTCCCCCGCGACGAGCTGGTAGCGCCCGCCGCCCATCGGCCGCACCACCACCGGCTGGATCACCCCACGCGCGGCGATCGACCGCGCCAGCTCTTCCAGCGCATCCTCGTCGAAGTGCCGCCGCGGCTGCTCGGGATGCGGCTCGATCGAGGCGACCGACAGCGAGGCCAGGCCGCTGACCACCTGCTCACCCGGCGCGGAAACCGAAATCCGCGAAACCACTTCCTCGCGCCGCGTCTCGCCCAGCAGCGCGCCAAGGCCGCGCCCCAGCGCCGGCCGCTTCGCAGCCTTGATGGCGCCACCCGCCTCCGCCTCGCTGCTCATGCTGCTTTCCTCCGCTCCGGCAGGCGGCCGATCAGCTCGCGTGCCAGCTTCATGTAGGCCTGCGAACCGGCGCAGGCATGGTCGTAGATCAGCGCCGGGAGCCCATGGCTCGGCGCTTCGGACAGCCGCACATTGCGCGGAATCACGGCCTCGAACACCAGGCCATGCAGGCAGGAGCGCACGTCATCCGCCACCTGATCGGTCAGCCGGTTGCGCCGGTCATACATGGTGAGCACGATACCGAGGATGCCAAGATCCGGATTGAACCGCTCCTGCACCCGCTCCACCGTCTGCAGCAACTGGCTCAGCCCTTCCAGCGCGAAGAACTCGCACTGCAGCGGCACCAGCAGCGCTTTCGCCGCCGTCATCGCGTTAAGCGTCAGGAGGCCCAGCGAAGGCGGACAATCAATCAGGCAGATATCATGCCCCGCATCCTCGGCCAGCGCCGCGCGGAGCTTGCCGGTGCGGTCTGTCGCACTCACCAGCTCCACCTCGGCGCCTGACAGGTCAACCGTGGCGGGGATAAGGTCCAGCCCTGGAATCCGCGTCGGGATCATGCACGAAGCCACGCTCGCCTGCTCGATCAGCAGATCATAGGATGATCGCTCGCGCTCCGCCGCCGAGATTCCGATCCCGGTCGAGGCATTGCCTTGCGGATCAAGATCGATGAGCAGGACCTTCCACCCGGTCGCAGCGAGCGCCGTGGCAATGTTGATCGCGGTGGTGGTCTTGCCCACCCCGCCCTTCTGGTTCGCGACGGCTATCGTGATCATCGACCTGAACCTCGCTTGCGTGATGCGGCCTTGCCTTTGCGTTGAATCCCGGTGCGCCCGTGCAGATGGCCAACGATGATGCCAGCCGATGCATCGGTCAATGATTGTTCCACGTGAAACACGTGATTCCAATCTGCACCGAGCGTTTCCAGTTCATGCTGCGCCTTGGCCCCCTTCGGCAACAGCCACAATGTCTCCGGTGTGGAAAAGCGCGCCGCAACCTCAAGCAACCGGTCCAGCGGCGCAAAGGCCCTTGCGGAAATCACGTGCCACTGCCGTTCAGCCAGATCCTCCACCCGCGCGAGAATGACCTCGACATTGGTCAGCTCCATCAGTGCCGCCGCCCGGGCGAGCCACTCGGTCCGCAGCCGCCGCGAATCGACCAAGGTCACTGGCCGATCAGGCTGAAGCGCCGCAATCACCAGCCCCGGAAACCCCGCACCGCTCCCCAGATCGAGCCAAGGCCCATCGGGCACTGTTTCACGTGAAACATGCAGGAGCTGCGCACTGTCGACGATATGCCGCTGCCACACCGAATCCAGCGATGGTCGCGACACAAGATTCTGACCCTCGTTCTCCTTGGCCAGCGCACGAACGAGCACCTCCAGCCGCGCCATGGCCTCACCATGCCGCGCGGCTAGCCAGTCCCGCGCCACCGCCTCCCCAATCAGGATCATGCCGCCACCCGCCGCCGCGCCGCGACCAGCAGACTCGCGAGTGCCGCCGGCGTGATGCCCGGAACCCGTCCCGCAGCCGCAAGCGTATCGGGCTGCGCGCGTTCCAGCCGCTCGACCATCTCGCGCGAAAGGCCGGGAACTTCGGCATAGGGAAAGTGATCACCCAGCGGCACGCCATCGCTTGCCCTGAGCTGCTTCAGCTCGGCTTCCTGCCGCGCCAGATAGGGAGCATAGGCCGCATCCTCCGCGATCTCTTCCGCAAGATCGGCGCCCGGCATTGCCTCGCCCAGCCAGCGCTCAAGGGCTGCAAAGGTCACTTCAGGGAAACGCAGCCACTCTTGCAAGGTCCGCCGTACTCCATCCCCGCGCACCATGACGCCATGGGCAATGAGCTCGGTCGGCAGCACTTCCTGCGCCAGCGCCGCTTCGGCCCGCGCTCGCGCTTCCTCCCTCGCGGCAAACCACGCGGCGCGTTCGGGCCCGATGCAGCCTGCCGCCAGTCCCAGCGGCGTCAACCGCGTCGCAGCATTGTTCGCACGCAGCCGCAACCGATACTCCGCCCGCGCGGTCAGCATGCGGTAAGGCTCCGATACGCCGTGCATGGTCAGATCATCCACCATCACCGCCATATAGCTCGAAGCTCGATCAAGCCCCGGAGCCTCACGCCCGAGTACCGCGGACGCGGCGTGCAGCCCCGCAACCAGGCCTTGCGCAGCCGCCTCCTCATACCCGGTCGTGCCATTGATCTGCCCCGCGCAATAGAGACCGGGCATATCCCGCAGCTCGAGGCTTCGCCGCAGCGCGCGCGGATCGATATGATCGTACTCGACCGCATAGCCCGGCACGAGAATGTCGACCGCTTCGAGCCCCTCCATCGACCGCATCATCGCAACCTGCACATCGGTCGGCAATGACGTCGAAACGCCATTGGGATAGATCACATGATCGTCGAGGCTCTCGGGCTCGAGGAAAATCTGGTGCCCGTCCCGATCGCCAAAGCGATGGATCTTGTCCTCGATCGAGGGGCAATAGCGCGGTCCCTGCGCATCGATCGCCCCGCTGAACAAAGGCGAACGGTCAAGGCCCGCGCGAATGGCGTCATGCGTCCGCGCGTTGGTCCGGGCAATCGCACAGAACACTTGCGGCTGCGGGCGGATACGGGTCAGAGGCGACATCGTCCAAGGCTCGGCATCGCTCGGCTGCGCTGGCAGCCGCGACCAGTCAATCGTCCGCCCGTCAAGCCGGGGCGGCGTGCCGGTCTTGAGTCGCGCCATCGGCAGCCCGGCCCCGCGCAACTGCTGCGCCAGCCGATGCGCGGCACTCTCACCGATCCGGCCCCCGATCATCCGCTCTTCACCGCGGAACAACCGGCCACCGAGGAATGTGCCCGTGCACAGCACTACCGCCCGCGCCGCCAGTGCGGTTCCATCGGCAAGGTCGATACCGCAGACGGCGCCTCCCGCCAGCCGCAACGCCGCCGCCTCACCGGCAATGACGGTCAGCCCGCTCTGCGCGGATACCATGCGCTGGATCGCGGCACGAAACAGCTTCCGGTCCGCCTGCACTCGCGGTCCTTGGACTGCGCTGCCCTTGCTCCGATTGAGCATCCGGTAATGGATCGCAGCCTCATCCGCCGCACGGGCAATGAGACCGTCGAAGGCATCGACCTCGCGCACAAGGTGGCCCTTGCCCAGCCCGCCGATCGCAGGATTGCATGACATGGCGCCAATGGTCGCGGGATCGAAGCTAACCAGCGCCGTGCGCGCACCCATCCGCGCGGCAACGGCTGCCGCTTCGACGCCGGCGTGGCCGCCGCCGACAACGATGATATCGAACTGGTGCATGGCGCCGCGATATGCGATTCGCGCTGCCGCGTCAAAGCGGGCCGCGCCGCCTTGTCAGTGTTTCACGTGAAACATCACTTGCCGATGCAGAATCGTCCGAACAGCGCGTCGAGCATGTCTTCGGTGCCGGCCCGGCCAACAAGTCGATCAAGCGCGACGCGCGCCAGCCGCAGATTCTCCGCAGCGAGCAAGGCGTCGCTGCAACGGCCAGCCTCGCCAGTGGCAACCGCAACCTCGGCGAGCAGAGCATGTTGCCGCGCATTGAGCGCGACCGCACCCGGCTGCGGCAGTGCGCCGCGTGCATGATCAATCAGCCCCGCTTGCAGCGCAGCGAGCCCTTGCCCCGTCACCGCAGAAACCCGGAACCGTGCATGGCGCTTTGACGGAATGTCCTTCCGGTCCGCTTGTGCAGCAATCTCCCAGACCGTCCGGCCCACGGGCCCTTCGCCCTCCGGCCCTAGCCACAGCACGAGATCTGCCCGTTCAGCCTCTGCGCGGGCGCGAGCGATGCCGATCTGTTCGATGGCACCAGCGCCCTCGTCACGCAGACCGGCCGTATCAACAAAAGCGAACGGCACGCCGCCAAGCGCCACCGCGCGCACCAACACATCGCGCGTCGTGCCGGGTTCAGCAGCCGTGATTGCCGCCTCATCCTCGACCAAGGCATTGAACAAGGTTGATTTTCCGGCATTGGGCGGGCCCGCGAGGACGACCCGGAAGCCCTCCCGCAGGGGTTCGGCGCGCGGGCGCGCCAACCAGCCGCCAAGCTCATCGGACAGCAGAGCGCAGCCCTGCGCAAAACCCGGCGGCAGGGCGCCATCATCCTCGATCTCGTCGTCGCCCGCAAAATCGAGCGCTGCCTCGATGGCGGCGGAAAGTGCCAGCACCCGGCTCCGCCAATCCGCCACGAGCCGGGACAGCGCACCGCCAGCCATGGCAAGCGCACCGCGCCGCTGCAGTTCGGTCTCGGCGGAGAGCAAGTCCGCAAGCCCTTCGGCCTCAGCAAGATCGATGCGGCCATTGGCGAAGGCGCGGCGGGTAAACTCGCCCGGCTCGGCGCGGCGCAGGCCGGGCACTGCGCTGAGTGCGGCTTCCACCGCCGCGACAACCGCGCGGCCGCCGTGGAGGTGGAGTTCTGCGCTGTCCTCACCGGTTGCCGTGCCGGGACCCGGAAGCCACAACACCATGCCCTGATCCAGCGGCGCGCCAGCTGGGTCGCTCAGCACCGCGAGCACCGCGCGGCGCGGCGGCGGCAGCCTGCCGGCCAAGGCCATCAACGCGGCGCCGGCCTGCGGCCCGCTAACGCGGATCACGGCAATCGCTGCTGGTGGCGCGCCGGACGACAGCGCGAAGATCGTATCAGGCACCGGCGGCAGACGTCGTTCAGGTCTTCGGCTTCTCGCCGCCCGAGGCGCCAGCCTTGAACCCGGCCATCGCCGCGCCCGCGCCTTGCTCGACAAATTGCTGGAACAGCTTGAGACCCATCTCGCCCATCGGTGCGATCTGCTTGGCAAAGCCCTGGAGCTGGTCAACGCTGTTCATGCCCTGCATCGCCTTGGCGATCGCATCGACATAGATGTCGTTCGCCCGCGTCACATCCGGCAGACCCAGAAAGCGGCGCGCCTCTTCCGGCGTGCATTCCACCTCGACGTTGACTTTCATGGACATGCCTTTCGCTCTACGGCCGCAACACTGTCATGTGCTCTTGGCAAAGTCCATCGACAGCGCCAATCAGGAGCTCGACGAACAACCATCCGAAGAGGATCAGCACCATGGGCGAGAAGACGACGATCCCCACCCTCAATGGCGACAACGAGATCCCGGTCTATATCGCGACGCCCGATGATCAGACCGAAGCCGCGATCATCGTCATTCCGGAAATCTTCGGCGTGAACGCAGGCATCCGCACGAAGTGCGAAGATTGGGCCGCGCTCGGCTATGTCGCGCTCGCCCCGGATATCTTTTGGCGCTTTGCTCCCGGCGCCGAACTCGATCCCGATGTCCCGGAAGAGTTCCAGACCGCGCTCGGCTATTTCGGGCAATATGATGCCGATCTCGGCGTACAGGATATTGAAGCGGCGATCCACTGGCTGCGCCACGTGCAGGCGGTGGACAAGGTCGGTCTGGTCGGTTTCTGCCTGGGTGGGCGCATGGCCTATATGGCCGCGGCGCGCACCGATATCGACGCCTCCGTCGGCTATTATGGCGTGATGATCGACCAGATGCTCAACGAGGCGCACGCGATCGCCAATCCGCTGATGCTGCACATCCCGACCGCCGACCACTTCGTCGGGCCTGAGGCGCAGGCCGCGATTCACGGCGCACTCGATTCGCATGCCAAGGTTGTGCTGCACGATTACGTTGGGCTCGATCATGGATTCGCGGCCGAATTGGGCTCACGCCGCGATGAGGCCGGGGCACAGCTTGCGGATGAGCGCACGCGCGATTTCTTCAAGGCGCACCTGACCTGAGGCGGGCTCCGGCCGCGCTGCGTGGCCGGCTATGCCTTTGCGCACGTGTCAGCGGTTGTCATGTCACCACGACTGGCGCAAACCTGCGCTGAATCAATGGCGGCGCGTCGCTCACGTGCCACAAAGCCGCGACACGAACAGGAGAGAGACACCATGCACACCGGCCTCGCCGCCTGGCATCGCTACATGCACACCGGCGATACCGCCTTGCTCTCGGAGCTCATTGCCCCGGACGCGGTGTTCCACTCGCCGGTGGTGCACACCCCGCAGGAAGGCCATGCCAAGGTCCTGATGTACCTCACCGCTGCGGGCGAGGTCTTCGCTGATACCGGCTTCACCTATGTCCGCGAACTGGTCGACGGGCCTGAAGCGCTGCTCGAATTCACGGCGACGGTGGACGGCATCCACGTCAACGGCATCGATCTGATCCGCTTTGATCTCGAAGGAAAGATCATTGATTTCAAGGTGATGGTGCGGCCGCTGAAGGCCATGAACAAGCTCTGGGAAATGATGGCGGCGGCGCTCCAGAACACCTGAGCGCCGCCATCCATTCTCACTGATTCATCGTCGCGAAGAAGTCCTCGTTGGTCTTCGAGTTCTTCATCTTGTCGAGCAGGAACTCCATCGCGTCGATGGTGCCCATCTGCATTAGGATGCGGCGCAGCACCCACATCTTGCTGAGCTGATCCTGCGGCACGAGCAACTCTTCCTTGCGTGTGCCGCTCTTGCCCACGTCCAGCGCCGGGAAGATGCGCTTGTCTGCCACCTTGCGGTCGAGCACGATTTCCGAGTTACCGGTGCCCTTGAACTCTTCGAAGATCACTTCGTCCATGCGGCTGCCGGTATCGATCAGCGCGGTGGCGATGATCGAAAGCGAGCCACCTTCCTCGATGTTGCGCGCAGCACCAAAGAAGCGCTTGGGCCGCTGCAGCGCGTTGGCGTCCACACCGCCAGTCAGCACCTTGCCCGAGCTTGGCACCACGGTGTTGTAGGCACGGCCGAGGCGGGTGATCGAATCGAGCAGGATCACGACATCGCGCTTGTGCTCGACGAGACGCTTGGCCTTCTCGATGACCATTTCGGCAACCTGCACGTGGCGGCTGGCAGGCTCGTCGAAGGTCGAGGAGATCACCTCACCCTTCACGCTGCGCTGCATGTCGGTCACTTCTTCCGGGCGCTCGTCGACAAGCAGCACCAGCAGGAACACTTCCGGATGGTTGTCGGTGATCGCTTTCGCCATGTTCTGCAGCAGCACGGTCTTGCCGGTGCGCGGCGGTGCCACGATCAGCGCGCGCTGGCCCTTGCCCTGCGGGCTGACGAGGTCGATCACGCGGGCCGACTTGTCCTTGACCGTGGGGTCGAGCGTATCGAGCCGCAGGCGCTCGTTGGGATAGAGCGGCGTCAGGTTGTCGAAGTTGACGCGGTGGCGCACCGCATCCGGTTCGTCGAAGTTCACCTTGATGAGCCGCGTGATCGCGAAATAGCGCTCGCCGTCCTTGGGCGCGCGGATCTCGCCTTCCACAGTGTCACCCGTGCGCAGACCCCACTTTCTCACCTGATTGGGCGAGACGTAGATATCGTCCGGGCCGGCCAGATAGTTCGCCTCGGGGCTGCGCAGGAAGCCGAAGCCGTCCGGCAGCACTTCGATCGTGCCGATGCCGAGAATTTCCTCTCCGTCTTCCGCTACTTCCTTGAGGATGGCGAACATCAGGTCCTGCCGCCGCAGCGTGCTCGCACCCTCGACATCAAGCTCCTCGGCCATCTGGACGAGTTCGGCGGGCGTCTTCTTCTTCAGTTCCTTGAGATGCATCTTGTCTTTATCCGATAGGGGGCAATCGCGCGCGCCGGAGGGTCGTTGGGCTTGGGGAAAGCGGACCAAAGGGGGCAGGGCGAGAACGCGCTGCCAAACCGGAATGCACCAGCGCGTTTAGGCCCCGCCGGACTATGCGTCAATCAAAGAACTCTGCGGATCAGAAAGGCTTCACGATCACCAGCACCACGATCAGCGCGGCCGTCACGCCCGGAATTTCGTTGAGCAAGCGCAGCTGCCGCCCGGTCAGCTGCCGCTCGCCGCGCGCCAGCCTGGCGGCATAAGTCGCCAGCCACAGGTGATAACCGCTGAGCACCAGCACCAGCGCCAACTTGGCGTGAAACCAGGGTTGCGTGAACCATTCCCCGCTCACTGCCAGCGCCAGGCCGAAACCCCAGACCACGAACAGCGAAGGCCACATGATGATCTTCATCAGCTTGCGCTCGCGGTCGATCCAGATCGCGTTCTCGGGCGATCCCTCCGGCGCTTCCTGATGATAGACGAAGAAGCGCGGCAGCATGAACAGCCCCGCCATCCAGAAGATCACGAAAATGACATGGCCGGCCTTGAGCCAGAGATAGAGCATTGCGAGTACCTGCAGCATGGACGCAAATGTAGCGGTTTCCCGCCGGAACCGTAAGCCGTCGAACGGGTAACATCCTCGTGAAGCGCGCGCCGCGCTCGGTCAAGCATGAGGGTATGACCGCCCGGCTCTGGAGGTACCCTCAATGCGACCAGCCGCGCACCACCTCGAGCAGCCGCTCCACATGCGGGATCGGCGTGAACTGCCCGATGCCATGGCCGAGGTTGAACACATGCGGGCGGTCGGCAAAGACATCCAGCACGCGCCGCGCGCCGTCTTCCAGCGCCGGTCCACCCGCCAGCAGCAACAGCGGATCGAGGTTGCCTTGCACTGGCAGGCCTGCTGGAAGCGTCTTCGCCGCCCACACCGGGTCGATCGTTTCATCCACACCCACGGCATCAACGCCGGTGCCCTGTGCATAAGCCGCCAGCTTCTCGCCGGCGCCCTTCGGAAAGCCGATGATCGGTACCTCGGGGTGCAGCTTGTGCATGGCTTCGGTGATCCGCGCATTGGGCCCGATCACCCAGCGTTCGAACTCGGCGGGGGCAAGACTGCCGGCCCAGCTGTCGAACAGTTGCAGACCCTCGGCGCCCGCTTTCACCTGACCGCTGAGGTATTCCACGGTCACATCGACGATCGCATCGATGATCGCTTGGAACGCACCCGGATCTCGATAGGCCAGTGCGCGGGTCTCGTGCTGGTCGCGGCTGCCTTCGCCTGCCACCATATAAGTCGCGATGGTCCAGGGGCTGCCTGCGAAACCCAGCATGGTGGCCTCAGGCGGCAAGGCCGCGCTGACGAGGCCCACGGTGTCATAGATCGGCGTCAGGCGCTCAGGCACGCTCCTGAGCGTCTCCAGACCTGCATCGAGCAGGCGGGGCGAGAGTGCAGGGCCTTCACCGGCAAGGAACTGGAGATCCTGACCCATCGCATAAGGCACGATCAGGATGTCCGAAAACAGGATAGCCCCGTCAAAGCCGAACCGGCGCAGCGGCTGGAGCGTGATTTCCGCCGCTGCCTCGGAATCATAGACCAGCGCGAGGAAACCGCCCTTCTCTGCCCGCAGCTCGCGGTACTCGGGAAGGTAGCGCCCTGCCTGGCGCATCAGCCAGATCGGACGGCGGGAAAGATTGGCCCCCTTGAGGGTGGCGAGAAGCGGCTTTTCGGCAGGGCTAGGCATCAGTGCGTCGGTCCAGATCTAATCTATAGATTCTTTTGAATCAGATTGAGGTAGTTAGTTGGCCCTGTGGATAGCGGGGACGACATGCATCTGCCCGAATTGTCCTGCTGTCTCCACAAAAAAGCGTGTCAGCGACTCTGAACGGTTCCGGGGGCAAGCGAAACTTGTCCCCGCTGTCCCCCGCCTGTGGGTAACGTTGTGAGTCTGTTCGCAAGTGCAGGGCCGCGATGCCGAAGCCGGGGGCTCAATTGCAGCGCAAACTTGTCCCCGCTTTCATGCCGTGGTTTATCCTAGTGTTTCCCACAGTCCTCTCCCGGGGGCGAACCAGGAACCTCGATGGCGCGCCTGCACCTGCACCTCCTGTCAGACTCGACCGGCGAAACGCTCGAAATGATCGCCAAGGCGGCGCTCGCGCAGTTCGATGATGCCGATGTCGTGCGCCATTTCTGGCCGATGGTCCGCTCGCAGCAGCATCTCGACCGGATCATGGGTGAGATCACCGCCAATCCCGGTCTGGTGCTATTCACCATGGTCAATGCCGAAACGCGTGAGCTTCTGCAAAGCCGCTGTGCTGCGCTCGGGCTTCCCAGCGTGCCTGCGCTCGATGCGGTGACACTGGCGCTCGAAGCGCAGCTTGGGCAAGCCGCCAAGGGCCGCCCGGGCCGCCAGCATGCGATGGACGAAGCCTATTTCCGTCGGGTCGAGGCGATCCAGTTCACGATTGCGCATGATGACGGCATCGCTTGGGAAGACTGGGAAATCGCCGATATCGTGCTCGCCGGGGTCTCCCGCTCCTCGAAGACGCCGACCGCGATCTATCTCGCCAATCGCGGCTACCGGGTCGCGAACATTCCGATCGTGGTGGAAAGCCCGCCGCCGCCTGCCCTGTTCAGCCTGCGCCGCCCGATGGTTGTGGGGCTTACCACCAGCCCGGAACGTCTGATTCAGGTGCGGCGCAACCGTTTGCTCTCGCTGAATCAGGCGCCGGAGACGGCTTATGTCGATAGCGACCATGTTGCGCGCGAGGTGCAGTTTGCCCGGCGCATGTTCGCGGATAACGGATGGCCGGTGATTGACGTATCGCGGCGATCCATCGAGGAAACCGCCGCTGCCATCATCAATCTCTACAACGAGCGCCGACCCGATGGCAGTGCAGGCACCGGAGGCCATGCGCTGTAACGTGGGACAATGCATGAGGGCAAGACAATGCTGATTCTGGCGTCGCAGAGCGCAAGCCGCAAAGCCATGCTGACGGCCGCGGGTGTGCCGTTCGAAGCGCGCGGATCGGATGTCGACGAGGCAGAGATCAAGCGCGAGCTGATCGGCATCCCCGGCAGCGAGATCGCGATGATCCTGGCCGAGGCCAAGGCGCTTTCGGTTTCGGTCGGCACTCCCGGCCGGTTGGTGCTCGGCGGCGATTCGCTGGTCGAGGTGTGCGGCCGCACGTTCGACAAGCCGGCGAGCCGCGAGGATGCAGCGCGCCACCTGGCATTTTTCTCCGGTCAGACCATGCACCTCCATTCCGCAGCGATCCTCGTGCGCGATGGCGTGCCTGTCTGGCGGCACTGCGAAACCGCCAAGCTGCGCGTGCGCACGCTTTCGAGCGAGTTTGTCGAAGGCTATCTCGCGCAGGAATGGCCTGCTGTCGGCGCCTGTGTCGGTGTATTCCGCATTGAAGCGCTTGGTGTGCAGCTCTTCGATCACATCGAGGGTAGCCATTTCACCGTTCTCGGCATGCCGCTCCTCGCTCTCCTCGGCGCGCTGCGCGCGCAGGGCGAGCTGCCCGCATGAGCCTTCCCTATGCTGAAGTGATCGGTGATCCGATTGTCCAGTCGAAGTCGCCAAAGATCCATGGCTTCTGGCTGGAAGCTCTTGATATAAAAGCCGAATATAAAGCTACACATGTTCACTCGAGCAAGCTTGGCGAATTTCTGAACACCCGCCGCACCGACGCCCTCTGGCGCGGCTGTAACGTCACCATGCCCCACAAGCAGGCGGTGATTCCGCTGCTCGACCGCCTCGATCCGCTCGCCGCCACCGTTGGCGCAGTCAACACGATCGTGCCTGAAGCGGGCCAGCTTGTCGGATACAACACCGACGTTCCGGGCTTTCTCGAACCCCTCCGGCCGGAGCTCGAACGCACCCACTACTTCCGCATGGCCCGCGTTCTCGGCACAGGCGGTGCGGCACGTGCGATCATCAAGGGCCTCGCTGATGCGAAGCTTGTCATCGTGCTGGCGGGTCGCAATCCGGAGAAAGCCCGTGCGCTCCTCGACGAACTGGATTCCGCCGGCGAGCACCATGCCGTTGACATCGCCCATTTCGCCGATCCGACCGACTTCGCTTTCGATGATCGTGATGGGTGCCTTGATCTTGTCGTCAACGCCTCCTCGCTCGGGATGACCGGGCAGCCGCCGCTCGTTTTCGACATGAGCCACGCCCCGCCCGGCTCGATCTTCTACGACATCGTCACCAGTCCGCTCGAAACGCCGTTCCTCAAGACAGCGCGGGCAGCCGGATTTCGAGCCATCGACGGTCTCTCCATGCTGATCGGCCAAGCGGACCATGCCTTCAGGCACTTCTTTGGCGCCGTGCCACCGCGCGACAGGGACGACGAACTGCGCAAGGTGCTCGGGTCATGAGGCGTCCCTTTATCCTCGGTCTCACCGGCTCGATCGGCATGGGCAAGTCCGCGGTCGCGCTCATGCTGCGCGAGCTGGGCGTGCCGGTGTTTGATGCCGACGCGACAGTCCACAAGCTACAAGGCCCAGGCGGCGCCCTGCTCCCCGCCATCGAGGCGGCGTTTCCCGGCACGACCGGGCCGCACGGCGTCGACCGTCCCGCGCTCGGTGCGCAAGTTTTCAGCAATCCCGAGGCGCTCGCGCGGCTCGAAGCCATCGTCCATCCGGCCGTGGCCGACGAGCGCGCGCTTTTCATGCTGGAGCATGCCGGCGAGGCTATCGTGGTGTTCGATATTCCGCTGCTTTACGAGAAGGGCCACGGTGCCGGTCTCGATGCCGTGGCCGTTGTGTCCGCTCCCGCCGAAATGCAGCGCAGCCGGGTTTTGGCGCGGCCCGGCATGACGCCCGAAAAATTTGCCCAGATCCTCGCGCTTCAGGTGCCGGACGCCGAAAAGCGGGCGCGTGCCGACCATGTGATCGATACCGGCGTGACGCTTGCGGAAACGCGCGAACAGGTTGCGGCACTGGTTGCAGCCCTGCGGCAAAAAAACCCGCGCTGAAGCCTTGCAAGCCCCCTTGGTCGGGTCCAGACTACGGCAAATGCGTGAGATCGTTTTCGATACAGAGACGACCGGCCTCGACCCGCAGAGCGGTGATCGGCTGGTGGAGATTGGCTGCATCGAGATGATGAACCGCGTGCCAACCGGCGCGGTCTTTCATGCCTATTTCAACCCGGAACGCTCTATGCCGGCCGAGGCCGAGGCGGTGCACGGCCTTTCCAGCGCGTTCCTTGCCGACAAGCCGCGCTTCGCCGAAAGGGCCGAGGAACTGCTTGATTTCCTGGGCGATGCGCCGCTGGTTGCACACAATGCCGGCTTTGATTTCGGCTTCCTCAATGCCGAGCTCGCGATCTGCGAGCTGCCCGCCGTCGATCGGTCGCGCATGGTCGATACGGTGGCGATTGCGCGGCGCAAGCACCCCGGTGCCAAGCTCAGCCTCGATGCGCTCTGTTCACGCTACGGGATCGATCGCAGTCACCGGGTTCGCCACGGCGCGCTGCTCGATGCCGAACTGCTCGCCCAGCTCTATGTCGAGCTGATGGGAGGGCGGCAAATCGGCCTCGAACTGGCGGCCGAAGTCGAAATCAAGACGGCGGCCGTGGTCGCGCCGATCCGAACCGTCTCCCCCCGCACGCATCGCCCTGCCCGCCCCCATGCTCCGAGTGAAGAAGAGCTCGCCCGGCATGCCGCATTTGTCGAAGGGATCAAGGGAGCCATCTGGCTGCAATGAAACTGCCTTGCCCGGGCTGTCCCGGACAGGTGCTTGAGCGAAGGAGAGTGGACTTATGGATATTCGCGTTTCAGGCCACCAGGTCGATACCGGCGCCGCCTTCGAAGCTCATGCTGAAGAGCGCCTTTCCGCGATTGTCGACAAGTACTTCTCGCGCGCGCTGACCTCGCATGTCACGCTCGGCAAGGCGCCGCACGGCGGGTTTCGCTGCGATATCGTGACTCACGTGGCGCAGGGCCTGATCCTGAAGGGAAGCGCGGTGGCGCAGGATGCCCACATCGCGCTCGACCAGTCGGCGGAGAAGATCGACAAGCAACTGCGCCGCTACAAGCGCCGGATCAATGCAAGGCAGGACCAGGCCGATCATGCCCGCCGCGAGGAAGAGGCGGCCTATACGGTCTTCGTCGTCGAGGAGACCGAGACCGAGGAGCCGGCCGATGCGCCCCTCGTCATCGCCGAAACGCGGGTGGACGTGCCCACGGCCAGCGTGTCCGATGCAGTGATGATGCTGGATCTACGCAACACCAACGCGCTGCTGTTCAAGAACGCCGGCACCGGCGTGCATAACATGGTCTATCGCCGCGGGGATGGATCGATCGGCTGGGTCGAACCGAGCAAGTAACTCGAACGGCAAAGCCACATGGTGATCTGATGTCCTCTCCGGGTATCAGTGACATGGCCAACGCGATTCGGTGCTTGCACCGCGTCGCGTTCGGGCGCATGGGCCGCACCACATCAGGCGCGCGAGCGCATTTTCCGGCATCACTGTTTCCATGACCGCTCTCTTCTCGATCGATCTTCAGGCGGTGCGCATCGTTCGTGCCGAAACCAAGACGCAGATCCTCGGTGCGCTCGCGGATTGCTTCGGCGAGGTCTACGGGCTTGACCGTGCGACCGTGCTGGAACGGATCGAGGAGCGCGAAACGCTCGGCAGCACGGGCTTCGGGCGCGGTGTCGCCATTCCCCACGCAAGGCTTGATGGTCTGGCTCGCCCGGTGGCGGCGTTTTTCCGCCTTGCCAGCCCCGTCGATTTCGCATCGTCGGATGGCATGCCGGTTGACTGCGTGTTCGGCCTGCTTTCGCCCGAACAGGCTGGTGCCACCCACCTGCAGGCGCTTGCAGCGATCTCGCGGCTGATGCGCGACGAGCGCATGCACGAGCGACTGATTGCGGCCCCCGATGCCGATGCAATCTACGCATTGCTTGTCAATGTCATCGACCGCGACGCGGCCTGATCTTGCAGCAGAACCTGCCGATCCTTCAGAACTGACGAAGGGCTTGCGGCGCCTTATCTTGGCCAAGTCGCGGATCATTGCCGCAACGCTCAGGTGTTATTCGGGCAGCCGAGCATCGAGTGAACGCGCAGCATGAGCCCTGCGCGTCTTCCGGCAGCGCTGGAGGCAACAGCGCTGATTCGGTTGGCCGAATCGCGGGGTGGCTTCGGCATGGTGCTCCATCGCGGTGAACCCGATAGCGGCACGATCCTGATTGTTATCTTGGATAATCAAGGATTTGGTCAGACGCAAGCGCGCCTCTTCGAGCGCCTCCCCCACGCGGATGGAACGCGGGGATGGGCTCTCACCAAAGTGCAAGATCCTGAAAAAAAAGCGGATTTCGAGGATTATCTGAATCGCCGCGTGGCTCAGGACCGGGATGCGTGGATTGTTGAACTGACCATCGCTGAAGGCGAACAGTTCATCCTGAATCTGGGAAGGGATGAGAACAAACCCGGATTCATGGGTTGACTTGCCCGGCCCAGATCATAATGGGCCCCACTCTACCTCGCGTGGGCAGCGTTGGGACGGCAAGGAAGCAGTCCCCGCCAGCACGCAGACGGGGGGCAGACGCCTGGGCCTTCGACAGGTTTCCGGTCTTGCAGGAACGACCTGCGATACCAGTACCGATCGCGCCCTGTGCCGACGTTCACCGCCCAATGACGAAGTTGCATGAGCCACCAGTTCCGCGTTGCCAGTGCCCTGTGCATTGCCGCAAGTCTTGCTACCATCCTGTTCAGCACCGGTGGATCCGGCGCCAAAGCACAGGACATCCAGATCCCGGTCGCTGAAGCACCCGGATCCTCGGCCATAACAGTCGAACCGCGCCAGAGCGTGTTCCTGCCGGCCGAACAGCCCCTTCCCCAGCCGGAGCGGACTGACCCCGATAGCGGGGACGTTCTTCCCAGCGCCGCGTCGCTTGCTGACCTTGTTGACCGCACTCCGCTTCCCGCATCGCTCTCGCGCGAGCTGGAATGCCTGGCCAGCGCGGTCTATTTCGAGGCCCGCAGCGAAACGCTGGCAGGCCAACTTGCCGTTGGCCGCGTAATCGTGACCCGTGCTGCTTCTGGCCGCTTCCCGAGCTCGTACTGCGGCGTGGTCTACCAACCCTCGCAGTTCTCGTTCGTGCGCGCCAACGCGATGCCGTTGGTTAAGCGCGACAGCGCCAAGTGGCAGCAGGCCGTGAAAATCGCGCTCATCGCGGACAGTGGCGCGTGGCGAAGCCCGGTGGAAGGCGCGATGTTCTTCCATGCAGCGCATATCGCACCGTCCTGGGGCAAGACCCGGATGGCGCGGGTAGACAACCACGTCTTCTATCGCTGAGTGCATCAGTCGGGCGCGAATACCGTTCGCGTCCGACCGGGTTAGTGCCTGAAGTGGCGCATTCCCGTAAACACCATCGCCAGACCAGCAGCATCCGCTGCGGCAATGACTTCATCGTCGCGGATGGAGCCGCCCGGCTGGATAACGGCCGTCGCGCCGGCTTCGACTGCCGCCATCAGTCCGTCCGCAAAGGGGAAGAAGGCGTCTGAAGCCACCGCAGAGCCAACGGTGCGCGGCGCGCTCCAGCCATGCGTTTCGGCCGCTTCCTGCGCCTTCACCGCGGCAATCCGGGCGCTGTCGCGCCGATTCATCTGGCCTGCGCCAATCCCCGCAGTCACCCCCTCGCGGGCATAGACGATGGCGTTGGACTTCACGTGCTTGGCCACGGTCCAGGCAAAGCGGCAATCGGCCAGCTCCTGCGCGGTGGGCTGGCGCTTGGTGACCACTTGCAGCATGTCATCCGTCAGCGTGCCGTTGTCACGATCCTGAACCAGCAAGCCCCCGGCGATCGGCACGGTAACGAGGCCGCTGCGATCGGCAGAGGGCATTTCATCCAGCAGTAGCAGACGCAGGTTCTTCTTGCGCGCGAAGGTTGCCAAAGCGGCGTCGTCGGCGCCAGGCGCGACCACGACTTCGGTGAAGATCTCGCAGATGGCTTCGGCTGTGGCCCCGTCGAGCGGGGTGTTGAGCGCGACAATGCCGCCGAATGCCGAGACCGAATCGCAGGCAAGCGCCGCCTGCCATGCCGCGAGCGGCGTTGCTGCGACCGCGACGCCGCATGGGTTGGCGTGCTTTACAATAACCACCGCAGGCTGATCCGAGCCGAACTCGGCGATCAACTCCAATGCCGCATTGGCGTCATTATAATTGTTGTAGGACAGCTCCTTGCCCTGCACCTGCCGCGCCTGCGGGAGGCCGCTGACTGCGCCGCCTTGCACTGGCACATAGAGTGCGGCGCTCTGGTGCGGGTTTTCGCCATAGCGCAAAGTGGAGACGAGCTTGTTCGCTAAGAGCAAGGTCTGCGGGAAATGCTGCTGCTGGTCGGTGACGGCGAACCACTGCGCGATCGCGGCATCATAGGAGGCAGTTGCGGCAAAGGCCTTGGCTGCCATCGCCTTGCGGAACGCGAGACTGGTCGCACCACCTGTTTCTTCCAGCGCCGCGATCAGCACGGCGTAGTCCGCAGGATCCGTCACGATGGTCACATAGTGGTGATTTTTGGCGGCAGAGCGGACCATCGAAGGGCCGCCGATGTCGATGTTCTCGATCACCTCCTCGCGGCCCGCTCCCTTCGCGACGGTCGCCGAAAAGGGGTAGAGATTGACCACGACAAGATCGATCGCCCCGATGGCATGTTCGGCCATGGAAGCGGCATGCGCTGGATCGTCACGGACGGCGAGCAAGCCGCCATGGACCTTGGGGTGCAGCGTCTTGACCCGTCCGTCCATCATCTCGGGAAAGCCGGTGAGGTCTGAAATGTCGCGCACGACAAGGCCGGCATCTCGCAACGCTGCAGATGTGCCACCAGTTGAAACGAGTTCGACGCCATGCGCAGCAAGGACGCGGCCGAGGTCTGCAAGGCCGGTCTTGTCGGACACTGAAAGCAGCGCCCGTTTGATGGTCACATCCGTCACAATGGAAAATCCTGTCTAGCGCATCTTCTTGAGCAGCCACGAGAACGCCTCGCCGCTGCGTGGAATCTTGGCCGAGATAACCAGCTGCCGCGTGGCCAGCGGCCGCCCCCTTTCATCGGACCAGAGGCTCTCTTCCAGCGTGACCGGGTCGCGGCCGGAGCGGAACTGCCAGAGGCTGCCATCAGGCAAGGCAAGCGTGACGCCAAGACCATCCCGCCCTTGCGCAAGCTCGATATGAGGGCCGAGGTGGAAGCGCAAGGCAACGCCGATCATGCCCCGCTTGCCGCGCCGTCCGGTCGGCACCAGCAGGTCCTCTCCGCGCAGCTCGCTGCCGTCGTCGCGGATGATCAGGATGCGGCGATGGGTGAGGCCATAGCGGCTGACGTAGCCATTGTGGCTCGCTTCGATGCGAGTCGCGCCAGCACCCTCGCCGCTCAGGATCCGGCGGTCGACTTCGACCTCGGATACGCCGGGTCCGAGCTTGCCGTTGATGAGGACCGCGGTGGAATTGAAGTCATCGATTGCGAGCGTCGAATGCGCAGCGGTGGCGCGCAAACCTTGCGCGAGGCGCAGTGGAATAAGCCCTCCGGCAAATGCGGCACCGCCGCAATTGACGATCAGGCGCTCCCCCCCATGGCTGAACTCGAAGGCCAACGTCGATGCACAGCCATCGCGGGCATGCCGCGCGAGCGGAGGCGGGGCGGCATCAAATTGCAGCACGGCCCTGCCTGCGCTGACACGCTGGTATCCCCAATGGCGCGCATCGCGCAGCGGCCGCGTGCGCACACCGCTCGCCTTGATGAGTGCGGCAATTCGATCGGGTGACACGGCACCTGCGCCCTGCCACGACCCTAGTCCGCCATCGCTGTGGAGCAAGGTGAGCAGCGGGGGAACCAGCAGCTCAAGGATCGCCTCAAGCTGCGGCGGCGGGGTGCTGCGCACCGCAGCATAGCACGCACGAAGCTCGATCAGCAGTTCGATCGCCTCGATCTGGCCGAGCGGGCTGCGGGAAAGCACGCCGCCATCATCGCTGACGAGATTGCCCAGCGCCTTGATCAATCCGCCTTCGCCATAAAGGCGGCGCGCACGGCCGTCGGCAAGCAGGAGCCCGGCCGCGGTAATCGCAGTCCACCCTGCCACTTCGGCAAGTGTATCCTCCGCACGACCGACATGGCGATCCAGCCAGCGCGCGGTTTCCTCGAACGTCGTCAGAACGCGCGCGCGAAGCTTGCGATCCTGACTCGAGAGCAAGAGCGGCGCGTGCACCAACCATGACAGCAGGCGATGGCCCGCATTGCCAACGGCCCATGCCGGGCCTGCACCGGGCCGCGGATTGGCGGCGAGCCAGGCCGCGAAGATGCGCTCGGCAACGGGTGCGCATTGCGGGCGGGTGGCGCAGCCGGCAAGATCGCGTAGCCAGCCGAACCCATGCACCATGCGCTCGAACGGCGGAGAAAGCCGGGGGCCGCTGAACTCGGTATCCGCGATTGGCAGCTTGACGCCATGGAGCAGGAAATGCCCCGCCCTGATGGCCGTGCCCGAAGCGGGATCGCCCGAAAGCGCGCTTTCGACCGTGGCAGTCAGGCGTGGGCGTGCACGCTTGCGAAACGGATTGAGGGCCGAAGGCGGAAGGCCCATCCCGTAGGCAAGCCGGATAAGCCTTTCACCCGCGCTGACCTGCGGAGGGGAGAAATCGGCAATGGCCAGTGCCTTGCCAGGTTCAAGCGGTGCCGGTTCTGCTTCGGCCTTTGCGATCGCGAGCGATTCAGGCGCGGGACCCAGTGGCAGTGCCGGCCGTGCTTCCCCACCTTCAAGCACAGAGCCTTTCGCCGACCCGAGGACCAAGCCCTCTTCCTGGGCATCACGGGTTCCGGGGAACAGGCGCGCCACGGCGTCAGTCGGCGCCCTTCAGCGCGGCGATATTGGCGGCATAGCAAGCAGAGCCGCCCTTGAACGAGGCCGTGCCGGCAACCAGCACGTCGGCCCCGGCGTTGGTGCACAGGCGGCCCGTTGCAGCATCGATACCGCCATCGACTTCCAGATGGATCGCGCGCCCGGTCTTGTCGATCATCTTGCGAACGGCCTCGATCTTGCGAAGCTGGCTGGCGATGAAGCTCTGGCCGCCGAAGCCGGGGTTCACGCTCATGATCAGGACCAGATCGATCTCCTCGATCAGATAATCGAGCATCTTGGCCGGCGTGGCGGGGTTGAGGGCAATCCCGGCCTTCTTGCCGAGCGCGTGAATGGCCTGAACCGTGCGGTGGATGTGAGGACCCGCTTCGGGATGCACGGTGATGATATCCGCGCCGGCGGCGGCAAACGCTTCAAGATAAGGATCGACCGGCGCAATCATCAGGTGAACGTCGAAGGGCTTTGTGCTGTGCGGGCGTAGCGCCTTCACGACAGCGGGCCCGATCGTGAGGTTCGGCACGAAGTGGCCGTCCATCACATCGACGTGGATCCAGTCTGCGCCCGCGCCGTCGATCGCCTGCACCTCTTCACCCAACCGGGCAAAATCGGCTGACAGAATCGAGGGGGAAATCAGCGGGGCGGCCATCACGATAAAACTCGCAAACAGGGATCGGTTGCGATGGGCGCTCATGCGCTTGGCGGCGACCGTCTCCCTCTGCGATTACCGGTCGCGAATCGGTGGAACAAGCGCAATTGCCTCGCTTTTCCACACGCATTATCCCTATTTGAAGCCGTTTCGGCGCAAAGCTGGTCACGATTCACCCCGAGCGGCGGCGGCGGCATGCCAAGCCCTTGATACAACGTTGGCCTTGCCGAACAGGCCAAAGCCTGCCTATGCCCCCGCCGTGTCCGCGCGGCTTCCTCCAGAAGCTGCCGATATCGGGAAAGATGCCATGATTTTGCCAAAGGGGCGCCATGCCCTGGCATTGCTGCTGGGACTAATGATCGTGCCGCAGGGAGCGTTTGTGACCGCTGCTGTCGCTGCGCCGGCGTGCATCGGGCCAGCAAGCGACACGTGGATCAACATCACAGTCGATCGCGTGCGCAACGGCAAAGGACTGATCACCGCAACGCTCTATCCGAACGAGCCCAAGCGCTTTCTCGTCAAGAACGGATCACTCTACGTCGCCAGTACCCCCGCCACGGCCGGGCAGACGAGGTTCTGCCTGTTCGTTCCGCACCCGGGCACCTACGCGATAGCGATCTATCATGATGAGGATTCCTCCGGGACAATCAATCGCGGGGGTCTGTTCGGCATTCCCAGTGAAGCTGTCGGTTTCTCCAACAACCCGACGATCTTTCTGGGCCCACCGTCGCTGCGCTCAACTCTCGTGAAGATCGAGCACCCCAACCAGTCGATCACGATCAATGTGAAGAAATTCTGATCGGAACGATCAGATCGCGGCAAAGGCAGCGGTGAGATGGCGAGGGGCCAGTTCCTCCGCCAGCTCATGAGCGCGCGGATCATCGACATCCATCCACCATGCGCCGCCGATTTCCAACGTGGCGGCGCGGCCGCGGTCGGCCAGCCACTGCATGCCATCGGACAGACTGCCCGCTTTGCCTGAATCGATCGCCGCCGCAATGGCTTCGGCAAGGCGCGGTGTGGCAAGAAATGCCCCGCAATCGACCGCATCCCATGCCGGGATGGTCTTGCCAATGGCGCTGATGAAGCCGTTTGCGCCGAGCTTTACCCAGGTGGCGTCATCCGGATCGATGAGGGGGCTATCGATGTGCCGGTCGATCGCCAGCGTGACATCGCGGGTTTCGCTGCCGATGCTGCACAAGGCTGCAAGAATGGCGCTATCGAACATATGGTCGGCCATCATCAACAGATAATCGCCCTTGCAGCGCGAAGCGCCGGCCATGACGGAGTAGCCGTTCGGCTTGCTCCAGTCGGCAACCCGCACCGGTTCGATTTCCACCTCGATGCGCTGTGCCAGATCTGCCAGGAAGGCTTCGACATCGTCGGCCCGGTGGCCTGTCACGACGACCACCCGCGTGACGCCCGCAGCCGCCGCCTGACGGATTCCGATCTCGATCAGCGGAACCCCGCAGACCGGTGTGAGCGGTTTCGATGACGACAGCGAGGCAAGCCGGCTGCCATAGCCGGCTGCGATGATCACGGCATCCATGGGTCAGTTTTTCTCCGGGCCGGGTCCCTTAACACAGACGGCGCCGATCCTGCATCAGGATCGGCGCCGCCAGCGTTACCTGCGCTGAAAGCTTACTCAGCCGCCAGCGCGGTTTCCGAGATGTATTCGTCGACCAGCTGGGCGGCGACATCATCATTGAACTGCTGCGGCGGATGCTTGCAGAAGTAAGCCGACGGACCGATCAGGGCGCCGCCTTCACCGCGCTCCAGCGCCACCTTGCAGCAGCGGATGGCATCCATCACGCAAGCGGCCGAGTTCGGGCTGTCTTCGACCGAGAGGCGCAGCTCGAGGTTCATGGGAACGTTGCCCCACTGCGTGCCTTCAAGACGCAGGAAGCACAGCTTGTTGTCCTTCTGCCACGGCACATAGTCCGAAGGGCCAACGTGGATGTTCTCGTCCGCGAGGCGCTGAGCCAGCATGGCCTGCACCGCTTCGGTCTTCGATTCCTTCTTCGAACCCAGACGCTGACGATCGAGCATGTTCATGAAGTCGGTGTTGCCACCGGTGTTGAGCTGATAGGTCTTTTCGACCGTGACGCCGCGCGCACCGAACAGGCTGGACAGCACGCGGTGGACGATTGTTGCACCGACCTGCGCCTTGATGTCGTCGCCCACGATCGGAATGCGCTTGGCACGGAACTTGGCTTCCCATTCGGGACGGCTGGCGATGAACACCGGCATGCAGTTCACCACGCCGACGCCCGCCTCGAGCGCGCATTCCATGTAGAATTCGGTCGCGGTTTCCGACCCGACGGGCAGGAAGTTGAGCAGAACTTCCGCGCCGGATTCGCGCAGCGCGGCCACGATCGATTCGCGGGTCGCCTCGGGCGCGTCGGCGACAATGAAGCCGCGCTCGCCCATGCCGGTCATGTGATCGGCAACGCCGTCGAGGATCTTGCCCATCATGACCTTTGCGCCAGTGGCGGGCACGGTGGGCTGGAACACGGCGGTGCAGTTCGGCGCGGCGAAAATGGCTTCGGCAATGTCCTTGCCGACCTTGCGGGCATCGACGTCCACACCCATCACGAACTCGACGTCACCAGCGCCATAACCGCCAATGCGCTCATGGATCAGGCCGGCGGAAGAGTTGGTGTTGCGGTAGAATTCTACACCCTGCACAAGCGAGCTTGCGCAGTTGCCCACGCCGATCACTGCGACCTTGATTGGCTTCATTGTAACCCGATCCCCTTGGACAAACGGAATGCCGTTGTAACTAAACTGCCTCACTCCACACAAAAGCACCAGATTGCAAGGATATTTCCGCAGCGTCACGCAAGCGGGAACAAAGCGGTTGCAGGCGTGCCACCCCTTGGTCCTATTGCACATGCGAATGAACCGTCGATTCCTAAGGGAGATAGCATTCCGAACTCTCTGTTTTCACCCAAAACAAAGTCGGTTCGAACAAGCGCAGCAACGCGCCTCGTAGTTTTGCAACGCAGCATTTCTTGTCATCCCAACCCGCTTTGGCACGCCATTGCCCCTAGTGGCAGGGCCTCGTCAGGGCTGTGTGTTGGTCACGAATCAACGTGCTGCGCTCTCGCTGAGCCGGCCCAGCAGCAGGGCCGTGGCGATGAGCGCCATGCCCAGAGCATCCAGCGCGCCCATGGTCTCGCCAAAGGCCAGCCAACCAATCAGGATCGAGAGGGCGGGCTGGGTCAGCAGCACAACACCGATGATCAGAGCAGAGAAATGCCGGAGTGCGAAGACGATGAGTCCCTGCCCAACAACCTGGCTGCAGAAGGCCAGCGCCACCAGTGGCCACCAGACGTGGGGCCAGATCGGTTCACCCAGCCAAATGGCGATACCCAGCATAACCGGCGCGCTGGCCACAGTGGAGGCGCACAGGAGCTCCCAACTTTCGAACCGGCCACGTGCGCCCTGCAGCAGGAGGATATAAAAGAAGTAGAACACTCCGGCGAGAATGCAGAACAGGTCCCCCACCAGAGTGGCGTGATCGATCTCCAATGATCGCCCAAGCAGAATGGCGGCACCGCAGACAGCCGCCAGGATTGCTGCAATCTCTACCCTCCGGGGCAGGCGGCGCGCGGCGACAAGGCCCCAGACCATAAGGATCAGGCTCCCGGAGTTTCCGAACAGCGAAGCATTGCCAAGGCGCGTATAGGCAATACCGATATGCCAGCTGGCCAGATCCAGGGCAAAGAACACACCTGCCGTAGCAACCACCAACCATGCCTTGAGCGGGATGGCGCCTCGGCCGGGTACGCGTTGCCGGAGTGCAAGCAGCGTGAGGAGGGGCAGCGGGAGGAAGAGACGCCAGAAGCCTGCCGAGACCGGGCCGGAATCGGCAAGCCGAACGAACCACGGCCCAAGCGCGAGGGCAAAATTGCCGCCGAGCAGTGCGACAAAGTGCCAGGAGTTCGGGCGCGTTTCATCACGCTGATCATCGATGCTCGTCATGGTCCGCTGGTCAACTCACGCTTGTCATGCGGACACCGGCATCCTAGCTGGGTTGCATATGGAAACCCTGTCGGTCGCGACGGGGTCAGGCTATCACGTTTGGGGGGCTGACGCCGGCAAGGCGATGCACCACTTTCGTTGGCCATAAAGCGCCTGCTCGGGTTTCCCAAGCCTATCTTCTGCCAAGCCTTTGCCCGGGGCGTGGTCAATCGATCTGTTTCAGTACCTCCAAGCCAAAAAGGACTCCCGTCGATGCACGAATCGCTTTTCCGGCCGATCCAGCTTGGCGCGATTACCGCGCCGAACCGCATCCTTATGGCACCGCTTACGCGGGGCCGCGCCGGACCCGATGCCGTTCCGACCGAGATCATGCAGACCTACTATCGTCAGCGCGCGGCCGCGGGGCTCATCATCAGCGAGGCGACCGGGATCAGCCGGGAAGGCTCCGGCTGGCCGAGCGCGCCGGGGATCTGGACCGATGCGCAGGTTGAAGCTTGGAAGCCGGTGACCGACGCCGTGCACGAAGCCGGCGGGCGGATCATCATGCAGCTGTGGCACATGGGTCGCGTCGTGCATCCCTACTTCCTCGGCGGCGAACCACCGGTCTCGGCCTCGGCCACCCAAGCGCCCGGGCATGCCCACACGCCGGAAGGCCGCAAGGAGAACGCGGTGGCACGGCCGCTCCGGCTGGACGAGATGCCGCGCCTCGTCGATGACTATGGCCACGCGGCCGAGAATGCGAAGCGGGCCGGGTTTGATGGCGTGCAGCTTCACAGCGCAAACGGCTATCTCATCGACCAGTTCCTGCGCAATTCATCCAACCTTCGCGATGACGACTACGGCGGAAGCCCCGAAAACCGCGTGCGGTTGATGCGCGAGGTGATGGAACGGCTGGTGGCGATCTGGGGAGCCGATCGCGTGTCGATCCGCCTGTCGCCCAATGGCGAAAGCCAGGGCGTCGATGATAGCGACCCCGCCACGTTGTTCGCCGAGGCAGCCCGCGTGCTCGAGGCACTGAAGGTCTCGTTCATCGAACTGCGGCAGCCGGGGCCGGAGGGCACCTTCGGCGCGACCACCGTGCCGCCGCAGGATCACGTATTCCGTGCAAACTATTCGGGGCCACTCGTGCTCAACAGCGATTACACCCCTGAAGGCGCTGCAGCCGATGTAGCCTCCGGACGGGCGGACGCGATCAGCTTTGGCCGGCCCTACATATCGAATCCCGATCTGGTGGAGCGCATTCGCCTTGGCGCAGAGCTCGCGCCGAATGTCGGTGTGCCGCAGACGTGGTATTTCCCGGGAGAGGCCGGGTATATCGATTATCCGACGCTGGCGGATGAGGCAGCCCGCGCAACAGCTTGAATGTGCGGCGCGGCATGATTGGGCACGACAGGGCAGGGCCATAGGAGCAAGACATGCGCACGATTCCGCGATCCTGGCTTTTTGTGCCCGGCGATAGCGAGAAGAAGCTGCTCAAGACTCCGGAGACGGGTGCGCATGCGCTGATCGTCGATCTGGAAGATGCGGTGGCGGTCTCCGCCAAGCCGGCCGCGCGCCGCATGACGCGGGATTGGCTGGAGGCGCATCGGCGCCAGATCACGATGCGCAAGCAGGCGCGGTGGGTGCGGATAAACGCCGTCGATACCGGCCTGTGGCGCGAGGATCTGGCGGCCGTCATGCCTGGCGCGCCGGAAGGCATCATGTTGCCCAAGGCGGAAGGGCCGGAGCAGATCCGGCAGGTTGCCGCAGAGATCTACGAGCTTGAGCAGCGGCACGGCATCCCCAATGGCCAGACCCGCCTTCTGCCGCTGGTAAGCGAGACGGCGCGCGCTGCGCTCACCATCACGGCCTATATGGATGCCTCGATGCCTCGATTGGCCGGCCTGACCTGGGGCGCCGAAGACCTTTCGGCCGAACTCGGCGCGGCGCGCAAGCGCCATGCCGATGGTCAATGGACCGATGCGTTCCGCTTCGTGCGTGCACAGACGCTGCTGGTTGCACACGCCCGCGGCGTCTGGGCGATCGACACGCTCTATGCCGATTTCCGAGATGTCGAGGGGACCAAGCGGGCCGCCGAAGCAGCCCGGGCAGACGGATTCGCTGGGATGCTGGCTATCCATCCCTCTCAAGTGCCGTTGATCAATGCCGCCTTTACCCCAAGCGAGGAAGAGCTCGCCCATGCGCGTGCCATCGTCGATGCTTTTGTGGCAAACCCCGGGGTAGGTGCGATCCAGCTGAATGGGCGGATGCTGGATCAGCCGCACCTGCGTCAGGCGAGGGCGCTGCTCGGCCTCGATTGATACACCCTTCCGCTCAGGGATTGGCTGCCTTTGAGGCTGAGGGAGCCGGGTCTGCCGGAGCGGTATCGGCAGTAGCAGTCGGAACGGCCGCCGTGTCTGTCGCCTCCGCTGACGCGCCGGGATCGACTTTGGCACCGGCGCTCTGTGCCGCCGGCGCCAGAGGAGCCTGCGCTTGCGACCTGTCGGTCTCGAGCATGGCGTCACTGACTGATCCGGGCAGAATTTCTCCACTTGCAGTCGAACTCGCCTGCGGCGCGGATGACGTGTTGCAAGCGCTGAGCGCAAGGAGGAGTGCTAGCGCTGCTGGGATAGAGAGGTCGGGCAAGCGACGGATCATGACATGTCCTTGGCGTCAGCATCTGCGGCATTACGCGGTTCCAGATGGGCAAGAAAGCATTCGCGGCGCGCCAGCAATGCCTCATCCCACTCGCCGGGTGCAACCGAAATGCCAAGCGCAGCGAGGCTGGTGACACCGTAGTCCTCAATGCCGCACGGCACAATTCCGCCGAAATGCGCGAGATCAGGCGCGAGGTTCACCGAGAAGCCGTGCATCGTCACCCAGCGACGGATGCGGATTCCGATAGCACCGATCTTGGCTTCCCCGCCATCGGTACCGCGCGTCCAGATTCCCACACGGCCTGCTGCCCGCCACGCTTCGACGCCGAAATCACCCAGCGTACCAATGACCCAACCCTCGACCGCGTGGACGAACCCGCGCACGTCACGCGACCGCTTGCCGAGATCGAGCACCATATAGCCAACCCGCTGGCCTGGCCCGTGATAGGTGTAGCGCCCGCCTCGGCCTGCCTCGACCACATCGAAGCGGGGATCGAGCAGCTCATCTGCTGCCGCACTGGTTCCTGCGGTGTAGACTGGCGGATGCTCGAGCAGCCAGATCAACTCGCGCGCCGCGCCTTCCTGCACTGCGGCGTTGCGCGCCGTCATGTCCGCGAGCGCTTCGCGATAGGGCACAAGGTCGTGCGACTGCCTGATCTCGATCTGATCCGGTGCTTGCATGGCCCATGCGCATGGACGTCTGCCTGCGCGCTGGCAAGGGCGAGTATGGGGTGAGCGGGGGGGGTGCGCATCCCGTCTCGTCCTGCTAGGGCTTCCGGCGAAAGGGGCATGACTGCCGTGACGACCTTGGACAGCAGTGCGGCTTGGGCCAGCGCCACGCGCATGGTCGCCGCCAACCGCGACCTCCTCGTCGCGATTGCGGGTGTGTTCTTTGTGCTTCCGGGTCTCGCCGGTGCGGTGTTTGCGCCATCTCCGGCGATGACGCCTGACATGAGCGAGACGCAGATTCTGGCCGTAATGCAGGATTACTACGCCACTTCCCTGCCACTGCTGCTGGTGCTGTCGTTGTTCCCCATGGCCGGGATGCTGACAATGCTCGTGGCTATGCTCGATACTGCAAGACCCACGGTAGGTCAGGCTATTCGGCAAAGTGTGCGCGCGCTGCCATCTTACTTTGCGGCGCAATTGTTGGTTGCGCTTGCCATCGTGCCGCTCTCGATGGCGCTGGCGAGCGTGCTTGCGTTGCTGTTGCCAGACCGGCTGGCGGTATCGGTGGCCTTGGGACTGCTGCTTTATCCGATCATGCGGACCATGCTGGTTGGGCCAGTGGTTGCAAGGGAAGGTATCCGCAACCCGGTGACAGCCATCCGCGAAAGCATCGGGCTGACCCGGCGCAATGCGGGACGGATCCTGCTTTTCATCGGCATGGCCGGCTTCGTGTTCCTCGTCGTCTACGGGCTGATCATGATGTTTGTCGGTGTGGTGCTCGTACTGATGTTCAAGGGGGAACCGCAGCGCCTGCTTGGAGAAGCTGTTTCCGGCGTGCTGCTTGCCATCGGATACACCTACTTCGTCGCCATGCTTGCGGCCATTTATCGGCAGCTCACGGGCGATGCGGCTGGCGCAGAGGTGCGGTGAGTCCGATGGAAGAGGCCGATGTCCAGCTGCCAAGGAGCCGCATGGCACTGCTGTTCATGGTCATGCTGGTCACGGCAGCCGGCAATACCGCCATGCAGTCGGTCATGCCTTCGATCGGAACGCATCTTCACATCGCCGACGTCTGGGTGAGCCTCGCCTACAGCTGGTCCGCATTGCTCTGGATGCTTCTCGCGCCGTTCTGGGCGCGTCGTTCGGACCGGCGCGGGCGCAAGGCGATGATGGCGCTGGGGCTTGTCGGCTTCTCCGTCTCGTTCGCTTTGTGCGGCGCGGCTCTCTATGCAGGATTGAGCGGAGCGATCAGCGGCCTGACCGCCATACTCCTCTTCGCGGCAGCCCGATCGCTCTATGGCGGCTTCGGTTCGGCGGCACCGCCGGCCGTGCAGGCTTATGTTGCCAGCCGCACGAGCCGGGCAGAGCGTACGCAGGCGCTCTCGATGGTTTCCTCCAGCTTCGGGCTGGGCACCGTCCTCGGCCCCGCCCTTGCTCCGCTGCTGATCCTTCCCGGCCTTGGATTGATTGGGCCGTTTGCTGCCTTCACGCTGGCTGCGGTGATTGTCCTTGTCCTGCTCAGGCTGCGACTACCGGATGATGATCCGCGTTATGCCGGACGCGGTGAAATCCTCGGCGAGCCGATGAGCGCGTCCTCAAGCCCGCGCATAGGAAAGTCGGGCGATGAGGTGCGCGATCACCTGCATGAGGAAGTCGATCCCGATCACCATTCGATCGACTCGAAAGCCGGACGGTTGCGTTGGGGCGATCCGCGTCTGCGGGCTTGGCTCGCGGCGGGGACGCTGGGCGGCCAGGCCCAATCCATCCTGCTTGGTGTCGTGGGCTTCCTGCTTCTTGACCGGCTGGGCCTGCGTAGTCAGCCGGACGCTGCGGCAGGGCCGATCGGTCTTGTCCTGATGTGCGGCGCTGTTGCCACGCTGCTGGCACAGTGGGGCTTGATCCCGATGATGAAACTTGGGCCACGCACTTCGACGCTCTGGGGTATGGGCCTTGTCGTGGCTGGTACGCTGGGCATGGCGACAGGAAGCGATCTCCATGCCATCGCGACCGGTTTTGCTATCTGCTCGTTGGGCTTTGGCCTGTTTCGTCCGGGCTTTACGTCCGGTGCGAGCCTCGCCGTAACTCCGGCGGAGCAGGGACAATCAGCCGGTATTGTCGCCGCGGTCAACGGCTCAGCCTACATCATTTCCCCGGCCATCGGGGTCTGGCTCTACAATCATTCAAGCTGGCTGGCGTGGGGCGTGGTCGAATTGCTTGCCGTTACCGTCATGTTGATCTGCGTGTTCGGCATGCGGCGCGATGTCGCTGCCTGACGGGTTCAGGGCAGGTTCAACCGGGAAACAACCCGTGCCGCCGCAGCATCGTGGAGCCGCACCGAAAGCATCAGCAGCAGATTGAGGCCGACTGACAGATAGATAAAGTACCCCAGCGGACTGCCGGCGATCATCGACAAGCCGAGCAGGATCGCGCGCGGATTGGGTCCGAGATAACGCAGCATTACCAGCAGCGGCCGCTGTTCTCGCTGAACTTCGGCCCGGATGCGGCCAAGGAGGGCCGGATCGTTCGCCATGGCCTGCGTCACAGCCGCATCGATCCGCAGGGCATTGGGGCTCATGCCGGCCGCAAGGCGCAGGTACCCGGCCACAAAGGCACGCAGCAGCCAGCCTATACCGCGCTTGTCCTTGAACAGCGCCCGATCACTGCCGCTCGAATTGTGCAGCCACGGCGTGCCATAGGTCCAGTACTGATAGAACCGCCGTTGCACCTCGACATGGTTGGCCTGAACGATATGCCCGGCACCGGCAGACAGCGTCCAGAACCAGGCCCAGCCAGCACCCAGCGTCCGTGTCAGCACCAGCGCGAGCAGCACATAGAGGATGATGTGGCTGGCATAGTCGCAGATCCCGTCCACCAGTTCGCCGAGCGGGCTTGTGCGTCCCGAAATGCGGGCCAGATCCCCGTCTGCCCCGTCAATCACGTGCCACGACATGTGGAGCAGCATCCCTAGCATCGCCCAGAGCGGTCCGGACGTGCTCCAGTAGACGGCCCCTGCGGCAACAACCATCAGGCCGCCGAACACCGAGACCATGTTCGGCGTGATCGGCGTGGGGGCAAGAATGCGGGCCAGCTGCCAGGCCAGCGGGTGATACAGATAGTGGTTGAGCGCGTCCTGCATCTCCCGCGCCCGCGTCGGTCGCTTGGCTGGCGCAGGCCTGGATGTCGATGTGGAAGTGCTCATGTTGCTCTTGCTGCCTTACTTGCGCGCGCCGAGATCGCCATGGCCGACTGTCCCGCTGGCCATGGCCAGCATTGCATCGAGGCTTTTCTTCGCGCCAAGCCGCAAGGTTTCCTCGATCTCAATGCGCGGCGTGAGATCGCGCAGCGCCGTATAGAGCTTTTCGAGGGTGTTGAGCGCCATGTAAGGGCAGATGTTGCAGTTGCAATTCCCGTCGGCCCCCGGGGCGCCGATGAAGGTCTTCTCCGGGAGTGCCAGTTGCATCTGGTGAATGATGTGCGGCTCTGTCGCTACGATCAGCGTGTCGCCGGGGAACGTACGCGCAAACTGCAGGATGCCGCTGGTCGATCCGACATACTCGGCATGGTCGACGATCGTTGGCGGACACTCCGGATGCGCAGCAACGGGTGCGCCGGGGTGTTGCGCCATAAGCTTGAGAAGTTCGGTCTCGGAAAAAGCCTCGTGCACAATGCAGACACCGGGCCATAGCAGCATGTCACGCCCGAACTTGCGATTGAGATAGCCGCCCAGATGCCGATCCGGGCCAAAGATGATCTTCTGCTCCGGCGGAATCTGCGCGAGGATCGTTTCGGCGCTTGATGACGTCACGATGACGTCGCTGAGGGCTTTCACCTCGGTCGAGCAATTGATGTAAGTAAGGGCGATGTGATCGGGATGGGCCTCACGGAAGGCGCGGAACTTTTCCGGCGGGCAGGAATCTTCGAGGCTGCAACCGGCATCCATGTCCGGAAGGATCACGATCTTCTCCGGGCTCAGGATCTTGGCCGTTTCAGCCATGAACTTCACGCCGCAGAAGGCAATGACCTCGGCATCTGTCGCAGCGGCCTTGCGTGACAGCTCAAGCGAATCGCCGACGAAATCGGCGAGGTCCTGAATCTCGGGCTTCTGGTAGTAGTGCGCCAGGATCACCGCCTTGCGGTCCTTGCGCAGCCGGTCGATCTCGGCTCGCAGGTCGAGGCCGGAAAGATTGGCGGGCTGGGCTGTCATGGCTCGAATTCCCCTGGTCGAGAGAGGGCTGATGTCCTTTCTCCTTGGCCCGGCACTTAGGCACCCCCGGCGCTACGGGCAATAGCCTCTGCGTACGCCGCCAATATCGGCATTCCGGCGAGCATCTGGATCAGCGTGTGCACCGCAATCACGAGGCCCATGCCGACCAGCGTTGCCGGGTGAACACGGCCGAGCACCTTGCTGTCGTGACGGGCCATGATCCCGAGGAAGCCGACCTGAAAAGCAGCCTCCAGCCAGGCGCCGCCGGTCTGACCAAGCAGCGGCATCGGCAGGAGGCGCCCAAGTGCCGGCTCCATGAGGATGACGGTTGCCGCGATCATCAGTCGCCGGTGCCACTGCGTCTGCCGGCGCATGGCGATTGCGGCCGCGACCATGAGGGCGAAAACAGCCACCTCGACATGCGTGAGCGCCAGAAAATAGGGATTCGTGAAGAACGGCGGAACCCGGTGCGCAGCCAGGGCCATGCGGCCAGCCAAGGTGCCGAGCCCCACGATCGCGAGGACGAGCGCAAGACTGGCCCAGCCCAGCCGGCGATGGGCAGCAAGGTTGCCACTCCCTGCAAGGCTGTTCTGGGTAACGAGCGTCCCGAGCCAGCCGAGCATGGCAACGCCGTGGGCATGGATATAGAGCGGGGTCTGGACCGGATTAACGAAGCCGCGCAACGCCCATTGCAGAAAGCCGAACACGATCAGTCCGGCGAGTACTTGTGCCAGACGCGTGAAAAACCGCTGATCCGAAAGATAGGAAGCGTTCGGTTGCACCGCCGCGAAGTCCATCGTCCCATTCCCCGTGTTCGTCCCCCGGCTTTGCCGTCCGGGCGAAACAATCCCCGATCGGCAGGCTATGGCTTTGAGGGCTCTCCATCAATCGAAACCGACAGATTGACGTCGCCAAATCCAGCTACTTGCAGCGGGATGGCAAGGTTCTGTCGGATGGCGTCTTTCGCCGCCGAGCGTGCCAGCCCCAGAAGGACGGGGTTGGCTGCCTGCTCCACAGCGAGCCGCTCTGCCAGCTTCGTGTTGTCACGCGTCAGCTTGTCCTGCGCGGCCCGTGTGATCCACATGCCTTCGCGCAGATATTGCGCGCGTGCTTCATCAAGGTTCGGTCGGGTGACCTCTAGCGCAGGCAAGCGCACGGTCAGTGTCTTGCTTGTTGCGTCCCAGCGCATGCGGTCTCGGCCAACCTTTCCGAGATCGATGGCATAGTCCACTCGCGCCGGGATGACCGCGACCTGCCGCGCGGTGACGAGGCCGAACAACCGGCTGTCATCGCTGGCCACGACCGGTGCCAACTCGGCACTGAACACTGTGAGGCGATCCTGCTTGTCGAATGCGACGAGGCTGGTGGCGAGCGGATCCCCGATGGGTGCCGGTTTCCACATCTGCCACGCCAGCCAGGCGGCAACGGCCGCGGCGCCAAGGAACAGCATCCATGGCAAAACCGCGAGCCGCCCCCGGCCCTGCGCCGCGGGCATTGATGGCGCAGGGCGTGGGTTCAGGCGATCAAGGTCCATTGCAACTCTGGCGCCTCCGGCCCGCGTGCAATGCGGCCTTGTGTCTCGAGATCGATGAGATGCGCCAGCACCGAGCGTCCCGCTGCGCCATTGAGGCGCGGATCAAGCCCCTTGTACATTTGGGCGACCATGTTCGGGATCGTGGAGGGCGCCTCGCCGAGCAGACGCAGGATCTGCGCTTCACGCTGGCGTCGATGTCCGATCATCCCGCGGACAAGCTGCTGCGGCTTGGTGACCGCCGGACCGTGTGCGGGATAGTAGACCGTATCCTCGCGGCTTTGCAGCTTTTGCAGCGAGAGCATGTAGGAATTCATGTCCCCGTCCGGTGGCGAAACCACCGTTGTTGACCAGCCCATGACGTGATCGCCGGTAAACAGCGCACCTGTCTCCAGCAAGGCAAAGCACAAATGATTGCTGGTATGGCCGGGAGTCGACACGGCCTCGAGAGTCCATCCGTCGCCTGAAATCTGCTCGCCGTCGGCCAGGACACGGTCGGGCTTGTAGAGCGGATCGAACTCGGCATCGGCCCGCACGCCGATGCCGGCGCCGCTGTCGTCAATCGCCAGAGCGGCGCAGCCGATGATCGGCGCACCGGTCGCGGCTTGCAGCGGCTGCGCGGCCGGGCTGTGATCGCGGTGTGTGTGCGTGCACATGATCGCGACCAGCCGTTGACCCGCAATCGCCTTGATAATGGCATCGACATGGCCTTCGCCATTCGTATCGGCGTGGCCGGCAACGCCGGTGCCGGTCGGGCCCGGATCGATCACGGCAACATCTCGGCCGCTGCCCACCAGGTAGGTCTGCGTTCCGTTGAAAGTGTAGGGCGAAGGGTTGGGAGCCAGCACCCGGCGCACTTGCGGCTCCAGCACAACCGCAAGGCCGGTGTTCCATTCGGAACGATCGGGGATAGAGATGCCCGGTGCAGGATTGGTGGAAGCCATGCGCTGGATATGGGGGCTTTCATTGAGCGGCGCAACGCTGCGTCGCTTGATCCACTGGGCTCGATGTCAGAGTGCGGCCGGGATTGCTGATGCCAACCTTTGCCGCAAGCGCTCGATGGCGCTTCCCGATGTATCGAGGTCGCCCCGCCACGCACGCTCGAGGCGTTGAATGCGCGCATAGAGGCGCTCGCTATCCTGCACGCAGCGCTGGGCATCAGCGGGCAGCGCCAGAACCTGCACCGGATCGCTGAGCGGAAAGTTGGCGATCAGGCGGCCGTGCCGGCGAAGCTGCAACTCGCTGAGTTCGCCGGCAAAATAGGCGCGATGATTGAGCAGCCAAGCCAGACAATGCATGATCCTGGTCGTCGTCCGCAGCGCCTCGCAGCTCACTTGCACATGCGCCAGATCCGCATCGGGGTCATCATTGGCACCTACCAATGCCCGCTTGTCATGTCCCTGGCGCAACCGGTCGAACACCGCGCGCACTTCCTCGGCAAGGACCAGCGCCTCGGCATACAGCGCCTCAATGATGCGCGGGTTTAGGTTCGGCATGAGGGCCATGGTCAGCGCATAAGCCCATCCTTGTGCCCCACTCAACACATCCCCGGCGGCCCGTTCACCACGTTTTGAAACTGTGCCGGAACGATACGCCCAGTGCGATTCGGGCCATGCTGAACGTCGTCAATCAAGAAGCTGTAATCACGCGATAATATCGGGAATCAGGTAGTCCTCAAGCAAAGCGATCTGGTCCTTGAGCCTTAACTTCCGCTTCTTGAGCCGGGCAACCTGCAATTGATCATGTGCGCCAGTGCCGGACAGGGCATCGATTGCCGCATCGAGGTCGCGATGTTCGACCCGCAGCATTTCAAGTCGCTTGCGCATTTCGTCTTCAGTCAACCGCGCCACTCCTCTTCATGCCTCGCATCGACACCGACGCATCGCGGCTTGCAGCACCATCGCAGGCCTTCACGCGTTAATGCTTTGCTGCAACCGGAATACGCACAAGCGCATGCTTTGGACATCCCGACGCAGACAGACTTGCAAGATACGGTGATTGTGGGAGCATGACAACGCGCCCGCTCGGACGAGTCGTGGCCGACACGTCCATGCCGGCGCAAAACTTCGGCCCAGATGCTCCGGTAGCGATCCTGCCGCCGGTGCGGGTTGAGGCTGGTGTCCTTGAGGAGGTTACCGCATGGAACTGTCGCATATCAGCGCCCTTGAATCCAAACATGCTGGTCTTGAACGGCGCATAGCCGAGGAACAGGGTCGCCCGTCGCCCAACGACGTGCTGATCAAGGAGTTGAAGCGTCGAAAACTGCGAATCAAGGAAGAGCTTGCGCAGGTGCAGCAGGTTCACTGACAACGCCCTTCCCGTAAACTGCGGTTGGCTGGCCGGATCGACCGGCCGGCCTCCCGCATCCCGAAGTTCCTCTCTGATATGGCGACGGAGCAATCTTCCGGCAGCTATCGCTTCCTGACGGATACGAATTCATAAGCGCCACAGGCGCTGCAGTTTGCAAACTGCCCTCTCTGCGCTAGGCCATTCAGTATGATCACTGCCGCCGCCGCTGCCCGCGCGATCCTGACGTCGCTTCACGAGGTCATGGCATCCCGCGCCGGTGCGCAGGCCAAGCTCAACCAGATTGTCGACATCATCGGTGACAAGCTCAACAGCGAGGTCTGTTCGATCTATCTGTTGCGCGAAGGCATGCTGGAGCTGTTTGCGACGCGCGGCCTCAATCAGGCAGCGGTCCATGTGACGCGCATGGCGGTGGGCGAAGGCCTTGTCGGCACAATCGCCGCGAACATTGAAACCCTGAACCTCGCTGAAGCCGCCGCCCACCCGGACTTCGCCTTCTTCCCTGAAACCGGCGAAGAGCGTTTCCATTCCTTTGCCGGCGTGCCGATTGTGCGGCGTGCGCGGGCAGTCGGCGTGCTGGGCGTCCAGCACGTCGAGCCGCGGCGCTATGAGGAAGTGGAGATCGAGGCGCTTCAGACCGTGGCCATGGTGCTTTCCGAGCTCATCGCCAATGCCGATCTGATTGATGAGGAAGACGCTTTCGGCGCCGATGCCCACCTCACCGGGCATGAGCGGATTGCGGGTCTTACCTTGGTCAAAGGGCTCGCCAGCGGTATTGCTGTATTCCACCAACCGCGCGTCACCATCGAACATGTCGTCGCGGAAGACACCGAAGCCGAGCGCCAGCGGGTCTATCTCGCGTTCGACAAGATGCGCGAGCAGATCGACCGGATGGCCAGCCAGGCCGAGTTCGGCATGGGCGGCGAACATGAGGAGGTTCTCGAGACCTACCGCATGTTCGCCTATGACGAAGGGTGGAGTCGGCGGATCAACGAGGCGATTGACTCAGGTCTAACCGCCGAAGCGGCAATCGAGCGGGTGCAGCAGCGGACCCGCATGCGGATGCGGCAGATCGACGATCCGCTGCTGGCCGATCGCATGCACGATCTGGAGGATCTTTCAAACCGCCTGTTGCGCATCGTTTCGGGCCAATTGGGAACAGCCGCCAGCCTCGGCTTGAAGGGCGACGCAATTCTCATTGCGCGCAACCTCGGTCCGGCAGAACTTCTGGAATACGACAGGCGGCGCCTCAAGGGTGTGATCCTTGAAGAAGGTTCGCTCACAGCCCACGTGGTCATTGTTGCCCGCGCCATGGGTATCCCCGTGGTGGGACGCATCCGCGCGCTCCGGGCCAAGGTGCGTGAAGGGGACCAGCTGCTGCTGGATGGCGACCAGGGTGTCGTCGATGTGCGGCCAGCGCCTGCGCTCGTCGAGGTCTTCGAGGCGCGGTTTGCGCGTAATCGGGAACGGCAGGCGCTCTATGCCGCGATGCGCGATGTCGAGCCAGTCTCGGCTGACGGCCAGCGTGTCCGTGTCATGATCAACGCGGGCCTTCGCGATGACATGCCGATGCTCAATCTGACCGGGGCGGACGGGATTGGTCTGTTCCGCACCGAGTTCCAGTTCCTTGTTTCGGCAACGCTTCCGGCTCGTGAACGCCAGACGCGCCTCTATCGCGATGTGCTTGATGCAGCAGGTGACCGGCCGGTCGTGTTCCGCACCGTCGATATCGGCGGCGACAAGGTACTTCCCTATCTTCGCCACAATGACGGGGAGACCGAGGAAAACCCGGCCATGGGGTGGCGCGCGCTGCGCGTGACGCTGGAACGTGACGGGCTGCTCAAGGTGCAGGCGCGCGCGCTGCTTGAGGCCGCAGGTGGACGGACGCTCAATGTGGTGTTCCCGATGGTGACCGAGCCTTGGGAATTCGATGCCGCACGTGCTGTTTTCGAGAGTCAGCTCGCGTTTCTGAAACAACAGAAGAAGCTGCTGCCCGATGCGATTCGCTATGGTGCGATGCTGGAGGTACCCGCGCTTGCGGAATGGCTTGATGTGCTGGCTCCGCGTCTGTCCTTCCTTTCCATCGGGACCAACGACCTCACCCAGTTCCTCTTTGCCGCTGATCGGGCCAACCCGAAGCTGGCCGAACGCTATGACTGGCTTTCGCCCGCGATTCTGCGGTTTCTCCGCCGCGTTGTGCTCGCCGTGGCACCTTCGGGTACGGATCTGACGGTGTGCGGTGAGATGGGCGGCCGCCGGCTTGAGGCGCTCGCGTTGCTTGGTATCGGCATTACCCGGCTTTCGATCACCCCGGCCGCCGTGGGTCCGATCAAGGAACTTGTCCGCAAGGTGGAGCTTTCTGCGATTCAGGCAGCGATGGAAGGCTGGCTCGCCCAGCCCCCTTCCGATTTGCGCTCGGAAATAGCCGCTTGGGCCACTGCGCATGGCATAGATTACGACTGACTTCGTCGCACCAAGACGTCAGATCATGCCATTGCGGACTCAAAATCATTGACTTTTCCAGTCAGGACATGCTGCCTCCGTCTGGGCTCGCAACCATCCAGAGAATACCCGGAACAACAATGAACAACGGGAGCTACGCCGTGGCCGAGGACGGCGAAAGCAATATGGTCACAGCAGACCAATCGCCTGACCCGGTTGTTTCCGGTGCGGGAGTCACTCCGCCAGCGGGAGACGACACGAAGGCAAGCGTGTCGATGCGTCTGGCGGCTGCTCGCCTTGCGTTGGGACTGACGACAGCCGAGGTTGCGCGGCGTACAAGGGTCACGCTCCGTCATATCGAAGCGCTTGAGGCGGGCGACTACAGCGTGATGCCCGGTCGTCCCTATGCGATCGGTTTCGCCAAAGCTTATGCGCGCGCTGTCGGGCTGGACGATGGCAAGATTGCCGATGCGGTCCGCTCCGAACTGCAAGGAAGCGCGCCGCGCCCCGAGCCGCGGGTGCTCAACCAGTTTGAAGTGGGTGATCCCGCAAAGACACCTTCCCGGCTGGTCGGCTGGCTCGCGCTGCTGCTGGTGGGCGCTATTCTTGCCATGGGCGGTATCTTCTGGCGCAGCTACTACGCGCCGGCCGTCTCGTTGCCATCGCTTGTTCAGTCTCCCGAGCAGTCTCCAACCCTAGCTGCCACGCAGGCGGTACCTGCACCCCGGCCTGCAAGCCAGAAGCCCCCCGCCAGCGGACCGGTGGTCTTCACAGCGCTTGAGGAAGGCATCTGGGTCAAGTTCTATGATGGGCAGGGCAAGCAGCTGATGCAGAAGCAGCTCGCCAAAGGCGAAAGCTACACTGTTCCCGACGATGCGATCGGCCCCAGGCTCTGGACCGGCCGGCCCGATGCTCTCGCGATCACGATCGCAGGGCAGGCCATTCCCCGTCTTGCCGAGGCTGAGAGGGTCATGAAAGACGTACCGGTCGATGCCGTCAGCTTGCGCAGCCGTCCGGCTGCGCGGGCTGCGGGAGCGACCTCAGGCGCTACAGCTGCGGTTCACTAAACGGCCGTTACCAGCGGCCAACTGTGTGAAACCCGGTGGTCCACCACGCAAATCTTGCCCAGATGCTTGCGCGCGCCCCTCAAGGCAGCGCATGGAAGGAGCAATGATCCGACGGGAGTGACAATGAAGATCATGTTTGGCTCTGGCCGTACTCGTTCGGCGATGGCCCTCACCTTGGCCGCCCTTTCGGTAAACTTCGCGCCGATGGCCCTCGTCCCAGTCGCTCGTGCTCAGGCTGCGCCTGAAAGCACCGATGTTCGGCTGCGGCGAATTGAGGCAGAGCTGCGCGCTGTGCAGCGCAAGGTCTTTCCCGATGGTGCCGGCAAGACGTTTGGACCGGAGATTACCCCGCCCGTAACCGGCGCTGCCCCTTCGGCCCCCACGCCAACTGCCGTTACCGACCTTCTCACACGGATGGACGCTGTCGAGGCCCAGTTGCAGCGGTTGACCGCAGCCAGCGAAGAAAACCAGAATCACATCGCCAAGCTTGAGGCCCGTCTTGCGACACTCGAAGCGGCTGGTTCTGCTGTGACAGCAACGCCTTCGCCTGCTGCCGAGCCCGCTTCTGCTGCACCGGCAGCTGCAGCATCGACACCTCCGGCCGAGCCGACCGCGGCTCCCAAGCCTTCGCCAAAGCCCGCGCCTGCAAAGTCTGAAGCTGCAAAGCCGGATGCGTCGCCTGATCGTGTCGCGGCGGTCATGGCCATCGAAAAGCCTTCTACCGACGACAAGGGTGAGGACGAGTACAGCTATGGCTACCGCTTGTGGGAAGCCAAGTTCTTCCCCGAGGCCCAGCAGCAATTGCTGCGGGTGGTTCAGCAATATCCACGTCATTCCCGCATCAGCTATGCCCGGAACCTTCTCGGACGGGCCTATCTTGACGATGGCAAGCCAGGCACTGCGGCCCAGTATTTTCTCCAGAACTACCAGGCTGATCGCAAAGGCGACCGTGCGGCGGACAGCCTGCTCTATCTCGGCGTTGCGATGAGCCGGCTCAAGGAAGAGAAGCGGGCCTGTGTTGCCTTTGCAGAGTTTCGCCAGACCTATCCCACCGAGCTGGCTGGCCGCTTGAAGTCTCAGTACGAGGCTGCAACCAAGCCGGTGGCGTGCAATTGATAGCGTGCTGGAAGCCCGTTTCGCTGCCGACTGGCTAGCGATCTGGCCCGAGAAAGCTCCTGTAGGCCTCGCAGTGTCGGGCGGGCCGGACAGCCTCGCCCTCCTGCTTCTTGCGCAAGCCACACTTTCTGGTGCCTTCAAAGTAGCGACAGTCGATCACGGACTGCGACCGGAGAGCGCCGACGAGGCGCGCTACGTTGCCGGAATATGCGCCGACCTCGGCATTCCGCACGAAACCCTGACAATCGCGCTGCTGTCAGGCCCGGCCTTGCAGGAGCGAGCGCGCGAAGCGCGTTATCAGGCGCTTGGTGAATGGGCGGTGCGCCATGGACTGGCTGCGATCGCAACGGCACATCATGCCGACGATCAGGCAGAAACGCTGATGATGCGGCTCTCGCGCGGTGCGGGCGTTCGCGGGCTTGCGGCCATGCGTGCTATTGCCCCTCTGCCGGGGAACCGTGACTGCCTTCTGCTCCGCCCTTTGCTCGGCTGGCGCCGTGACGATCTCGCGAAGATCGTAGTCGCTGCCGGAATCGAGCCGGTGCTTGATCCGTCGAATCGGGATCATCGCTTCGAGCGGGTCAGGATGCGCGCGGTGCTTACCAGCTTGACGGAAATCGATCCTCAGTCGATTGCAGCCAGTGCGCGGCATCTTGCGGAAGCCGATGCAGCCATCGATTGGGCGGCCGAGCATTGCCTGGCGGCGGTGAGAACCACGGGCGGCGTCGCCTGCTGGGATCATCGGGGCGTTCCCCGGGTCGTGGCGCTTCGCGTGCTTGAGCGTATCCTGCTCGATCTGGGCAGCCCGAAGCCGCGTGGAAATGCCCTGGCGCGTTGGCACGACCGTCTCTCCGCAGGCGAGATTGCGACACTCGCCGGGGTGCGCGGCGACGGCCGGAGGGCAGAATGGCGCTTTGCGACCACGCCAAAGCCGCGGCGTGTGCCGGATCCTTGTGAGGGACGTCCCTAGGGGCAAGAAATTCGCGCCGAAGGTTATATTGCGATTCCCCATGGGCGTCCTACATTGGAGAAGCAAAATCATCACGGATCGAAAGCCGCGCCATGAACGACGACCAGCCGCAGGGTAACCCCTGGATCAAGAGCCTCCTGATCTGGGGCGGCATCTTTCTCGCGCTGCTCCTTGTCGTCTCAATGTTCAACACGCGAACTGATCCGGCAGGGACCATGATCCCGTACTCGGACTTCCGCGCCAGTGTCGTGCAGGACAACGTCCGCGACGTGCAGGTCGGTCCAGACCGGATCACCGGCACGCTCAAGAACGATCAGCAGTTCAGCACTGTCCCGGTCCCCGGTGATGTGGAACTGACCAAACTGCTGCAGGAGCATGGCGTGCGCTATGCCGGCAAGGCGCAAGAGGAACCGAACCTTCTGCTCTACATTCTGGCGCAATCGCTGCCGTTCCTGCTGATTCTGGGTGTGGCTTTCTTCGCTCTTCGCCAGGTCCAGAAGGGCGGCGGCTCCGGCGCCATGGGCTTTGGCAAGTCAAAGGCTAAACTGCTGACCGAGCGATCCGGCAAGGTGACCTTCGACGACGTTGCCGGCATCGACGAAGCGCGTGAGGAATTGCAGGAGATCGTGGAGTTCTTGCGCGATCCCAGCCGCTTTTCGAAGCTTGGCGGTCAGATCCCGAAGGGCGCGTTGCTGGTCGGTTCGCCCGGTACCGGCAAGACCTTGCTCGCACGCGCGATTGCCGGCGAGGCAGGCGTACCGTTCTTCACCATTTCCGGCTCGGATTTCGTCGAGATGTTCGTCGGCGTTGGTGCCAGCCGCGTGCGAGACATGTTTGATCAGGCCAAGAAGAACGCGCCCTGCATCGTGTTCATCGACGAGATCGACGCGGTTGGTCGCCACCGTGGCCATGGTCTCGGCAATTCGAATGACGAGCGCGAGCAGACCTTGAACCAGCTTCTCGTCGAGATGGATGGCTTCGAGGCGAATGAGGGCATCATCATCATCGCCGCGACGAACCGGCCGGATGTGCTCGATCCGGCGCTCCTCCGTCCGGGCCGCTTCGATCGTCAGGTTGTCGTTCCGATTCCCGATATCGACGGTCGCGAAAAGATTCTCAGTGTGCACATGAAGAAGGTGCCGCTTGCCCCTGATGTTCTCCCGCGTGTCATCGCGCGCGGAACGCCGGGTTTCTCGGGTGCCGATCTTGCCAACCTCGTCAATGAGGCTGCACTGCTTGCCGCCCGCCGCAACAAGCGGCTGGTTGCCATGCAGGAGTTCGAGGACGCCAAGGACAAGGTCATGATGGGCGCCGAACGCCGCTCGATGGTCATGACCGACGATGAGAAGAAGATGACCGCCTATCACGAGGCGGGGCATGCAATCGTGTCGATCAACGAGGCTGCCTCCGATCCGATTCACAAGGCGACCATCATCCCTCGCGGCCGCGCGCTCGGTATGGTCATGCGCTTGCCGGAGCGGGACAGCTATTCGTATCACCGCGACAAGATGCACGCCAATCTCTCGGTGAGCATGGGTGGTCGTGTCGCTGAGGAGATCATCTTCGGTTACGACAAGGTATCGTCCGGCGCATCGTCGGATATCCAGTATGCGACCAGCCTGGCGCGGAACATGGTGACCAAGTGGGGCATGTCGGACAAGCTGGGACCGCTGCAGTATGAAGAAGCGCAAGAAGGCTATCTCGGCATGGGCGGTTCGCAGCGCACCATGATGTCCGATGAGACCAACAAGCTCATCGACAGCGAGATTCGCACCCTTGTTGACGGCGCGCATGCGCGGGCGACCGAGATTCTCAAGTCCAACGAGGACAAGCTTCATCTCCTGGCGCAGGCGCTGCTGGAGTACGAGACCCTGAGCGGCGAGGAAATTCGGGCCCTGATGGAGAACGGAAAGCTTGACCGGCCGGAGGCCCCGAGTGGCGCCACGCGGCCGGCGACTTCGGCCGGCGCCACGGTGCCCCGCGCTGGACGACGTTTCTCGGGATCAGGCGATCCTCACCCTGCCGGAGCGTAAGCAGAGAAACACAGTCAACATGGGTACCGCCAGCGAGGCGATCGTCATCCGTGGTTATGGCGCGCAGGATGTCATGAAGCTCGTACCCGTCGAGGTCGCTTCGCCTTTGGCTGGCGAACTGCTAATGCACCAGCATGCCGCTTCGGTGAACTTCCACGATATCTACGTTCGCTCGGGCTCCTACCGAACTCTTGACCTGCAGGGCCCGTGGGCACCGTTGCAGCGGTAGGTGAAGGCGTGGCGGAATTCGCAGTCGGTGCTCGCATCGCTTACATCGCCCGGAACTATGGCGGATACCCCCGGATCCGTATCATCAGCGCTGCGCTGGCCGCAGGATGCCATGAAGTCATTCTCTAACGCGAGGAAGACGTTACGGCGTGCGTGATGGCTTTCACGGGCGGCGAAGGTGTCGGCGCGGTCTACGATGCAGTTGGCGCGGACACGTGCGAGAGGTCTCTTGCTTCGCTGGCGATCAAAGGGCACCTCGTTCACTACGGTCAGGCCTCTGGGCCTATACCACCGTTCGACCTGTCGCGGCTTGGCGCAAAGTCGGCGAAAGTTTGGCGACCGTTCCTCTGGCCTTACATCTCGACCCGGGAGACGCTTGCTTGCCGCTTCCCAAAAACGCTTTGCGGCGATGGCGGCAGGGGCATTGCCGGTCACCCTTGGCGGTCGTAGCAACCTCCGCGACGCAGCAAAAGCACATGCCGCGCTTCAGGCGCGCGCTGCCGGCCCGTTCGTTCTCGATTGCTGAAACAGGCTCGGCGTTAGCCTGCGCTTGCTTCTGCCGCGATTGACACGAGATAGATGACCAGCGCCGCCAAGGCGAAGACCAGCAATGCTCCCGTGCGAACAAAGCCCCCCAGCCGGGAGGTGCCGTACGTTCCCCGCAACTGCTTGTACATGTGGATGGGCGGGACCAGGGCCATCAGGCCCGCTACGGGATCGGCACCAAGGGCTCCGGCGATCATGCCGGCTGCGAACAGCAGGGTCATGAAGCTGAGCGAGTAGGTCACGAAGACGGTATGGTCGTACAGATGGAAGCGGCGGCTGAAGGGAAACAGCAGCCAAAGGAACGGGACGGATATCGGCACCAGAGCCCAGCTGTATTTGTACGCGTGGCTCTGCATTTTATAGAGCACCAGCTTGGGATTGCTCTGGGTCTCGTCAATCACCTCATCAAGGATCGAAAAGCCGGTCGAGGAAAGCTTTTCCCCGCCGATTCGACGCATTGCGGAAAGCGCACGTTCCTGCTGCTCGATCTCGGTGTCGAGATCGTCGGTATCGCCGCCCTTCGCTTCCACTTCAGCACGCTTCGCCCGAGTTGCCTTGAGCGACTTCTCCACTTCTGCAGAGCTCTTCGACATCCCGACGTTGATGGCAACCTTGCCATCTTTGCCAAGATCGAGGTCACCGGCAGTCTGCTGGATTACGGCAAACATGATGAAAACGCTGAACAGGAATAGCGCGAGCGGTGAAACGTAGCGCGCGCGGCGCCCGTCGATGTATTCGCGCGTGAGGTTCCCCGGGCGGAAGATAAGCATTGGCAGCGTGCGCAAGATCTTGCCTTCGAAATGGAACACGCCGTGGAGCAGATCGTGGAAGAATGCACCCAATGTGCGATGGACATGCGCTGTCTGGCCGCAATTGTGGCAATGGCTCCCGATCAAGGGCGTGCCGCAGTTCAAACATGCGCTTTCGTGCGTATGCCCATTGTCCACCGCGCCTGCATCGGGTTCGACTGCACGCGCCGCAAGGCCCGCACCGATGGCATCACCCAGTACCTGTGCCTCGCTCATGCCGCCGCAGCCCCGCCTCGTTCAATTCAAACTACAGCCTACGTTAGCCAATCCGCTGCGTGGTGACCATGCCCGCAGAACGGCAAGGCCGGAATGCTCTGGCCCCTTGGTCGTTGAGCTGCATGCCGCAGGTTTACGCCGAATTAACCTTGCGGGTGCAGGGCTGCCAACGTGCTTGCAGTGCGCGGCACCCGGACCGGACGACCGGGTACGGCAGCGGAAAGGGAAGCAACCGGAGTGTTGGGCCCACGTGAGGAATTGGGGCTGGCCGGCTCGGCGACGTTCGGTCGCGCGCGCCCCGCCGTGGTGCCTGCACGTCGCTCGCCCATCCTGCCACCGCCAGAGCCGCCACCGCCTCCAACCTTTCGGGAAAGCAATCACCCAGTTGCAAAGCGGTGGACGCAAGTCTGCCAGCGCATTGAACGCTGGGCGGATCAATACACGCTGGCCCCCGATCTTGCCGAGAATGTCGGCAGTGCGGGATGGTTTGGCGGGCTGGGCCTTATGGTTGGCCTCATCGTGCTTGCGCTGATGTTCTGGCCCCGCTTTGCGCCCCTTGAAGCAGCGCCTCTCACGCCGTTGGACGAAGCATCGCAAGTCGAGTTCCGCGCGCAGTCCCTGCGGCCATTTGCAAAGGGCTCGACGCAGGGGCGCCACTTTGCCGCAACCGAGGCGGTCACACGACTGGCAGCGGCGCCTGAGCGCCCTGAAATCCAGCTTTCCGCAACTATCGGAGAAAACGACAGCCTGCCGCGCATGTTGCAGCGCGCTGGCGTCGGATCAGGCGATGCGGGGCAGATCGCGGCCATGGTCGCCAGCGCCGTCCCCCTTGCGGACCTTGCTCCGGGTACGCGCTTTGCCATCACGCTCGGCCCACGCAGCAACGCGTCGGATCCCCGGCCGCTCATGGCAATCGGCTTTCGTCCGCGCTTCGATCTCGCCATTTCAATCAGCCGACAAGGCGATGGCCTGACGCTTTCCCGCAAGCCGATCGCCGTTGATGTCACACCGCTGCGGATACAGGGACTGGTTGGCACGAGTCTCTACCGGTCTGCTCGGGCGGCAGGGGCGTCTGCTGGCGCTGTCCAAGACTATCTGCGCGCAATCGATCAGGCGATTCCCTTTGAAGAGATCGCGCCGACCGACACGTTCGACCTGGTCGTTTCCTACAAGCACACCGCCGATGGCGAGGGCGAAGCCGGAAATCTGCTCTATGCCGGCGTCGTCCGGTCAGGTCAGCCGCGCGCGCAATTGCTGCGCTGGGGTGCGGATGGAAGCTTTACATCACTGGCAGACCTCGCGGGCGGCGGACAAATTGACTCGGGCCTGTTTGGTGCTCCGGTCAGCGGACATGTGACGTCCGGTTATGGCATGCGTCGTCATCCCATCCTTGGTTATGTGCGCATGCATTCTGGCGTAGATTTCGCGGCGTCCTGGGGTTCGCCAATCTATGCCGTCACCGATGGCCGTGTGGAATATGCTGGGTGGCACGGAGGGCATGGCAACTACGTGCGGCTCGACCACGGCAGCGGCATTGCCACGGGTTACGGCCACATGAGCCGGATCGCCGTCGCGCCGGGGACGACGGTCCGGCGCGGGCAGATCATTGGCTATGTTGGCTCGACCGGCCTCTCCACCGGGGCCCACCTTCACTACGAGGTCTATCGCGGAGGGCAGACTGTGGATCCGTTCTCGATCCGGATGGTCCAGCGCCGTCAGGCGGTGGATCCCAAGCAGGTGGCTGCCTTCAAGGCGCGCTTGCAGGCCCTTCTCTCAGTCCGGCCAGGCGCCATTCTGGGCACGCAGAACTAGGCAGGCGATGTGGCCCGTTGCCCAAAGGTGCTACAACGCCTAGTACGAGCGCATGTCTGCTGGCTATCCCAACATCCGCCTGCGCCGCACCCGCGTCACCGCGTGGAGCCGCGCCCTGCACCGCGAAGTGCTTGTCACTCCTGCTGATCTGATTTGGCCCCTGTTCGTGACGGAAGGCCACGGTATCGAGGATCCGATCGGTTCCCTGCCAGGTGTGTCGCGTTGGTCCGTCGATCTGGTGGCCGAGCGCGCTCGCGAAGCGGCTGCAGCAGGCATTCCTTGTGTTGCACTGTTCCCGAATACGCAGCCGGAACGGCGCAGCGAGGATGGCGTCGAAGCGCTCAACCCCGATAATCTGATGTGCCGGGCGATCAAGGCCATCAAGGACGCGTGCGGAGAATCGCTCGGCGTTCTGACCGATGTCGCTTTGGACCCTTACACCAGCCACGGGCAGGATGGCCTGATTGATGGCGAGGGGTACGTCCTCAACGATGCTACGGTTGATGTGCTCGTCGGGCAGAGCCTCAATCAGGCGGCTGCGGGCGCAGACATCATTGCGCCGTCCGACATGATGGACGGGCGCATTTGTGCGATCCGCGATGCGCTTGAAGGGTCAGGCCATATCAATGTCCAGATCATGGCCTACGCGGCGAAGTATGCCTCCGCATTCTACGGCCCGTTCCGCGATGCAGTCGGATCGCGCGGCCTGCTCAAGGGTAACAAGAAGACCTACCAGATGGATCCCGGCAACGCCGAAGAGGCTCTGCGCGAGGTCGAACTCGATATCGCCGAGGGCGCGGACAGCGTCATGGTCAAGCCCGGCCTGCCCTATCTCGATATCGCACTGCGCGTGAAAGAGGCCTTTCAGGTGCCGGTCTTTGCCTATCAGGTCAGCGGTGAGTACTCGATGATCGAGGCGGCCGTGGCGGCGGGGGCTGGCGACCGCGACGCTCTCGTTCTCGAAACCCTGCTTGCGTTCAAGCGTGCGGGTTGTTCCGGCGTTCTCACCTACCATGCGCTCCACGCAGCGCGTCTGATGGGCGCCTGAAGCCGGGATGATCGAGACAGAGCGGCTTGTTCTGCGCCCCTGGCGCGATGCGTACCGCGAGCCATTCTGGGCCATGGCCTGCGATCCACGGGTGATGGAGTATCTTCCTCCGCTGACCCGTGCTGAAAGTGACGCTGCGGTGGATCGGATGATCTCAATCGAGCGCGAGCACGGTCACGTCTTCTGGGCCTTGGAGCGCAAGGTCGAGGGAGATTTCATCGGCTTTTGCGGCATACTTCCGCCTCGATCGCCTATCTTCGAACATGAGATCGGCTGGCGTCTTGCGCATCACGCCTGGGGGCAGGGCTATGCGCGTGAGGCGGCTGAGGCATCACTGGCCTGGGCGTGGGCCAACCTGCCGGTTACGGCCATCATGGCGATCACCAATCTTGCCAACACGCGCAGCTGGGGCTTGATGGAACGCTTGGGCATGATCCGGTATCCGGATGAGGACTTCGATCATCCCGAACTTGCAGAGGGTGATCCGCTGCGACCGCATATTCTCTACCGAATCCTCAGGCCCCAGCCCAAGGCGGATTGAAGGGAGCGCCATGCATCAGGACGTAACCATCGCGGCCATCCACGGCAAGGCACCGCGTATTCACCCGAGTGCTTTCATCGCACCGGGCTGTCGGATTATCGGTGATGTCGAGATCGGACCGGAGGCGTCAGTCTGGTACAATTGCGTGCTCCGCGCAGATGTGAACCGGATCGTGATCGGCGCGCGTACCAACATTCAGGATGGGACCGTAATCCATTGCGACAGTCCCGATCCGCGTCATCCGCAGGGCTTCCCCACGCTGATCGGAGACGATGTTCTCGTCGGTCACATGGTCATGCTGCATGGCTGCACGTTGGAAGACCGGGCGTTTGTGGGACTTGGTTCGGTGGTAATGAACGGCGCGGTGATCGAGGGTGATGGCATGCTGGCAGCGGGCGCACTGCTCACGCCGGGCAAGCGCGTCGCTTCGCGCCAGCTTTGGGGCGGCCGCCCTGCGGCCTACATGCGCGACCTTACCGATGCAGCCATCCACGAGATGCAACTGGGCGTTGCGCACTATGTTGGCAATGCACATGCCCACAGCACCGCACTGACCGGCCGTGGCGCGACCGAAGACTGATCTTCCCTCCGCCGAGGCACTGCGGTCACTGGCGGACGTCAATGGGCGGCTTTCTGTCAGAGTGACACCGGGTGCGCGAAGCGAGGGGGTGGAGATTGTCTCCGGCCGCGTCCTCATCAAAGTGAGGGCCAAGCCGGAAGAGAGCAAAGCGACTGCCGCAGCCATCGATCTGCTGGGGCAGGTTCTGGCCGTTTCGCCCTCGCAGATTGTCTTGTTGCGCGGCGCAACTTCGCGCGAGAAGCTTTTCAGGATTCCGCTGGCAGCCTGATTGCGGCGAGGGTCATCATTCCCGCCCAGGCTGCCGCGATCCACAGGCAGCCCAGAGGCCACTGGCTTTGGAAGAAAGCGCCCAGCACGGCCCCGATCAGCAGACCTGCCCAAAGCAGCCCCCACTGTATCCATCCCGCCTCTGCCTTGCCTGCGATCCGCAGAGCCAATCCCTGCCCGAGACGAACAAGCGCACCGGTCATGTAGGTCAAGCCAACGGTGACTTCACCGCCGCGTTGAAAGGTATTGTTCGTCACCCCCATAGCCAGCACCAGGGCGGCCGCCATGATCGGCTCATTGCCCAAGGCGCGCGCTGTTGCGCCGATCAGCAAGAGGAACGCGACCGTCCCCAGGATGACCGGCTTGCGGCGACTACCGACGCCGAGCGCCAACAGAGCCCCCAGCGTGACACCGCAGACAAATCCGGCAATCAGCAACGCAGGGATCAACGCCGCGCGCGATCCGGTGCTGAGCGCCACGCCCAGCCTTGTCGAATTGCCGGACATGAATGAGACGAAATAGCCATTGGCTGAAAGGAAGCCGACCGCATCGACGAACCCAGCGAGTCCGGAAAGGGCAATCGCCAGTCTGCGCCGATCTGGATCGTACCTCTGCATGACAGCAATCTAGCCGGTGGTTCGTTTCAGGCCAATCAAGCCTTTGCCATTCCCCTTGCCATCCGGTCCAACACGTCGGCGAGTGCCTCGGCGATTGCAGTATCGCCGGGTGCGGTATCGGCAATAGCATTGCGCATCGCATCGGCCCACTGGGCTGCAGTTTCGTGGTTGATGCCGAACGGAGCGTGCAGGCTTACCATGCATTTGCCCGGATTGGCCTCCCACCATGTGCGTGGGCCTCCACTCCAACCGGCGAGAAACAGCGACAGCGATTCGCGCATGGGCGCCAGATCGGGCGCATGCATGGCTCTCAGCGTCGCGAACGCCGGCTCGGTCTCCATCAGGTCGTAGAAGCGGTCGGTGATCCGGCGCAGAGCAACCAGGCCTCCGATCCGTTCGTAAGGACTGGCAGCGGGTGTTTCGGTCGTCGAGGCCACGAATGCTCACTCCAAAGCGAAAGTACGGCGACCCTCTGCTTGCCAGCCATCGGGGCAAGCTGCCTTGACCGAGATCAAGTTACCAGTGCGCGCAAGGTCTCCAGCCGATCGGCTTCATGCGGGGGTTTGTCCTGTCGAATCCGGTGAATGCGAGGGAAGCGCATTGCCATTCCCGACTTGTGCCGCTTGCTGAGATGGACTGAGTCGAACGCCACTTCGAACACCAGACTGCGGTCCGTTTCCCGTACTGGTCCGTACTTCGCCACCGTGTGCTGCCGAACATGCCGATCGAGGAACCGCAGTTCCTCGTCGGTGAAGCCGAAGTAGGCCTTGCCCACCGGCAGCAACTCCGCTCCGGCATCCGGATCGCCGTTCCAGCAGCCGAACGTAAAGTCGGAGTAGAACGAGGAGCGCTTCCCGGAACCGCGCTGCGCATACATCAGGACGCAATCGATCAGCAGTGGCGCGCGTTTCCACTTGTACCACAGGCCGGCCCGCCGCCCTGCCACGTAGGGCGATTGGCGGTGCTTGAGCATGATGCCTTCGATGGCCGCATCGCGGGCACCGGCGCGGATTTCTGCGAGGGCTTCCATGTCCTGTGCGGCAATGGTCTGAGACAGGTCAAAGCGCGCCGGATCAAGCTGCGGCATGAGCGCTTCAAGCCGGGCTCGCCGCTCTGACCAAGGCTGCTCACGCAGGTCATCGCCGCTCAGCATGAGGACGTCGTAGAGCCGGACAAAGGCAGGCGCGTCCGCCAGCATGGCCTTTGACACCGTTTTTCGGCCAAGCCGCTGCTGCAGCGCGTTGAAGCTGGCCGCACCACCGGCTTCTCCTCCTTGCGCTGCTCCGCGGACAAGGAGTTCGCCATCCAGAACGGCAGGAATGTGCAGCGCGCCTGCGATCTCGGGGAAGCTTGCCGAGATTTCATCTCCACCGCGCGAATAGACCCTCGTTTCGCCGCCGACATGGACGAGTTGAACCCGGATGCCATCCCATTTCCATTCCGCCACATAGTCGGCGAGGCTGATGGCCTCGTTCTCCAGCGGATGGGCGAGCATGAATGGACGGAAGAGCGGCAGCAGATCCGTACGTGGCGGGGGCGCAGTTCCCGTGGCCCAGGCAAAGAGGTCCGCGTATGGCGGTTCCAATCCGTGCCAGTACTCTTCGACCTTATCGACCGACACGGCGAACGCCTGCGCAAAGGCAACTTTGGCCAGACGCGCCGAAATACCAATGCGCAGTGCGCCGGTGGCAAACTTGATCAGCGCATAGCGCCCGGGTGTATCAAGCCTGTCCAGCAGACCGGCCAACACTAGCGGCGCGTTCGAACGCGTGGCTTGTGACATGGCGGCGACGACTTCGCCAAGTGTGGGTGGTGGTTCGAGCGAGCCATTCTCCGGCTCCGGCCAGAGCAGGCTCGCGGTTTCGGCCGTATCGCCCACGAAATCGCGCGAAAGCGTCCACAGGATCGGATCGACCCGATCGGCCATCAGACTCCTGACCGTACCGGCCTTGATCGCTGGAAAATCGACCGCGCCGGTCAGCGCTGCTAGTGCCCAGCCGCGATCCGGATCAGGCGTTTCACGCAGCAATCCTGAAATGAGCTCCAGCTTCTCGTTACGCGAGGGCGTCAGCAACAGGCTGTCGAGAAGGGCTGCAAACCGCTGCATCAGCGCCTGCCGTTTCCGGGAGCGAACGAATCAGTCATCTTCGTCCTCGTAACCGGTCAATGCGAGTGCACGGGCCTTGCGCTGATGCAGTTCGCACCAGCGCAGAAGAGCATCTTCGCGTCCGTGCGTGATCCATGTCTCGCCAGGATTCACCTCGGCAATGGTTGTGGTCAGTTCGTCCCAATCGGCGTGATCCGAGATGACGAGCGGCAGCTCCACGCCGCGCTGGCGCACGCGCTGACGCACGCGCATCCATCCACTGGCCATCGCCGTCAGCGGATCGGGCAGCCGCCGGCTCCAGCGGTCATTGAGTGCGGAAGGCGGGCAGATGACAATTGCACCAGCCAGAGCACTCTTCGGCACGCCGGCAACCGATCGCAGGTTGCCGAGCGGAACGCCCAGCGTCTGATAAAGGCGGCACATCGCCTCCATAGCGCCATGGAGATAGATTGGTTGATCCCAGCCAGCGGCTCGCAGTTCGGCGATGATCCGCTGCGCTTTCCCAAGGGCATATGCGCCCACCAGCACACAACGGTTCGGGTTCGCCTCGCGAGCGGTGAGCAGCTTCGCGATCTCGGTGCTGATCGGCGGATGGCGGAAGACCGGTAAGCCAAATGTGGCCTCGGTTATGAAGAGGTCGCACGGGGTGACAGCAAACGGCGGGCATGTCGGATCCGGACTCCGCTTGTAGTCCCCCGTCACGATCACCCGTTCATCGGCATGCTGTAGAAGGATCTGCGCAGAGCCCAGCACGTGCCCGGCTGGAAGAAAGGTTGCGGTTACCCCCCCGCCGATCGCAATCGGCTCGTGGTAGCGGGCAGTAACCGCCCCGTCCGCGACTCCATAGCGAACCGCCATGATCGCCAGGGTCTCTGAGGTTGCCACGGTCCGGCCATGTCCTCCCCGCGCGTGGTCTGCGTGGCCATGTGTCACCAACGCGTGCTCGACAGGGCGCGCGGGATCGATCCAGGCGTTTGCCGGAACGATGCGGATGCCCATCGGCTCCGCTTTGATCCACGTGAAACAACCGGCCATGATGAAATGAATGCCGGGATAGCCTTCGGGTTGCCAGAGACAAAAAGGGCGGAGACCCGAAGGCTCCGCCCCTTGCTTCAATGGTCGCCGGTATCAGGCTTCATCGGCATTCGGCTCCTCTGCCGTGGCCGACCCGCCCTTGCCCTTGCGCGCCTTCTTCTTGACCAGCTTCGGCGCCGCAGGAGTCAGCTCGAACGAAAGCGCCGTCGGCTTGCCTTCCTCTTCCTTGAGGCTGACATGGACTTCGCCGCCGTTGGCAAGCTTGCCGAACAGCAACTCCTCGGCGAGCGGCTTCTTGACCTTCTCCTGGATGACGCGGCCCATCGGGCGCGCGCCATACAGCCGGTCATAGCCCTGCTTGGCGAGCCAGGCACGGGCATCGCTGTCGAACTGGATGTGCACGTTCTGCTCAGCCAGCTGCAGCTCGAGCTGGAGGATAAACTTGTCAACGACCCGGCTGACGACTTCCGGCGGCAGGTAGGCGAACGGTACAATCGCATCGAGCCGGTTGCGGAATTCGGGGGTGAACATCTTCTTCACCGCCTCATCGCCCGCATCCGCCTTGGACACATCGCCGAAGCCGATCCCCTGCCGCGCCATGTCGCTGGCGCCGGCATTGGTTGTCATGATCAGCACGACGTTGCGGAAGTCGACCGTTTTGCCGTGGTGATCGGTAAGCCGGCCATTATCCATAACCTGCAGCAGGATGTTGAAAAGATCCGGGTGCGCCTTCTCGATCTCGTCGAGCAGCAGGACGCAATGCGGCTGCTGGTCGATCGCATCGGTAAGCAGACCGCCCTGATCGAAGCCGACGTAACCCGGAGGAGCGCCGATCAGGCGGCTCACGGAATGACGTTCCATGTATTCCGACATGTCGAAGCGCTGCAACGGGATACCCATGATCTGGGCAAGGCTGCGCGCCACTTCGGTTTTGCCGACACCGGTGGGGCCGGAGAACAGGAACGAGCCGATCGGCTTGTCCGGATCGCGAAGGCCGGCGCGGCTGAGTTTCATCGCTGAGGACAGGACTTCGATTGCCTTGTCCTGACCGAACACCAGCCGCTTGAGATCGCGGTCGAGATGCTCGAGCACTTTCTTGTCGTCGCTGGAGACAGACTTGGGGGGGATGCGCGCCATCGTCGCGATGACCTGCTCGATCTCGCGCGCGGTAATCACCTTCTTGCGCTTTGAAGGCGGCACCAGCATCTGCATCGCGCCAACTTCGTCGATCACGTCGATCGCCTTGTCCGGCAACTTGCGGTCGTTGATGTAGCGCGCCGAGAGTTCCACCGCGGTTTTGATCGCGTCCGGCGTATAACGAACCTTGTGGTGTTCCTCGAAGGCACTGCGCAGGCCCTTGAGGATCTTGATCGTGTCCTCGATCGTCGGCTCGTTCACATCGATCTTCTGGAACCGGCGCAGCAAGGCGCGGTCTTTCTCGAAGTGATTGCGGAATTCCTTGTAGGTGGTGGAACCGATGCACCGGATCGTGCCGCCCGAGAGTGCAGGCTTGAGGAGGTTGGACGCGTCCATCGCACCGCCACTGGTTGCGCCAGCGCCGATCACCGTGTGTATCTCGTCGATGAACAGGATCGCGTGCGGCATCTTCTCGAGTTCCGACACGACCTGCTTCAGCCGTTCCTCGAAATCACCGCGATAGCGCGTGCCCGCGAGCAGCGCGCCCATGTCGAGCGAGTAGATCACGGCCTCGCTGAGGACCTCCGGTACTTCACCCTCGACGATCTTGCGTGCGAGGCCTTCTGCGATGGCCGTCTTGCCTACGCCAGGATCGCCCACATAGAGCGGGTTGTTCTTGGACCGCCGGCACAAGATCTGGATCGTGCGATCCACTTCGGGGCCGCGGCCGATCAGAGGGTCGACCTTGCCGCTCAGTGCCTTGTCGTTGAGATTGACGGTGAATTGGTCGAGGGCCGAATCCTTTTTCGCGCCGCCCTTGGCGTCGGCCTTCTCTTCCTGCTGTGGCTGAGCTTCCTCGCTGCCCTTGGGGCTGCGGCTTTCGACCTGCCGACCGCCCTTGCCGATGCCGTGGCTGATGAAGCTCACCGCGTCGAGCCGACTCATGTCCTGCTGCTGCAGGAAGTAGACCGCATAAGAGTCGCGCTCGGAAAATAGGGCCACAAGCACGTTGGCGCCTGTCACCGTGTCCTTGCCCGATGACTGGACATGGAGGATGGCGCGCTGGATCACGCGCTGGAAGCCGGCTGTCGGCTGCGGATCGGCCTTGTCCTGCGTCTTGAGCGATTGATATTCCTGGTCGAGGTATTGGCGAACCACCTCGCCAAGATCGCCCAGATCGACGCCGCAGGCCTGCATGACCTGTGCGGCATCGGGGTCGTCGATCAATGCGAGCAGGAGATGCTCCAGAGTCGCATACTCATGGCTGCGCTCCGATGCATTGCTGAGCGCAGAATGCAGCGTTTTCTCAAGGCTTTGCGCGAAACTGGGCATGGCACTTCTTTCTGGTCGGCCGCGGGGTGGCCGAGTTCTGCTGGTTCCCTTGCGGGAGATGAACATGTTTGCGCTTAACCGGGGCTAAACCGAAGCTGCGCAAAAGGGACATCCGGTCGAGCGCAAAGCCCGGCTCAGTGACAATATGGGTACGCCGCCCGCTTACGTGAAGGGCGGCGCCGATCATGATCCACTGCCCTGTGACGAGGGCGTGCCAAATAACGCTTCCGCCGCACGTCGATGCGCCGCGGCCTTGTCGCGATGCGCGACGACGCGGGCGATCTCCGCTTCCAGCAACGCGATCCGCTCGTCGAGTTCGTGGTGCGAATAACTGTCAAGCGTCTCCAAGGCCAGTTGGCTGGCCATATCGCCTTTGGGGCGCGGGCGCTCATCAAGTTCCATCGCGTCACAGTTTGTGACTGCATAAGCCTTGCTGTCAACCGGCTCCGTAGGTACTTGGCGCAGCGAATTGTTTACCAATCGGCGGCGCAATCAAATACCAGACGCGCTGCAGCGGATCAGGGGGCATGGCATGAAGTCGGTACCAGCGACAATGACCGCCGTGGGGTTTGATTCTCCGGGTGCGCCAGATGTGCTGCGGCCGGAAACGTTGCCGGTTCCTGTCCCGGGTGCTGGGCAAGTCCTTCTTCGGGTCGCTTACGCCGGGGTCAATCGACCAGATGTGATCCAGCGTCAGGGCTTTTATCCACCACCGCCCGGCGCTTCTCCCATTCCCGGCCTTGAAGTTGCTGGGCAGGTTGTCGCGATGGGCGATGGCGTCACGACGCCGTTCGTTGGCCAAATGGTCTGCGCATTGGTCGCCGGCGGCGGGTATGCCGAGTATTGCCTGGCCGAGGCGGCCTTGTGCCTGCCTGTCCCAGAGGGGTTGCCGCTTGATCAGGCGGCCGCACTGCCGGAAACGCTGTTTACCGTCTGGCACAATGTTTTCGAACGCGGATGGGCGACCGAAGGCGAGCGCGTCCTTGTGCACGGCGGCACCAGCGGGATCGGTACGATGGCGATCCTGCTCGGCAAGCTGTTCGGTCTTGAGGTGATTGTGACTTGTGGCGGGCCGGACAAGTGTGCAGCTGCGCTGGCACTCGGTGCGGCCTATGCCATCGATTACAAGGCCAGCGATTTTGTCGAGGAAGTCGCGCGAATCACCGATGGTGTCGGCGTCCAGCTCGTGCTCGACATGGTGGCCGGGGACTATGTCGCCCGAAATCTGAAGTGCCTGTCTGAAGATGGTCGGCATGTGACCATTGCGGTGCAAGGCGGTGTACGTGCGGAACTGAACATGGCCGAGGTAATGCGCCGGAGGCTTACGCTTACGGGCTCGACGCTCCGACCGCGATCAAACGAATTCAAGGGTTTGCTGGCAGACGAGATCCACAAGACGGTCTGGCCTCTCGTTGCGGACGGTCAGCTCCGGCCGGTGATGGATATGGCGTTCCCCTTGCGCGAGGCGGCTGCGGCACACGCCCGGATGGAGGCAGGCACCCATATCGGCAAGATCGTCCTCGTGGCGGATCAATAACCTGCAAGGCCAACTTCGCAGCTGAATTGATGGGAATGGGCTTGCCGTGAGCTGCCCTGTCGCCTACATCGCGGGCACGATGGCCGCTCCGCAAGGGGCGGCCCTTATTGTTTCCGCTGTCCGGAGGGGCTCCCCTTGAGCAACCAGTCAACCTTTCCGCTGATGCCGCATGCCACGGCATCGTGGCTTGTCGACAACACCGCGCTGACGTTCGAGCAGATTGCCGAGTTCTGCGGATTGCACATCCTCGAAGTGCAGGCGATGGCCGATGATCTGGCCGGTGCCAAGTACACTGGTCGCGATCCTGTGCATTCCGGCGAACTGACACAGAGCGAGATCGAGCGCGGTCAGGCCAATCCCGAGTATCGACTGCGCATGCAGAAGGCGCCGATTTCGGTCAGTCGCACGAAGGGGCCGCGCTATACGCCGGTCTCGAAGCGGCAGGATAAGCCGGACGGCATCGCTTGGATCCTGCGCCATCATCCTGAGATCTCGGATGCGCAAATCGGCAAGCTGATCGGTACAACGCGCAACACGATTGCCGCGATCCGCGATCGAAGCCACTGGAACATTTCGAACATCAACCCGAAGGATCCGGTTACGCTGGGTCTGTGTTCGCAGCGTGAGCTCGATGCGCTGGTCGCCAAGGCTGCCAAGCGCGCCGGGATCGAGGAGGATGATACGGCCAGCAACCTGCGTCTCGGCAACGACCGTGAGGCACTCATCGAGGAGCTGCGCGCCGAGCGTGAGGCTCAGGCCAAGGCGGCATCACAGGCTGCGCAGGAAGCCGAAGCGGCTGCGTGGCTCGAAGCCCGCCGTGCCGAAGGGCTGTCTGACAGCTGACCTTCTGTCTTGCACTGCCCTGCCGTTGAAGGGCAGTCGAACATATAAACCCCTCCCCTGCCGGGAGGGGTTTTGTTTATCAGTTGGCAAGATCCAGTGGCGTCTCGCTATCAATAGGCTCAAGTCCGTGGCTGAGCCTGCCGTCGATGTGCGCACCCTGTTCGATTGTCAGCGCGTCATACTTCACATCGCCGTGAATGCGGGCAGTCTTGAGCACCACAAGTTGGCCGACCTCGATTCCGCCTCGAACAGTGCCAGCCAAGCGCGCAGTCTGGGCGCGAATCGCCCCGTGGATTGCGCTTGCCTCGCCCTGAACGAGGCCGGAGCACGTGATGTCACCTTCGACATGGCCATCGATATGCAGCTCAGCGCTGGCAGTGATATCGCCCTTTACAGCAAGATCGGCGCCAAGCACGGAAAACGTGGTCGCAGCCATGGCGCTACCTTGCCCGGACGTCCGGGTGCCCATGTCCGGCCCTGGCGTTGGCTTCTTGGAAAACATGCGGCATCGCCTCCAGAAACGGTCGCGGATCAACCGGTCGATCGGCGACCCGCACCTCAAAATGCAAATGAGGTCCAGTCGATCGGCCGCTGCTGCCAATTGCGCCGATCACCCGGCCCGGCCCAACGACCTCGCCGACGCGTGCCATGATCCGCGACATGTGAGCATAACGTGTCATCAGACCGTTGCCGTGGCTGATTTCCACGCAAGTACCGTACCCTTGCTTGGCGCCCGTAAAGCTCACAGTGCCGGCGGCAGCTGCGCGAATCGGCGCACCGATCGGGCCGCGAAAATCAAGGCCTGCGTGGAATGCGCCACCTCCGGTAAAGGGATCGACGCGGTAGCCAAACCCGCTCGAGATGGAGTCCACGCTTGCCGGAAGCGTATTGGGGATGCGCACCAGAGCGTGTTCCATCGCGCTCATACGGGCAAGGCTAGCACCGAAGCGCGCGAACCGCGGATCCAGTGTGTTTCCTTGACCGGTAGTCATCGGAATCAGCGGACCACCCATCGCGCTGCGGTCCGACGCAGCCACAACCCTGGGGTTCAGCCCAAGACGGCGCATGGCGGTCTCCGCGCGGGCCGAGCGCATGTCGGCGTAACGGGTCAAGGCTTCGATGAAGGCAAGCTGGCGAGCCTCGATTTTGGCGAGGCCGGTCGCCTCAGGCAAAATCATCGAAATCTTGCGCACGGTCTTGCCCGCCTCGTCGGTGCTGTCCGAGACTGTCCCAGAAGGCAGTGTCCGCGGCAGCTGACCGATCGCGCCCTGCACGCTCTTCTCGATGAAGTCCTGTCTTTTGGCGAGATCGCTGGCGACCGAGCCGAGCCCCGATCGATACTTCGCGACGCGGCTTTCGGCTGTCGCGACCGCAGCTTCTCGTTCCAGCAGCGAGGCTTGATTGTAAACGGCAATGGCCTGGCTGATGACCATCCAGCCCATCATCAGCACCCATAGCAGGACAGCGCCTGCCACGGCCCCGGCGACGCGCATCTGCAGCTTGGCAGAAACACGGATAAAGCGAACATGACCGTTCGAGCGCATGAAGAACTCGCGGTCGGGGAACCAGCTGTGCACCCGGTCCACGAGTGCCCGCCAGCGGGTTGGCGGACGACCGCCATCCTTTGGCGGCCCCGCCTTGGACCGAGTTGTTACTGGTAAGATAGCGACCCCCGTCCCTACGTGCTGCATGATCGTTTTTGGGAGCGTGCCGCTTAGTCGCCCCCGCCAGGTCGGTCGAATCCACCGGGAGCCGAGCAAGATGAACCGTGCAAATCAGTCGACGAACTGTGCTGCAAGCGAGTTTGAAGCCACTGTGCGGCGGACGGTTCCTGAAGCCAGCCGCTCGGGTAAACGGCAAATGTTGGCGACTCGGCGGTTGGTGGGCTGCTTCAGCCATTCCGGCTGACAGCACTTGGCGGGGATGATAAGGGCGCACAATGAACGCGCACGTTTCTCCCGTAGCCACCGCCGATCCTGCCAAGCAGAGCGCAGAGGCGGTCGATGCCCCTGCCCTCGTGCAACGTCTCGCCCGCGCTGGCCGTGCCGCGCAGCGCGTGCTGGCAAGCATGCCGTCCGCCCAGCGTGCGCAAGCACTGCGGCTCGCCGCTGCAGCCCTGCGCCGGGCTGAGCCGGAGATTCTGGAAGCCAATGCACTTGATGTCGCGGATGGCATTGCGGGTGGGTTGTCGTCCGCGATGGTAGATCGTTTGCGGCTGGATCCAGCGCGGATCGAGGCGATTGCGGCTGCAGTTGAACAGGTAGCCACCCTCGATGATCCCGTTGGTCAGATCATCGACGAAACCCGTCCGCCCAATGGACTGGTCTTGCGCAGGGTGCGCGTGCCGATCGGTCTGATTGGAATCATCTACGAAAGCCGTCCGAACGTGACGGCCGATGCAGCGGTGCTATGCGTGCGCTCGGGCAATGCAGCGTTGCTGCGGGGCGGGAGTGAAGCAGCCCGCTCCAATCGCGCCATCCACAAGGCGCTGGTCCAGGGTCTGGTCGAGGGCGGCGTTCCTGCCGAGGCTGTGCAACTGATGCCGACCCAGGACCGCGCCGCTGTCGGTGCGATGCTTGCTGCGGCCGGTTTGATCGACATGATCATTCCACGGGGCGGCAAGAGCCTTGTTGCCCGGGTCCAGGCCGATGCGCGCGTGCCGGTGCTCGCGCATCTGGATGGTATCAACCACACATTTATCGACAGATCAGCGAATCCCGCGATGGCCAAGGACATTGCGTTCAACGCCAAGATGCGCCGTACCGGCATCTGTGGCTCGATGGAAACGCTGTTGGTCGATGCCCAGTTCTCCGATCCGCATGGTCTCGTTGCGCCGCTGCTCGAAGCCGGGTGCGAGCTGCGTGGTGACGCACGGGCCTGCGCAATCGATCCCAGGATCAAGCCCGCTGACCCTTCCGATTGGGACACCGAGTATCTCGATGCCGTGCTTTCGGTCGCCGTAGTCGATGGGCTCGATGGCGCGCTTGCGCATATCGCGCGCCATGCTTCGGGGCATACGGATGCCATCGTCACCGACGATGAGGATGTCGCTGCCAGATTCCTGTCCGAGGTCGACAGCGCCATCGTCATCCACAACGCCTCGAGTCAGTTTGCAGATGGCGGCGAGTTCGGATTGGGCGCCGAGATCGGCATTGCGACCGGGCGCCTGCATGCGCGGGGGCCAGTCGCTCTCGAAGGGTTGACCACCTACAAGTGGCTCGTCCTCGGCTCCGGGCAGATCCGCCCCTGAAACCCGTGCTTACCGGCCTGCTTGGCGGCAGTTTCAACCCTGCGCATGGAGGGCATCGGCGAATCAGCTTCTTCGCGCGCGAGGCCTTGGGGCTGGACGAGGTGTGGTGGCTGGTGTCTCCGGGCAACGTCCTCAAGCCTGTAGCCGGGATGGCGCCGCTCGCTGCCCGCTTCGCATCGGCGCGGAGGGCCGCTCGCGGTGCGCCGATCCAGGTAACGGCGATCGAAGCTGAAGCCGGTACGCGCTACACACTCGATACGCTTCGCATGCTCAAGCGCCGCTATCCCAAGCGGCGTTTTGTGTGGCTCATGGGAACGGACAATCTTGCGCAGTTTCATCGCTGGCGGGGCTGGCGCCGGATCGCACGCGAGATGCCGATTGCTGTTGTTGCCCGTCCGGGCTATGATGGTAGGGCTATGACGAGCCCCGCCATGGCATGGCTGCGCCGCTGGCGTCGGCGGCACAGTCAGGATTTCATCGGCGCGAAGCGGAGCGCCCCGGCGCTGGTCATCTTGCGTTTTGACCCCGATGCCCGGTCTGCAACGGCTCTCCGTGCGGCAGATCCTGACTGGTATTGCCGTGTCCCGCTCGTGCATCAGAGCGATATGCTAACCCACCGGCCGATTGGTGCAGCCGCACGGGAGAGGGCGCGTTGAGCGCCGTTCTGCTCTCGAATGCCCTTTTGGCCGCGCAGCCCCGGCCAAGCCACTTCAACCTAGGAACATTGAACTGTCAGCCATGGAGACCATCTACACACCCATGACAAGCCCACAGCCTTTGCCGGTCGATACCGGCATCACCTCCAATTCCGCTTCGGAATCATTGGCCGCTGCGCCGGGAACGATGCTGGAACTGGTCCTGCGTTCGCTCGATGATGATCAGGCGCAGGAAATTGTCACGATCCCGCTTGAGGGCAAGAGCTCGGTGGCTGATCATATGGTGATCGCCTCGGGCCGCTCGACGCGTCAGGTCGCAGCCATGGCACAGAAGCTTGCGGAGCGGATCAAGCAGGGTGGCTTCGGTCATGTCCGGATCGAAGGCCTTCCGGCCGCAGACTGGGTCTTGATCGACGCGGGTGACATTGTCGTCCATCTCTTCCGGCCCGAAGTGCGCAGCTTCTACAATCTCGAGCGCATGTGGGCCTTCGGAGATCAAGGCGCAGCCTGAGTCAGGTCCGGCACTCCACAGCTCCGGAAGCGCAGGGATTCATTGCGCCGTCGTTCTGGGCTAGGGCAAGATCATGCTCCTTCACGTGATCGCCCGCGGAAAGATTGGTCGCTCGCCCGAGGCGGAGCTCGTTGATCGCTACGCGCGCCGGATCACCTGGGGCTTCAAGGTTACGGAGTTGCCTGATCGCGGTGGCGCGATTCCTCCTTCAACGGTCTCACCAATGCGCACCGTGGCCCTCGACGAGCGCGGCAAGCAACTCGAATCCACTGCCTTTGCCGCGTTGTTGGGTCGTTGGCGCGACGATGGTGTTCGCGAAGTGCGCTTCCTGATCGGCGCGGCGGATGGGCATGAGGCGACGCTCAGGCAAGAGGCGGACCTCTTGCTCGCGTTCGGGGCCGCCACCTGGCCGCACATGCTGGCCCGAGCGATGCTTGCCGAGCAGCTTTGGCGGGCCACAAGCATCCTTTCCGGCCACCCCTACCATCGCGATGGCTGAAGCCATGACGTCACGCTCGGCATTCATCGCCTTGACCTTGTCGCTGGCGGGCCTCGCGGGCTGGCAGAGCCTCGCGCAGGATGCGCCGTTTGAAAGTGCCGATCAGGCCGGCGACGCACTGCGCGCTGCTACCCAAGCCTTGGCAGAGGCCCGAAAGCGCGGTGATGCGCTGGAAGAGGCCGCGCAGCGTGCAACTGCCGCTGCCGATCGGACCGCCAGCGAGGCTGCGGCGGTTGCCGCCCGAATTCAGCAATCCGAGGCAGAGATCGCGCTGGCACAGGCCAGTGTGCGCGAGATTGACCGACAACGTGCGGCATTGCGGCTGCGCATTGCAGCCCGGCAGGAACCAGTGGTGCGGCTGACCGCTGCTCTCCAGTTGATGTCGCGCCGCCCGCTCGTATTCAGTTTGATGCGTGCGGATACCGTGCGTGAGACGGTCTATCTCCGCGCTGTTCTTGAAACGATGTTGCCGGAAGTCCAGCGCCGGACCGCCGGGCTGCGTTCGGAAATTGTGCGTGGTCGCCAACTGCAGGATCGCGCACGACGGGCAGCCGCGAACCTCAAGGCCAGCGAGGAGGTGCTGACGGTGCGTCGCCAGCAACTGGTTGCGGTGGAGAGTCGCCAGCGCATCGCTTTACGCAGTGCTCAGGGCATCGCCAGCCGCGAAGCTGATCGCGCGTTGGCACTTGCCGAGGACACCCGCGATATTGCCGCCTTGATGGAACGATTGCGCACCGACGGCGCTTTGCGCAGCGAGCTTGCCGCCCTGCCCGGCCCCGTCCCCCGGCCCGATCGCCCCGGCTCCATGCTGGTTGTTGACGAGCGTGCACCTGTTCGCACGCCTGCCGATGGCTTTTCGTGGATCATGCCGGTGAGCGGCCGGATCGTAAGCGGGTTTGGCGATATGACCGGCGCGACCCGTTCAATCGGCGTGACGCTCGCACCTGCGGCAGGCGCACAAGTTGTCGCACCCGCGGCCGGCCGTGTCGCCTTTGCAGGCGACTACCGAGGCTTCGGGCGGATCGTCATCATCGACCATGATGGCGGCTGGACGTCGCTCATCACCAACCTTGGAAGGCTGGACGTCGCCGTCGCGGCCAAGGTGCTGCAAGGTTCGCCGCTTGGCCTGGCGGGGCCCGGCCGGCCTTCGATGACGATCGAACTGCGCAAGGATGGAACGCCGGTCAATCCGCTGGCGCTGATCGGGCGGTAATTGCCCTTTCTGCATGGCGCTGGCCCATCTGGCGTTAATCGTCGTGGCTCTATAGAAGCAACGCAAGGCTCTGCACTCTTTGCCGAAAGATGATCATGGCGTTCAAGTTTGTTCCCTTGCTGCGTGCTGCTGCCCTTGTCAGCGCCGTCGCGCTGATTCCGGCGACCACAGCCGGGCTTGCCGCCGTTGACGCGCGTTCGGGGCCGGAGTTCAGCAAGCTCATGGCAGTCTACGAGCGGATCAAGACGAGTTACGTCGAGCCGGTCGATGACGACAAGCTGATCAAGGGCGCGATTAGCGGCATGCTTGCGGCGCTTGATCCGCACAGTTCCTATCTCGACGCGCGTGATTTCGAGAACCTGCGCACCCAGACCGATGGGTCCTACGGCGGGCTCGGTCTTTCGGTTACGATGGATGATGGCGCGGTAAAGGTCATTGCGCCCACCAAGGGCAGTCCGGCCGATGCCGCCGGTGTCAAGGCTGGCGACTTTATCACCCATATCAACGGGAAGCTGATCTACGGCGGCACGCTCGACGAAGCGGTGGACCAGATGCGCGGACCTCCGGGCACCTCGATCAGCCTGACCCTGTTTCGCACCGGCCGAGATGAGCCGATCGAAGTCAGGATCACGCGCCAGATCATCGAACTGAAGCCGGTCGACTTCAAGGTTGAGGGCAATGTTGGCGTGATCTCGGTGTCGAGCTTCAGCGCTAATGTCGGCAGCGAAGTGCTCGACGCATTCAAGCAGATCAAGTCCAAGACCAACGGAAGGTTGACCGGTCTGGTCCTCGATCTGCGCGGTAATCCTGGCGGGCTGCTCGATCAGGCGGTCGCGCTTTCCGATCTTTTCCTCGATCACGGCGTGATTGTCTCGCAGCGTGGTCGCTATTCGCGGGACAACGAGACCTACAACGCCGAATCGATGACCCCGGGCGATATTGCCAAGGGCATTCCGATGGTCGTGCTGATCAATGAAGGCTCCGCGTCTGCGTCCGAGATCGTCGCTGGCGCCCTTCAGGACCAGCACCGCGCGGTCCTGATGGGGCAGCGCAGCTTCGGCAAGGGCAGTGTGCAGACATTGATGCCCCTGACCCGCGACACCGCTCTCAAGCTTACCACGGCGCGCTACTACACGCCCTCGGGCCGATCGGTGCAGGAGGGCGGCATCGATCCCGATATCGCGGTGCCGCAGATCTCGGACCCGGACCTCCGCAAGCGCGCACAGCGCTTCTACCGCGAAAGCGATCTGCGCGGTCACCTGATCAACGAAATCAAGGACGACAAGGATCTCGAGCGCGACAAGGTTCAGGACCCGCGCTTCAAGATGACGCCAGAGGAGCTCAAGACCAAGGGCATCGACGACTTCCAGCTCTACTATGCGCTGCAGACGCTGGGGCGGACGGCGCCGCAGGCGCTGGCTTCGCGCAAACGGTGAGATCATGGTGGCGTCGGTGAAAAGCCCCACGCAGGGGGCCTACATGCTCGCGCTGGCGGTGCCGGCTGCGCTCATCGCGGCCGTCTATGTCGCACAGTACGGCTTCGGCCTCGCCCCTTGCGACATGTGCTGGTGGCAGCGCTATCCCCATTTTGCCGCGATCGCCTTCGCGCTGGGCGGACTTGCCACACGCGGAACCCGTCTCGGCAACGCCCTCGTCATGCTGGCGGCCCTCGCGATCGGGATCAGCGGTGCGATCGGTGCCTTACATGCGGGTGTCGAATATGGCTGGTGGCAGGGGCCAACAGCATGCTCATCGACCAGCCTCGGCAGCGATCCGCTGGCGTCCATCATGAATGCTCCACTGATCCGGTGCGATACCCCTGCCTGGACCATGTTCGGCATTAGCCTTGCCGGCTTCAATTTTCTGATCTCGGTAGCCAGCGCCGTGGTGATCTTCGTCCTCCTCAGCCGCCCCAGCAAGGGATTACTACGATGACTGAAACGCGCGAAGCAATGCTGCGGGTCAATCAGGCCGGAGAATTTGGAGCGATCCGGATCTACGCCGGGCAACTGGCGGTGATGGGAGACCGCACTGCCATCTCGGGAGAGATCGCGACGATGGCCCAGCAGGAAGCTGCGCACCGCGAACGCTTCGATGCGTTGCTGGTCAAGCGCGGTGTACGTCCCACTGTACTGCAACCGCTCTGGTCTGCTGCCGGCTTTGCGCTTGGTGCCGCCACGGCGCTGATTGGCCCCGAAGCCGCGATGGCCTGCACTGCGGCGATCGAGACCGAAATCGACCGTCACTACACCGAGCAGCTCGAACAGCTCGGCGAGGATGATCCCGAGCTTGCCGGCATGATACGCGAGTTTCGCGATGACGAGCGCGAGCATCGCGATACGGCGCTCGCATCGGGTGCAGAGAAGGCACCGGCCTATCCGCTCCTGTTCAATGCGATCCGGATGGGTTGCCGGGTGGCGATCGCGGTTTCGAAGCGGATTTGACCGCGTCACGCTTGATCCACCGCAAGGCTCGGACTTCAGCTATCGTTCACGCGATAGAGGCCTTATACCACCAGGCATGACCCCCAGTTGGAGCTTATCTGCGATGAAGCGCCGTTCTGCCGCCGCCCTTGCCCCTGCATTGGCTCTCGTCGTGCTTCTTGGCGTGCCGCTCCCCTCTGCTGTGCAGGCGCAGGACAATCCCACCGAGAAGATCAACCAGCTGATCGTCTATGGCGACGATCCTTGCCCGGCTTCGTCTGATGGCTCGATTACGGTGTGCGCCCGGAAGGACGAATCCGAGCGTTTCCGCATTCCCAAGCCGCTGCGCGACAATCCCAATGATTCGGTCAATCAGGGTTGGACGCAAAGGGTGAAAGCTTACGAGACTGTTGGCGCATTCGGCACCAACTCCTGTTCGCCGATCGGCGCGGGCGGTGCCACGGGGTGCATGTCGCAGCTGATCAACAGCGCCTATGCCGAGAAGAAGCAGAGCAGCGACGTGCAGTTCGGCAAGCTCATCGAAGAAGAGCGTGCCAAGCGTCTCAAGACAATCGATGCCGATACCGCAGCCGAACAGGCCCGGGTTGAAGTGCTCGAAAAGGAATACGAGGCAAAGCTCAAGCGCGAACGCGACGGTGAGACCAAGCCCGCCAAGCCTGAGACACCATCGCCGAGCGAACCCTTGACCACGCCGCCTCAGCCCTGATCATCTGCGGGCTTTGGCGAGGCCACTCATGTCAGCCCAAAGCGATGTCCGGCGCGTCTTCCTGCTTCATCCCTACGGTGTGATAACCCGAATCGACATGATGGACTTCGCCTGTCACGCCTGAAGCAAGGTCGGAAAGCAGGTAGAGCCCTGCGCCGCCCACATCGTCAATCGTGACATTGCGACGCAGCGGCGCATTGAGCTCGTTCCATTTCAGGATGTAGCGGAAGTCGCCGATCCCGCTTGCCGCGAGCGTCTTGATCGGGCCGGCGGACAGGGCGTTGACGCGAATGCCCTCGGGGCCGCAGTCATTGGCGAGGTAGCGGACGCTGGCTTCAAGCGCGGCCTTGGCGACGCCCATGACGTTGTAGTGCGGTATAACCTTCTCGGCGCCGTAGTAGGTCAACGTCAGAATGGAGCCGCCACCGCTCTTCCCACCGCTTTCGTCTTGCACTTGCGGCATCATCGCAGCCGCGCGCCGGGTCACGGCGACCATGCTGTAGACCGAGATGTTCATGGTCATCAGGAAGTTGTCGAGCGAGGTGTCCATGTACTTCCCGCGCAGCTCGGTCTTGTCCGAAAAGCCGATGGCATGGACGAGGAAATCGATCGTGGGCCAGCGCGCTGCCAGCGTCTCGAACGCAGTATCGAGCGCGGCCATGTCGGACACATCGCATTCGATCAGAAAATCGCTGCCAAGGCTGGCGGCCAGCGGACGCACACGCTTCTCGAGCGCTTCGCCCTGATAGGAAAAGGCGAGTTCGGCGCCTTGCTCATGCAGTTTGCGGGCAATCCCCCATGCGAGCGACTTGTCATTGGCGAGGCCCATGATCAGGCCGCGCTTTCCATCCATTAGTCCTGTCATGCGACCCCTTGCTTCACTCGTCCTGTTGCGTCTGTCCGGTCGCGCCTGTTTTCGCGGCGCGAGCCCGGTTGTCGGCTTGCCCAATCAGATCCTGCTCCACTGGCGTTTCCGCCAGAGCAGCGTTGAGTTCGGCCCCTATGACCATCCCTAGGCCAATCAGCCAAAAAAAGAAAAGTGTGATCATCACGCCGGCAAGGCTTCCATACGTCAGATCGTAGACGAACAGGTGCCGCAGCAGCTTGGGCAAGATTGTGGTGACCGCGAGCCACCAGACCGTGACGAACAGGGCGCCAGGCCATTTGGGATAGATCCGCGCGCTGTATGCGCCCGGGGTCAGCGAGATGAAAAGCAGCCAAAGCGACGCGAACAAAACCAGCGCAGGGATCACGCGGTAGAGCGCCAGCGTTGCGATCAGATCGGTTGCTTTCGGCAGAAGCGCCGTGACCGCTTCCAGTACGGTACCGATCAGCACTTGTGCTGCGATCGAGAGCAGGATGAGAACGACCGAGGCAATGATCAGGCCGGTCGACATCAGGCGGTATCGCCAGAAAGCATGCACCAGCCTCGTCCCATAGGCTCGGCGCAGAATATCGCGGATGGTCTCGACCAGACTGCCAACAGTCCAAAGACCTACCAGGCCGCCGATCCACAGCAGGCCGCCCGTCCGCGCCTCGATCACGGTATGCGCGACGGGTGAGAGCACGTTCGCGACATCCGGCGGCATCGCCATCAGGACAGTGTTGACCGCCGCCGTCCGATCATTGGCTTCGCCAAGCAGGGAAAACAGCGCTGCACCGGTGATAAAGAAGGGAAATAGCGCGATGAGTACCATGTAGGCAAAGTTGCCAGCGTGGATTGTTCCATCGTGGATTACGCCCACCCACACCCTTCGCAGCACTTCGATCGGACGCAGCCGGTGCGCGGAGCGGACGCCCGCGAACGCGAGGCCCTGTTGCCGAGCCATCGCGGCACGGCGTCTTGCTTCGGGAGAGAGATCGATAACCGGCTCGCCAGGTGGGGCGTTACCAGGGGGCGTCCGCGCTGGAGCGTCGCCGCTCACGAGGCTAGACCGCAAACCTGGCCCGCAAGTCGCGGCTGTCGCGCCATCCCTCCAGACGCGCCTGGAGGTCGGGGTCCTCTGCTGGGATGTCCACCATCAGGGTTACCAACTGGTCGCCGCGTTCACCGTTCTTCCGGGTGAACCCACGGCCCTTGAGCCGCAGCGTCTTGCCGCTGGTGCTACCCGGCGCGATGGTCATCATCACCGGCCCCTCTACCGTTGGAATGCGCACCTTGGCGCCGGCCATCGCTTCGTCGAGGCTGATCGGCACCTCGAGCAGGATATTGTCACCATCCCGCACGAAGTATGGGCTTGGCTGGATTTCAATGGTCACGATCGCATCGCCAAAGCCGCCCGGGCCCTGTTCGCCCTTTCCGCCGAGACGGACTTGCTGTCCGTCAACCAGGCCTGGCGGCAGCTTGAGATCGATAGTCTTGCCATCAGCAAGGGTGACCCGCTGCGGCTCGCGGCGGGCAGCCTCATTGAAAGGAACCTTCAGGGTGTAGGTGACGTTCGCACCGCGCGGTGCAGGACGCCGCCGTGCGCCAGCACCCGGGCCTGCCCCCATTCCGCCGCGCCCACCGAACAGGCCTTCGAAGATGTCACCTAGATCGATGCCTTCGCTGCCACTCCCGCCAAAACCTTCAAACCCATCATGACGATATCCGCGCTGTGCTCCGGCAAAGCCGCCGCCTGCATCGCCGCCAAAGCCGAATGGCCCGGTCGGATTGCCGTCCGCATCGATTTCCCCCCGGTCGAACCGGGCGCGCTTGTCCTTGTCGGACAGCAGATCATACGCCCGGGTCACTTCGGCAAAGCGCTCGGCGGCATTGGGCTTTCCCGCATTGCGATCGGGGTGCAGCTCTTTTGCCAGCGTGCGATAAGCGGACTTGATGTCCTTTTCGCTCGCGGTGCGCGGCACACCAAGAATGGAATAGGGATCGGCCATACCCTTTAGCTAGGGTTGACCCCGTCTACCCGCAAGGCTCGCTTTGCACTCAGGCACGGCTAAGCTAGGGCAAACCCAGCTGAACAACAGTTTTCTGGAATGGACAGGACCCCAGCCGTGCCGACCGACGTGAACGACGATGCCATTCCCGGTACGGATCCCTTCGCCATTTTCGAGGCGTGGTTTGCCGAAGCGAGGGCGAGCGAGCTCAACGATCCCAATGCGATGGCGCTGGCGACAGCAACGCCCGGTGCGGCCCCTTCGGTGCGCATGGTCTTGCTGAAGGGGCACGGACCGGATGGCTTTGTATTTTACACCAACTTCCAAAGCCGCAAGGGCGGGGAACTGGCTGCCAATCCGCAGGTTGCGCTCCTGTTCCACTGGAAGAGCCTGCGCCGGCAGGTGCGGATCGAGGGGATCATCAACGAAGTCACGCCAGCCGAAGCGGACGCGTACTTCGCCAGCCGTCATCCCGAATCGCGCCTTGGCTCCGCCGCATCTGATCAATCCCGCCCGCTGCCTTCGCGTGAGGTTTACATGGCACGCGTCGAGGCGCTGCGCGGCGAGTATCCGGATGGATCGGTGCCGCGCCCGGCCCATTGGTCCGGCTACCGTGTGACGCCCCATGCCATCGAGTTCTGGCAGGACCGTGCCTTCCGCCTCCACGAACGCCGCCGTTTCACCCGTCTGGACCGGGGTCAGTGGACCAGTTCGCTGCTCTATCCCTGAGAGACAGCAAGGCTCCACCATGGACATGACCCGCAGCCCTGATCACGGCGAGCTCAATCGCCGCGCTGCCTATGCCAGCATCGCCGTTGCAGCGCTGCTGCTGGGGATGAAGGGCTATGCTGTGCTCACGACCGGCTCGACGGCAATGCTGGGCAGCCTTGCCGATACCGGGCTCGATCTGGTCGCCAGTCTTGCCACATTGCTGGGCGTCTGGATTGGTGCACAGCCGGCCGATGCGAACCACCGGTTCGGCCACGGCAAGGCCGAGGCACTGACGGCCATGTTTCAGGTCGTGCTGATCTCGCTATCTGCCCTAGGTCTCGCGTGGCGCGCGATCGAGGAGTTCTTTGGCGGCGGACGGCCTGCCGATGCGGAAGCCGGCATGCTCGTATCGCTTGTCGCGATCGGGGCGACCTTCTTTCTGCTCGGCTATCAGCGCCGCGTGATCCGTGCGACGGGGAGCCTCGCCATTGCGACAGACAATCTCCACTACACCTCGGACCTTGTGCTCAACCTTGCGGTCATCGCCGCGCTGGTGCTCGATCACTGGTTGGGCCTTGCCGGTGCGGATGCCCTGTTTGCGTTCGGCATCGCGCTTTGGCTTGGTTGGGGCGCGTGGGGTGCTTCGCAGGCGGCAATCGAGCAGTTGATGGATCACGAGTGGCCGCTCGAAAAGCGCGAGCGCTTTCTTGCCGTGGTGGCCCAGCATCCGGAGCTCAAGGGCCTCCACGATCTGCGCACGCGGACAAGTGGCAACCGCGACTTCGTACAGTTTCACGTCTGGGTCGATGGCCGCATGACTGTGACAGAAGCGCACCGTGTGATGGACGAAATCGAGGCCAAATTGCTCGATGCATTCCCGGGCGTAGAAATCCTGATCCATCCCGATCCTGATGGTCATGTCGATGAGGCAGTGTTCGGTGCGCAGGATCTGCTGGCGCCGGGATCTGATGGCACCAGCCCCGCAGTTCTTGCGCAGGGTGCGCCTGCTCGCCGCTAATTGCCGCGCGGAAACAGCGCGACAAGTTCACCCAGCCGCGTTGTTACCGGATCAAGCTGGTCTTCCTGCGTCTTCCCGAGGCGTACGACCACAAGCTGTCGTGACGGCGACACCAGCACATACTGGCCGAGGTGACCCAGGCAGGCGAACAGATCGCGCGGGCCCCGTTCGGGGAACAGCGCCGGTTTCCCTTTTGTCGGCGTCCGGTTGAGCCAGATTTGTGCACCATACTGCGCCTCGCGCGGGGATGGTGTGACCATGAAATCGATCCATTGGCGCGGAACCAATTGCGCACCCGCCACTGCTCCGCGATTGCGCAGGAACTCGCCGAAGCGCGCCCAGTCGCGGGCCGTCCCATGGATCAGGCTGCCGCCGATCAAGGTGCCGGAGGCATCGAACTCGGGCAGCATCGAGCGCATGCCGACCGGGTCAAACAGGCGCGTCCGCAAGTAGTCGGCGACGGCACGGCGGCGGCTTTCCGGGTCAGGCGCCGGGGATAGCACGCGCGCGGCAAGGTCAGCGAGAATGACACTCGTAGCGGTCGAGTAGGCCCATTTGCGGCCCGGCTCGTATTGCAGCGGCTGATCCTCCGCATAGCGCGCCATCGCATCGCGCCCATCAAGGAACAGCATGCGGACTTCATCGGACTTCCACGGGGGCGATATGGCCTCGGCATGACGTAGCCCGGAGCGCATCTGCAGCAGCTGGCGCAGCGTGATCTCGCCACGCGGATCTCCAGGACGTTGCCAGGCCGGGATGGGCGCCGGTTCGTCCAGCCGCAGCCGGCCATCCGAAATCAGCATGCCGATCATGACACCGGTGATCGACTTGGCCATCGACCAACTCACGAAGCGGGTATTCTCGTGATAACCCGGCGCATAGCGCTCGGCGATGACACGCCCGCCCTGCATCACGATCACGGAACGCGTTTCGGCCGCGTCTTTCTCGCTGAACAAAGCATCGACCCGGCGCGCAAGCTCTTCGCGCGGAACGCCGGGATTGGCTGATACTGCTTTCAGCGCCTCCGCCGAAACCGGTGCCGGCGCCGGTGGTGAAGCAGGGCTGCAGCCGAACAGGGCTGGCACAAGCGCAAGCGGGGCGATAAAGGCAAAAACACGTCGGGCCATCAGGCGGCCAGCTTTTCTCCAGATCGACCCCGCATGGCAATGGCCAAACCAACTGCTTCCCCCAAACCGTCCTCTCCCTCCTCGCAGCCACGGCGGCTGCATTTGCGCTGGGCCGTGCTCGTTCTTGCGATCTTCGTTGGTGCCGGGGCCTTCATCTGGCCCCAGCTGCATGGCTATGCGGTTACCGGTGCTGCCTATGGCGCGCGTGTGGCGTGTTCCTGCCGCTTCGTCGGTGGCAGAGCGCTCGGCGATTGCCGCAAGGATTTCGAACCTGGGATGGACCTCATCACCCTGACCGAAGATACTGCCGCGCGCAGCGTGACCGCGCGGTTTCCGCTGATCGCTCGGCAGACCGCAACCTATCGCGATGGCTGGGGCTGCGTGCTGGAGACTTGGAGGAACTGACAGGCGCTAGATGCTTTCGGCCCAGGGCGAGGTTTCCTCGATCCAGCCGCCGCCGATGACCCGGTCGCCGTCATACAACACCGCAGCCTGCCCTGGGGCCACACCATACTCGGGCTGTTGGAAGCGGATGACGCAAGGGGCCCCTGCACCGATCTGGCCCTCGATGGTCACCGGCACCGGCTTTGCCAGCGAGCGCACTTTGGCGGTGATCGAAGCGCCATCGGGGATTGCGCCAATGCGGTTGGTCTCACCAACGCGCGCTGCGCCGACGGCCAACATGGCTTTGGGCCCGACCATCACGCGCCGAGCCGGGGCATCAAGCGCCGTCACATAAAGCGGTTCGCTTTGTCCGCCGATCTCGAGACCGCGCCGCTGGCCCACCGTATAGTGGATCACACCGCGATGCGTTCCCAGCACCGCCCCGGTTGCAGCATGAACAATCTCGCCCGGTGCCGAACCTTGCGGCCGCATCTTCGTGACAATCGCCGCATAGTCGCCGTCTGGCACGAAGCAGATGTCCTGGCTGTCGGGCTTGGTTGCCACACCAAGTCCGAGTGCGGCGGCCATCGCCCGCACCTCCGACTTGGGCAGACCGCCGAGAGGGAAGCGCAGGAAGGCCAACTGTTCCACGGTGGTACCATAGAGGAAGTAGGACTGATCGCGCGCCGGATCGATGGCGCGGTGCAGTTCCGGTCCGTATTCGGTCTCAATGCGCCGCACGTAGTGTCCGGTTGCCAGGCAGTCGGCGCCAAGGTCGCGCGCCATGGTCAGCAGGTCGGTGAATTTGGGCCCCATGTTGCAGCGGATGCAGGGGATCGGGGTGCGTCCGGCAAGATAGTCATCGGCAAACCGCTCGACCACATCCTCGCGAAAGCGCGACTCATGGTCGAATACGTAGTGGGCGATGCCAAGCCGGTCGGCGACAGCGCGCGCGTCGCGGATGTCATCGCCCGCACAGCAGGCGCCCTTGCGACCGGTCGCGGCGCCGTAGTCATAGAGCTGCAGTGTCACGCCGATCACTTCCGCGCCGCTAGCTGCCGCGAGGCCCGCGACGACCGAACTGTCCACTCCGCCGGACATGGCGACGACGATTCGCCTCGGCTCTTTTCCTTGCGGAAGTGAAAAAAGTTCTGCGGCCTCGCTCCCGCGCAGCGGCAGCATGGGCGCTGGCTGAGGCGCGTTTCCAGTCACGGCAGATGCTGCGTTAGGGCCCAAGTTGCTTTGCATTCCGGCCCCATAGGCCCTTTCGGAGGCGAGCGGCAGGTCAAAAAAGCTCCCTCGATCACGAGGACCCGCGCGCCTCAAAACCTAACTCTTGGTGAAGGGGGGGTTTACCCTCCTTTATGGGACCGTGGGCTAGAGACTTGCCCATGGAGATGAGATTTTCCGATTCATGGCCGCATGCACCGGGCGATTCGGGCCGCAGATTGCGCCCGCTCGGCTGGAGCGAGCTCTGTGCCCGGCTTGTCGCAGCGCACGACACGCGCGGCGTGCTTCCCGCGACTGGGTCAGGATTGGTAGTCGCCAGCAGCGCAGGTTCGGATGGCGGCGCATCCGGGCCACACGGCGGAAAGGGCTTCAGCTTCCATGAATCAGCTGCGGTGTTGCTCCGGCGCGTTGAAATGGAGGCTGAAGAGCCTGTTAACCCCGCCTCTTCAGCGAATGGAAATGACGTGACCGGCACAAAGGGGCCAGTTCCCGAAGTCGCCCCGCAACGTCGACCAGACGAGAATTGACATGATTGAGAATCAAAAAATCAAGCCGTCGCAAGTCATTGGCCCTCTCGGGGAGCCCCTGACCCTTGACAGCCTCCCGCCCCCCTCGACCACGCGCTGGGTTGTCCGCCGCAAGGCCGAGGTCGTGGCCGCCGTTAATGGCGGTCTGCTCACGATCGACGAGGTGTGCGAGCGTTATGGTCTCACGCTCGAGGAATTCGCCTCCTGGCAACGGGCGGTCGATCGCTCGGGCATGCAGGGTCTGCGCGTGACGCGCATCCAGCACTACCGCGATCTCTACGAGCGCCAGCTCAAGTTCTGACCTGCTGGCTGCGGCCGGTTGCACGATCTGCCTGAAGCGATGGCCGCCCCGGTAATCGGGGCGGCCATCTGCTTTGGTTTGCCCTCAAGGGTTGGCTTCACGGGACGATTGCGGTTGCATCGTAACCACGCTCGAATCATTTGTTCATGCGCTTCGTCGAGCCGCAATTGTCACTCGTCGGATGCGACGCTAAGACTATGATTGCGTGCGGCACAGCGTGGCTCCCCGCGCTTGCGGGAAGTGATATAGTCAGATAATACACTTCCGCCATGGTGGGGATCGGCCCCTATCTCTGGCTGTTCGGCGCCCGACCGGGACTAAGGCACGTGAACGACATGAATTATGAAACGAAAATCAGATCCGGGCTGCAGCCCGCTGTCGATCCGGTGATGGTCGATGGTGATTTCGGTTCGACGGGCGGTGGACAGCGCCGCCTTGCCATTGTTGCGGTACTGATCGCGGTTGCGCTCGGCCTTGGCTGGTATTTCATGCACAAGTCGCCTGCCGCGACCGATGCCGAGGCGGCGCGCAATGCTCAGGCCCAGTCGGTCAGCGTCATCACGCCTGGCCGTATCAGCGTCACTGGCTCGATCACGGCAAGCGGCACCATCGCGGCTCGGCGCGAGATGCCGGTGGGCGCCGCCGGCGAAGGCGGGCGCGTGGTCAGCGTACTGGTAGATGCGGGTGATTGGGTGCAGGCCGGTCAAGTCCTTGCCGTCGTCGATCGCTCGGTCCAGGCCCAGCAGATTGTCGGCCAGGCTGCCACCATCGAAGTCCAGCGGGCCAACGCCCGCATCGCGCAGTCCAATCTCGACCGTGCGCTCAAGCTGGTCGAGCGCGGGTTTATTTCCAAGGCCGATGTCGACCGTCTGATCGCGACGCGCGATGCCGCCGTTGCGCAGGTCCGGGTTGCTGACGCCGCGTTGGGCCAACTGCGCGCCAGCACAGCGAGGCTGAACATCATCGCGCCGGCAGCCGGCCTTGTGCTCACCCGCGGGGTCGAACCTGGCCAGATCGTCAGTCCCGGCAGCGGCGTGCTGTTCCGGATTGCCAAGGATGGACAGCTTGAGATGCAAGCGCGGCTTGCGGAAAACGATCTGGCGCGGCTCGCCGTGGGCCAGTCGGCCGAAGTGACCCCCGTCGGCACCAGCAAGCCGTTCATCGGCCAGATCTGGCAGCTTTCGCCCACGATCGATGCGCAAACGCGCGAAGGGATCGCGCGCATCGCGTTGGGCTATGATCGGGCTTTGCGTCCCGGTGGCTTCGCAAGCGCGCAGATCCGCAGTGGCTCCGTGACGGCACCGATGCTTCCGGAATCGGCCATTCTGTCCGACCAGCAGGGTCCGTTTGTTTATGTCGTCGACAAGGGCAACAAGGTCGTCCGCCGCAGCGTGAAGACGGGTGAAGTGACGGCTGCAGGCATCGTGGTGACAGACGGGCTCACGGGCAACGAACGTGTTGTCCTGCGCGCCGGCGGCTTCCTCAATCCGGGGGATGTCGTGCGCCCGGTGACTGCAACTGCCCCAGCCGCCGTTACCGGCTCCGGTTCATAACCGGGGGCCGCGCACATGAACTTCCGCAATATCTCTGCCTGGTCCATCCGCAACCCGGTGGTGCCGATCGTCATGTTCCTCGGCCTCACCCTGGCCGGGATCGTGGCGTTCATGGGCATGAAGGTGCAGGACCAGCCGGACATCGAGTTCCCGCTGGTCATTGTGACCATATCTCAGCCGGGCGCAGCGCCGACCGAGATTGAGAACCAGATCACCCAGCGGATTGAATCCGCCGTGCGAACGATCGCGGGTGTTGATACCCTGAGTTCGACGGCCACCGAAGGGTCGAGCCAGACGATGGTCCAGTTCGCCATCGGCACGGACATCAATGCCGCGGTGAACGAGGTCAAGAACGCGGTCGATCAGGTGCGCGGCGACTTGCCCGAGGGTATCCTTGAACCGCAGGTGGTCAAGGCACAGACTTCTTCTGACGCGATTGCGTACTTTGCCGTCTCTGCCGACGACATGACCATCGAACAGCTCTCGTGGTTCATAGACGATACTGTCCGCAAGCGCCTGCTTTCTGTTCCCGGCATGGCCGAGGTCGACCGCAATGGCGGTGTCAGCCGCGAGATCGCGGTCACGCTCGATCCAATGCGCATGAAGGCGCAGGGTGTGACGGCCACGCAGATCAATGCCGCGCTGCGCCAGGTCAACCTGAACGCGGCTGGCGGGCGTGCGGAAGTTGCTGGTTCGCGCCAGGCCGTGCGCGTGCTCGGCAATGCGGCGAGTGCATTCGAGCTTTCCCGCATGCAGGTCGGCATTTCGAATGGCCGCACCGTCCGCCTTTCTGACGTTGCCGATGTGCGCGACAGCTTCAGCGAAATCACCTCGATTGCCAAGAACAACGGCAAGCCGGTGGTTACCTTCAGCATCGCCCGCGCGCGCGGCGAATCCGACGTCAGCGTGTTCGATGACACGGTCAAGGAACTCGCAAAGATCGAGAAGGAGCAGGGCGGCCGCGTCCACTTCATCCAGCTGTTCTCGAGCGTGGGCTACACCAAGGAACAGTACAAGTCCTCGATGTCCGCGATGGTCGAAGGCGCCGTGCTGGCGGTGATCGTGGTGTTCTTCTTCCTGCGCGACTGGCGCGCGACGATCGTCTCGGCAATTGCGATTCCGCTGTCCTCGATCCCTACTTTCTGGCTCATGAGCCTGATCGGTTTCACGCTCAACACAATGTCCTTGCTGGCGCTTGGCCTCGTTGCAGGTGTCCTTGTCGACGACGCGATCGTGGAGATCGAGAATATCGTCAGGCACATGCGCATGGGCAAATCCGCCTATCAGGCCGCCATCGATGCGGCTGACGAGATCGGTCTCGCCGTGGTGGCGACCACTTTCTCGATCGTTGCGGTATTCCTGCCGGTTGCGCTGATGCCCGGCGTTTCGGGCCAGTTCTTCAAGAACTTCGGTCTCACCGTCGTCATTGCGGTGCTGTTCTCGCTGCTGGTCGCGCGCATGATCACACCGATGATCGCGGCCTATTTCCTCAAGGCCCATGGTCAGGCCGAACATGGCAACGGGCCCTGGATGCAGCGCTACATGCGTGTGCTCGAATGGTCGCTAGATACCCGCAGCGTTGCCGCTTATCGCCAGCGGTTCCCGCGGCGGTGGTTTCGCGCAAGACTGCTCGATCACCGCTTGTGGATGATGGGCGTTGCGGCGGGTGCGTTGGCGTTCACGGTCGTGCTGTTCATGGCCATTCCGTCGCAGTTCTTCCCGGAGACGGATGGCGATTTCAGTCGCATCACCATCGAGATGGTGCCCGGAACCACGATCGAGCAGACCGAACGCAAGGTGGATGAAGTGCTGGCTCTCGTGAAGGACGAGCCGGAGATCGACGTTGCGCTCGAGCGCATCAACGAGGGCAACGGCCGCGTATTTCTGGAACTCAAGCGCGACCGCGCGCGGTCCAGCATCGAGTTCGAGCGCGCGCTGACTCCGCGACTGCAGAAGGTTGCGGATGCGCGCGTCAGCTTCATGAACCAGAACGGCGGCGGCCCCGGCGGCGGTTCGGGTCGTGCCATCAGTGTCATGCTGTCCGGTTCCGATCCCGAGCTCCTGCAGAAGACAGCGCAGACGCTGGTCGAGCAGATGAGCCAGCTCAAGGAAGTCGTGGCCCCGCGTATCAGTGCCGATTTGCGCCGCCCGGAAATCGTCATCACGCCGCATCTCGACCTTGCTGCCTCCCTTGGGGTCACCACCCAGCAACTGAGCCAGGTGATCCGTATCGCAACACAAGGTGAGATCGACCAGAACAGCGCGAAGTTCTCGCTCTCTGACCGGCAGGTGCCGATCCGGGTCAAGCTGCCCGTGGCCTCGCGCCGCGATCTGTCCACGCTGGAGAATCTTCCGGTTCCGACCATCTCTGGCGGGTCGGTGCCGCTGTCGCGCGTGGCGACTATCGGGTTCGGCTCGGGCCCGACGAGCATCCAGCGCTACAATCAGAACCGCCGTGTGTTCATCGGTGCGGACCTGCCGCCGGGTGTCGTCAAGGGCACTGCGGATGCCGCGATCAAAGCGCTGCCGATCATGAAGAACCTGCCGCAGGGCGTCTCGAATGCACCGGCCGGCGAAGACCGCTGGCAGCAGGAAATGCTCTTCAACTTCATGGTCGCGCTGGCCGCCGGCGTGCTGCTGGTGTTCTCCGTGCTGGTGCTGCTCTATCGCCGCTTTATCTCGCCGCTCGTTAACATGGGTTCGCTGTTCCTCGCGCCTTTGGGCGGTCTGCTGCTTCTGCTGGCGACAGGTCAGGCTCTCTCGCTGCCGGTATTCATCGGCGTCCTCATGCTGTTCGGGATCGTCGCAAAGAATTCGATCCTGCTCATCGACTTCGCCATTGAGGAAATGGCCAAGGGCACGCCCAAACTCGATGCGATCATCGAAGCCGGACACAAGCGCGCCCAGCCGATCGTGATGACCACCGTGGCAATGATTGCGGGCATGGTTCCGACCGCTGTTTCCCTCGGCGGCGACGCGGGTTGGCGCGCACCGATGGGCATTGTCGTGATCGGGGGTCTCGCGCTTTCGACCCTGCTTACGCTGCTGCTCGTTCCGGCCGGTTTCAGCCTTGCCGACGGCCTCGAGAAGCGCGTTGGTCCGTGGATCGGACGCCGTGTTCTCTCGTATGACCCGCGCGAGGCTGCGAGTGACCGGCACGCGGCGGGCGAGGGCTTTCCGGCGGAGTAATCGCGACGCCAAGGGGACCTTCTGCCAACACCGCGACAGAGCAATCGGCGCGCACGCGTCCGATGGACGATCCTGCACGCCGGATGCGGCTCATCGCGACTGCCCTGCTGCTGCTCATGGCGGTACTGTTCCTCGCAGCGCGGCAGCTTGAGACGGTACATGCTGGCTGGGGTTTCCTGCGCGCTTTCGCCGAAGCGGCCATGGTCGGCGGCTTGGCGGACTGGTTTGCGGTGACGGCGCTGTTCCGGCACCCACTTGGTTTGCCCATTCCGCACACCGCCATCATCCCGGAGAACAAGGACCGCATTGCCGATTCAATGGCGGCCTTTCTCAGAGCAAACTTCCTCACGCCGCCCGTCGTGGCGCGCCGGTTGCGCGGGCTGAATGCCGCCAACGCCGCTGGCCAGTACCTCGCTAACCCGCGCCCAGGTGAAGGCCGGCTCGGAGCGGGTGCGGCCAGCCTCATTGCCGATGTGCTCGAATCGCTCGATCAGGAGAAGTTGGGCGGGATGGCAAAGGCCGCACTGCGCAGCCGGATCGAGCGCCTTGCGCTGGCACCGCTGCTCGGCAATCTGCTCTCCGCGATGATCGCCGAGGGCCGCCACATGCCCTTGATCGAAGCGTTGATCCGCCGGTCAGCCGAAGCGCTCGAAGCCAACGAAGACCTTGTGCGCCGGATGATCCACGACAAGGCGAATGCCGTGATGCGTTGGACTGGCCTCGATGAGCGTCTGGCCAACGGCATTCTCGATGGTCTTTACAAGCTCCTTGCCGAGACGGTGGTCATCGCGGACCACCCGCTGCGCATGAAGATCGAGGAGAGCCTCAGGGCGCTGGCAGAAGCGCTGGTGAACGATCCGGCGATGCACGCGCGGGTCGAAGCCATGAAGCGCGACGTGCTTGCGAACCCGGCGTTCGCGGCCTGGCTTGATGGCCTTTGGGAACGGGGGCGGGCCCAACTTCTGCGGGCGGTCCGCTCCGGTGGCAGCGGCGCAGCCGACGGAGGAGACCGCATCGGCGCCTGGCTGGCCGAGCTTGGCCGTGCATTGCAGCATGACGCGCGGCTGCAGACGCTGGTGAACCGCTTTGCCCGCCGCACGCTGGTGGGCGTCGCTACGCGCTATGGCGGTGAGATTGTCCGGCTGGTCTCCGAAACTGTCCGCCGTTGGGATGCACGCACGGTGACTGCTCGCATCGAGGGCGCTGTCGGTCGTGATCTTCAGTTCATCCGCATCAACGGAACACTGGTTGGCGGGCTTGTCGGTGTCGCAATCCACGCGGTAGACGTGGTGCTATGAATGGACCCGAATTTTCGACCGAACGTCTCGAAATGTGGCGACCGGCGCCCCGCGATCATGCTGCGCTGGTCGATCTGATGGCAGACGACGAGGTGCGCCGTCATCTCGGGAGCCGGCCGACCAGCGCGGTCGAGGAGTTCAATCGGCTGTGCCGCAATGCGGGTTCCTGGGCGTTGTTCGGCTATGGCATCTTCAGTTGCCGCGCGCGCGGAACGGACGAGGTGCTGGGCATCTGCGGGGTGTTCCATTCGTGGCGCGGCTTTGGCAACGGGCTCGACGATACGCCGGAGATCGGCTGGATCTTTGCCCGCAAGACGTGGGGGCGGGGCGTGGCGACCGAGGCGGCCCGCGCCTCGCTCGCGTGGTTCGATGCGGCTTTCCCTGGCCGCCGTGTCGCCTGCATGATCGATGACATCAACCTGCCATCGCTTGCGGTGGCCGGCAAGCTCGGCTTCGTGAGGTACGACGAGCAGGTCGATGGTGATACCACGCTGATCCTGCTCGAACGTCCGGCCTAGCCGACGAAGGCGCGCTCGATCACGTATTCGCCCGGATGTGAATTGGCGCCTTCGGTGAAGCCGAAGCCGTCGAGCATCGCGGCGACTTCCTTGATCATCGTCATCGAACCGCAGAGCATGACGCGGTCGTGTATGGGGTCGAAGTTCTTGGGATCGCCCAACGACCCCTGGAACAGCGTGCCATCGAGCATCAGGCCTTCGATGCGCTTGTTGGTATGGAACGGCTCACGCGTGACGGTCGGGATGTAGGTGAGGCGCTCTGCCGCCATCTCGCCCACCAGCGGATCATCGGCCAGACGCGCTTCCAGCATGTCGCGATAGGCAAGGTCGGATACGCCGCGCACCGAATGCACAACCGCGATCTGCTCGAACCGATCGTAGATATCGGGATCGCGGATCAGCGACATCCATGGCGCGAGGCCGGTGCCGGTGCCGAGCAGGAACAGGCGGCGGCCGGGAAGCAGCGCATCGGCAACCAGCGTGCCGGTGGGCTTGCGGCCGAGATAGATGTGATCGCCCTCCTTGATCTTCTGGAGGCGCGAGGTGAGCGGGCCGTCCGGCACCTTGATCGAGAGGAACTCGAGCACCTCGTCATAGGCGGGCGAGGCCATGGAATAGGCGCGCAGCAGCGGACGGCCGTTTTCGCCCATGAGGCCGATCATCACGAACTCTCCCGAGCGGAAGCGGAAGCTCGGCGGGCGGGTGATCGTGAAAGAGAACAGAAACTCGTTCCAGTGGCGCACCGAGACGACGGTTTCGACCGAAAGGCTGGAGGTGGGTTCAAGGGGAAACTGGTCGGGCAAAGCGCGGCCCTCCATAGTTTGCAGCAATGCTGCCGGATGGGTGACAATCAGTCTTTACAGATAGACTGTCAAATTGAATTCACACTTGGCCCATGCGGGCGGTGCGAAGCGGCTTGGGGTGTCAGTGGCCCGCCGGATCGGGCACGAAGGCCGGAGGCGATGCCTCGCTGGCGAAACGCCAGGCGGAAAGATAGGCGAGCTTCACGATCTTCGTCATCTTGGGGTAGTTGATCCGGTCTGCAGTATCGGTGGTGTGGTGGTAATCTGGGTGGAAACCGGTGTTGAACCACATCGCCGGTACGTCCTTCAGAACGAAGGGGAACTGATCGCTGCGGAAGAACACGTTGAGGGCATTCTCGTGGTCGAAACGGTCATCGAGGTCCAGTCCGACACTGCGATTGGCGGCCCGCACAGCCCGGTCGAAATCGGGACTGTAGGCGGCGCCGATCAGGTTCAACCGGTTGGTCGTGTCCTTGGGAATCTCGATAAGCCCGGTGGTCTGGTCGCTCGGTTCCTCGTTGCGGCCGATCATGTCGAAGTTGATCATCGCGCGGGTGGTGGCAAGCGGGCGGAGCGGGTGCAGGGCCATATAGTAGCTTCCGAGCAGCCCGCGCTCCTCGGCCGCGAAGACGGCAAAGAGAATCGAGCGCTTGGGCTTGACCGGATTGGCCATGAAGGCCCGGGCCAGCGCAACCACGCCGACAGTGCCGGAGCCGTTGTCATCTGCGCCGTGCCAGATCTCCGGCCCGCTGCTGCCATCGTGATCGTGGTGGGCGCTGATGATCACCGTTTCGGGCGCGAGCGTCGGGTCCGAACCCGGCAGCAGGCCGACCACATTGGCCGACACGCCCCGGCTGCGCGCGGTGTTCTCAAGGTGGAGCGCCACGGTGGTATCCGCCAGCGGGCGCGACTGGGGGCTGAGGCTCTGATCAATCGCGGACTGCAGCGCCTGCGCGGTAGCGCCGGCCTTGGCGAGCAAGGCGGTTGCAACCGTATCCGAGACAGTCAGCACGGGGATGCGCAGCTCGTCATCGGGCAGCGCCTGACCGGGCAGCGGCGGCACACGCTTTGCGCTGCCGCCGATCCGGTTGACGCGTTCCAGGTTCGAGGGGTGCTTGCGGTTCGGTTCGGCCATGACCAGCAGCGCGACGGCGCCGCGGGCCTGCGCGTTGAGCGCCTTGACCCGGTTGGTGGCATAGCGCGTGTTGCCCGTCCCGTTGAAGCGCGAGGCAGGGTCGTTCTCCTGCGGCTCATGCTCGAAAACGAGCACGACTTTGCCCCGCACATCGAGGTCCCTGTAATCGTCGTAACCCACGCCGGGCGCGCTGATGCCGAAGCCGGCGAACACGAGCGGTGCGGCGAGCTCTAGATCATCGCGGAAGCCGCCGATGAGTTCAGGCGCCTTCCAGCTTTGCACTGCGGTGCCGATGCGCAGGGTCAGCGTGTTGGCCGCGGGATTGGGCCGGTATTCGATGAGCGGCACGCTCTGGAGATAGCTGGGTTTGCCGGTTGCATCGGCAGCGGCCGGCTGGAGGCCGGCCTTGGCGAACTCGGCAGCGATCCACTGGACCGAAGCGTCGTCACCCGGCTGCAGCGACATGCGGCCTTGCAGCGCATCGGAGGCGACGAACGTGAGATCGGCGCGCAAGTCCGCCTCGCGAATGCGCTCGAAACCGGGCGCCTGTGCGGCAGGGACGGGGGCAAGCTTGGGGGCTTCGGCCTGGGCCGCCCCCGCAAACGCCAGCATTCCGAATGCGGCGCTGATTGCCACGTTGCGCATCGCCGTTCCCCCCGACCGATAAGTCCGAATCGCTATGGCGTGCCGGAGCAGCTTGTCCACTGGCCCTTGGGGGACTCGCGCCGAATTTAGGTCAGGTTGACACAGTTGACACAGTCCTGAGGAGAAACTCCGCGTTCCGGTTTTCCGGCCTGAACAGGAGGTGCGGGCGGAAAGGGTCGGGATGCCGGTCATGGCTGCCACCCTACGCCCCTCGCCACTTGTAGGACAGCCCTGCCGGGACGAGGGCAATCACCCGCCCGCGTCGATCAGTGCCTGCACCTTGCGGTAGAACGCCTCGCGCCCTTCGCCTTCGGGGCCTTCGTCGGCGCGGGTCCAGTCGGCATTGCTGGCGATCACCAGCCGCCGCTTGGGATCGATGAAGATGCCCTGCCCGAAGATGCCCTGCGCGGCGACCGAGCCATCGTCGTAGGTCCACCACTGGTAGCCATAGCCGCGGCCGGGCGTGCCGATGTCCTTCTGTTTGTGCGCGGCGGCGGCGAACCAGTCCGGCGGCACGATCTGCTGGCCGCCGGCGTTGCCGTTGGCGAGCACGAAGAGCCCCATGCGGGCAAAATCGCGCGTCGCGGCCTGGATGCAGCAGCCGGCGATCTCGTGCCCGGTCTTGCCCAGCAGCCAGGTCGCCTTGGCTTCCATGCCCGCGGGCTTCCAGATCTTCTCCTCGAGGTATTGCGAGAGCGGCTTTTTCACCGCCGAGGAGACGAGCACGCCGATCAGGTTGGTTTCGCCGGTGTTGTAGTGCCAGACGGTGCCCGGCGGATGCGCGCGGGGGAGCTTCCTCATGTAGCTGACGGTGGCGTCCATGCCCTGTTCGGGCTCGGCATTGTTGAACGAGGCCACATCGGACTTGGGGTCCTCGTAATCCTCGTTCCAGCGCACGCCCGAACTCATGGTGAGCAGCTGCGCGACGCTGACGTCGTCATAGGCAGAGCCCTTGAGGTCCGGAATGTACTGGCTGACCTTGTCGTCGAGGCTTTTGATGAAGCCGTCCTTGATCGCCGCGCCGACGAGCGTGGATGTGAACGACTTCGCCACCGAGAAGCTGGTCCAGCGGCCCTGCGCAGCAAAGCCGAGGCCATAGCGTTCGAAGCGCACCTTGCCGTCCTGCACGATCACCAGCCCGGCGGCGCGCTGGCTGGCCATGTAGGCCTCGACGCCGGGGATGGTGAGCGGCTTGCCGGCGGGAAGCGGCAGAGGCTTGTCCGAAGGGGCGATCTCGCGCGCTTCGGCCAGCACGGGCAGGCGGTCCATGGCGCGGAAGGCGGCATCGCGCTGCGGGACCGTCCACATCAGCACGTCGCGGTCGGTGGGCATGGCCGCGAGCAGCCCGCGCGTTTCGGCATCGAGGCTGGCATACCAGCCGAGGCCGGCAAGCCCGACAACGCTCGCCGCGATCAACCCCATGGTGCGTTTGCGCATCCCGATCCCCCTTGTGCCATGCTTTGACCGGCAAGGTAGCGTGGCGGTCGGCCCTGTCTACAGGGGCATGTGGCAGGGGGATGCAACGGGACATCGCCATCGCGCCTTCGCCGTTGCCGAAGCTGGTCAGATCGCCGGGATCGCAGGGGCCGGGCCGACCGCAAGTTTGGCGCTTCTGCAAAACTGCTTTGCGATATCGCGCATTTGTCGGTCGGCGGGCATCAGATAGCCCTTTACTCATTCGAGCAAGGAGTACCGATCATGAAGCTTTCTCTACTTGTCGCCCTTTCAGCCATTGCCCTGGCGACGCCGCTGCGCGCGGAGCCAGTGCCTGCGCAGCAGCCGGTGGCGACGATCGTGGTGGTGCAAACACCGGCTGGTCTTTCGCGTGCAGCGATCGAAACAGGCTTCCAGCAGGCGGCGCCCACCTATCGCAAGGTGCCCGGGTTGCTGCGCAAGTACTTCACAGTCAATGCAACGAGCTTTGGCGGGATGTATCTCTGGTCCAGTCGCGCGGCGGCGGAGGCCTGGTTCACGCCGCAGTGGCGCGCGCGGGCCAAGGCGACCTACGGCACGGAGCCCGAGCTGATCTACTTCGATTCGCCGTTGCAGATCGACATGACCGGTACGGGCGAAAAGTGATGCGCCAGCTCACCTTCCTGAAGCCGGGCCGGTTCGAATGGCGCGAGGTGCCGGCCCCGGTTGTATCGGGCCCGCGCCATGCTGTGGTGCGGCCGCTGGCGGTGGCGCGGTGCGACCTCGACTTGTACATCGCAACGGGTGTCGCGCCCTTCGCCGGGCCTTTCGCCTTCGGGCACGAGGCGGTCTGCGAGGTGGTCGATGCAGGCGATGCTGCCGGGGTTGTGCCGGGTCAGCGGGTCGTGGTGCCGTTCCAGATCTCGTGCGGCGACTGCGAAAACTGCCGCCGCGGCTTTACCAACAGCTGTTCGGGCGTACCGGCCTACGCGGCTTATGGTCTTGCCGGGAACGGGCGGCCAGACTTCGGCGGGGCGCTGAGCGATCTCATGCTGGTGCCTTATGCCGATCACATGCTGGTGCCGCTGCCAGACGGAATCGACCCGGTGGCCGCCGCGAGCGCCTGCGACAACATCGCCGATGGCTGGCGCGGCGTGGCGCCGCATCTGGCGGCAAGGCCGGGGGCTTCGGTGCTGGTGGTCGGAGGTCTCGCGCAGAGCGTCGGCATCTATGCCGCGGGCGCAGCGGTGGCGCTGGGAGCGGGGCGGGTGCTCTATCTGGATGACAACGCCGCCAATTGCGCGCGGGCGGCAGCAATGGGCGCGCAAGTCGCCCCGCTCGCGCTGGGGGAGGGCCGCGCGCCTGCCGCGCAGTTCGAGATCGTGGTCGAAGCCGCAGGCACGGCAGCCGGGCTCGCCTTCGCCATCCGTTCGACCGCGCCCAACGGCGTGCTCACCAGCGTTTCGATGCATTTCGCACCAACGACGCCGGTGCCGCTGACCGAAGCCTACTACAAAGGGCTGACCTTCCACACCGGCCGCGTCCAGTCCCGCCCGGTCCTGCCCGAGGTGCTGGGGTGCATTGCCTGCGGCAGACTTCATCCCGAACACGTGACGCACCGCGTGCTGCCGTTTGGCGAGGCCGGGGAAGCGATGGCCGATCCGGGGCCGAAGCTGGTTTTCGTGCCCTAGAGCCTGTCCTGATGAGGTGACGATGCCTCCACCTCATGAGGATAGGCTGTAAGGATGGCCGGACAAGAAAAAGGGCCGGAAGGTTTCCCCTCCGGCCCCGTTTCTCTGTTTGGCTGTGGCGTCGGACTTAGAAGTCCATGCCCCCCATGCCGCCCATGCCGCCACCCATCGGGGGCATCGCGGGCTTGTCTTCCGGACGCTCGATGATCGCGGCTTCGGTCGTGATCAGCAGGCCGGCAACCGACGCGGCATCCTGAAGCGCGGTGCGCACGACCTTGGTCGGGTCGATGACGCCGGCGGCCTTCAGGTTCTCGTAGGTGTCGGTGGCAGCGTTGAAGCCCTGGGTCTCATCGCCTTCGCGCAGCAGGTTGCCCGAAACGACCGCGCCATCGTGGCCGGCGTTCGTGGCGATCTGGCGAACCGGGGCCATGATCGCCTTGCGGACGATGTCGATGCCCTTGGTCTGGTCGTCGTTCGCGCCCTTGAGGCCGGCAAGGACCTTGGTCGCGTAGAGCAGCGCGGTGCCACCGCCGGGGACGATGCCTTCCTCGACCGCCGCGCGGGTGGCGTGGAGCGCGTCGTCGACGCGGTCCTTGCGCTCCTTCACTTCGACTTCCGAAGCGCCACCGACCTTGATCACGGCCACGCCGCCAGCAAGCTTGGCAAGGCGTTCCTGCAGCTTCTCGCGGTCGTAGTCGCTGGTGGTGACTTCGATCTGGGCACGGATCTGCTCGACGCGGGCCTTGATCTCGTCAGCCGAACCGGCGCCGTCGACGATCGTGGTGTTGTCCTTGTCGATCGTGACCTTCTTGGCCTGGCCGAGCATCGGGAGCGTGACGCTCTCGAGCTTGATGCCGAGGTCTTCGGAGATCATTTCACCGGCGGTCAGCGTGGCGATATCGCCCAGCATGGCCTTGCGGCGATCGCCGAAGCCGGGAGCCTTGACCGCTGCGACCTTGAGGCCGCCGCGCAGCTTGTTGACGACGAGGGTGGCGAGGGCTTCGCCTTCGATGTCCTCGGCGATGATGAGGAGCGGACGACCCGTCTGCACCACGGCCTCGAGCACCGGCAGCATCGCCTGGAGCGACGAGAGCTTCTTCTCGTGGATGAGGATGTAGGGG
>NZ_JAIEPN010000004.1 GCF_019748365.1 Novosphingobium sp.
ACCCGCTGCGTGGGTTGACCCCATTCCCCACTACACGAACGGGCTGGGGAAGGGGGAGTGGGCATCACAGTTCGCGCTTCAGATCATAGAGCAGATCGAGCGCGGCGCGGGGGCTAAGCGAATCGATATCGATCGAAGCCAGCTTCTCGCGCAGCGTATCGACTTTCTCCTCTGCCGCCTCGATCGCTGCGGCAAACAGCGGCAGATCATCCAGCCCCGCCGCCAGCCCGCCGGTCGCAGCGCGGCCCTTTTCCAGCCGGTCGAGCACCGACTTTGCGCGCTTGACCACCGGCGCCGGAACGCCAGCCAGCCGCGCGACCGCAAGGCCGTAGCTCTTGTCGGCGGGCCCCTCCGCCAGCTCGTGCAGCAGCACCAGATCGCCCTTCCACTCCCGCGCGCGGACGTGGTGGAGCGAGAGCGCGTCGCAGGTTTCAGCAAGGCGGGCGAGCTCATGGTAATGCGTCGCGAAGAGGCAGCGCGAGCGGTTGACTTCGTGCACCGCCTCGGCAACCGCCCAGGCGAGTGCGAGGCCGTCGTAAGTCGAGGTGCCGCGCCCCACTTCGTCGAGAATCACGAAACTGCGCTCGCCCGCCTGCGCCAGGATCGCAGCGGTTTCCACCATCTCGACCATGAAAGTGGAGCGCCCGCGCGCCAGATTGTCCGCCGCGCCGACGCGGCTGAAGAGGCGGTCGACGATTCCGATGTCCGCCGCCTCTGCAGGAACGAACCCGCCCGCCTGCGCGAGGATCACGATCAGCGCGTTCTGCCGCAGGAAGGTGGACTTGCCGCCCATGTTCGGCCCGCCGATCAACCATAGCCGGTCTCGCACAGCGAGTTGGCAGTCATTGGCGACAAAGCGCTCGCCGCGCGCCGCCAGTGCTGCTTCGACAACCGGATGCCGCCCGCCGAGAATGGTCAGCGCGGTGTCCTCCGAAAGGTGCGGCAGGCACCAGCCGCCTTCCGCCGCGCGCTCGGCCTGCCCGGCGGCAACATCGATCCGCGCCAGCGCCGCTGCCGTCGTCGCAATCGCCTCGCGCGCCGCCACTGCGCGGGCGGTCAGGTCCTCGAAATGCGCTTCCTCGGCGGCCAGCGCGTGCCCGCCCGCCTCGGCAATCCGGCTCGCTTCCTCGTGCAGCGCCAGCGCGTTGAAACGCACCGCGCCTGCCATCGTCTGGCGGTGGGTGAAGCCGCTGTCCGGCGCCATCAGCCGGTCGGCATGGCGCGCCGGCACTTCGATGAAATAGCCGAGCACGCCGTTGTGCCGGATCTTGAGCGCGGGCGTGCCGGTCTCCTCGCGGTAGCGCGCCTCCAGCGCGGCAATGGCGCGGCGCGAATTGCCCGCCGCATCGCGCAAGGCATCCAGTGCCGCGTCATAGCCCGCCGCGATAAAGCCGCCGCTGGCGCGTTCGGTGGGCGGCGCTGGAACCAGTGCGCGGGCGAATAGATCAATCAGCGCGCCATGGCCGCTGAGCGCGGGGATCAGGCTGTCCGCCAGCGCAGGGCGGTCGGCGCGCGCGGCGAGCAGCGCCTGCACCCGCTGCGCCTCGCTCAGGCCGTCGCGCAATTGGCCCAGATCGCGGGGAGAGCCCCGGCCCGCCACGATCCGCCCCAGCGCGCGGCCCACATCGGGCGCCGCCCGCAGCACGGCGCGCAGATCACCGCGCAGCAGCGGATCATCGTGCAGCCAGCTGACGAGTTCGAGCCGCGCGCGGATCGCGCCCAGATCGGTGAGCGGTGCGGCGAGATCTTCGGCGAGCAGGCGCGCCCCCGCGCTTGTCACGCAGCGGTCGATCGCCTCGATCAGGCTGCCCTTGCGGCCTCCCCCGGACGCAGCGAGGATTTCAAGACTGGCGCGCGTCGCCTCGTCCATCGCCATGAAGGCGCCCGCCTCGCGCACCACCGGGGGCAGCAGCAGCGGCAGGCTGCCGCGCCCGACATGCTCGAGATAGTCGATCAGCCCCGCCGCCGCCGCCAGCATCGCGCGGCTGAACGTGCCGAAACCGTCGAGCGTGGCGACGCCGTGAAGCGCCATCAGCCGGTCCGCTCCGCGCTGCGAATCGAAGGCGCGGGCAGGGCGCTCGGCGGCTTCGGGCAGGTCGAGCCCGCTTTCCTCCGCGACCACCAGTTCGGTCGCGCCCAGCCGGGCAAGCGCGGCGCCGATGGTTTCGGGCGTGCACTCCTCCAGCTCCATCCGCCCGGTCGAGATGTCGCAGGCGGCAATCCCCGCCACGCCCCGCACCGTGCAGACTGCCGCCAGCACATTGGCGCGGCGCGGTTCGAGCAGGGCGTCCTCGGTCAGCGTCCCCGCCGTCACGAAGCGGACGATGTCCCGCGCCACGAGCGCCTTGGAACCGGCGCGTTTGCGCGCTTCCTCGGGCGTTTCGGTCTGCTCGGCAATCGCCACGCGGCACCCCGCACGGATCAGGCGAGCAAGGTAGCTTTCCGCCGAATGGACCGGCACGCCGCACATCGGGATCGGCGCACCGCCATGCTCGCCCCGGCTGGTGAGCGCGATGTCGAGCACGCTCGCCGCGATCTTCGCATCCTCGAAGAACAGCTCGAAGAAATCGCCCATGCGGTAGAACAGTAGGCAGCCTTCGGCCTGCTGCTTCAGCGCAAGATATTGCGCCATCATCGGAGTTGGGGCATGGGAGGTCACAGCAGCCGTGGCTAGACCACGCGCGCAGGTTTCTCAAACGATCGACACCGGATATCGACACATCAAGTCGTAAATGGTCCGGGCATGGGCTGGGCGGATGCTTCGAGGGTTCTTGGGAGGCGAGTGCTTCCGGGGGGCTGACGGGATGATCAATCCGATCATCGCGACCGGCACTGATGCGAAAGTGAGCTGGGTTTGATGCAGGTCCGCGAGAAAACTCTGGCCATGAGCCTGCGGGGGCTGTGGGAGCGCTTGCTGGCGCTGCCATGGCTCAGCGCGCCCGGGATCGTTGTCATCGTGATGCTGGTGTGCCTGCCCTTCGCGCTTGTCGAGGTGCCGCCGCTGATCGACGTGCCGGGCCACATGGGTGCCGCCGCGATCGAGGCCGCGCGGCCTGGCAATCCGCTGCTCAAGTATTTCTCGTGGAAGTGGGTCTTCACGCTCAACATCGGCGGCGATGTGCTGGCGAAGCTCATCGGCGCACAGTTCGGCATTCTTGCTGCGGGCTGGTGGAGCACCGTGCTCGCGACGGGCCTCTTCGCCGGCGGCTGCCTTGCCACCATCCGCGTGCTCAATCCCAAGGGCGGGCACGGCGCACCCTGGGCGCTGATGTTCGTGTTCAGCTTCCCGCTGCTGACGGGCTTCCTCAACTATATCCTCGCCACCGGCCTTTCGCTGATGGCCTTCGCCACGGCGGTCTGGTTGGAAGACAAGCCGAAGCAGCGCGCGGCGCTGCTGATCGTGGCGCAGCCGGTGGCCATGCTCTGCCATGCCATCGGCGGCCTGCTGCTGGGGCTCCTTGTCGGCGCCAATGCGCTGGGGCGCGAGATCGACCGCCTTCCCGCCGGCTGGTGGCACCCGTCGCAGTGGCGCCGCCTGCGCGACGAGCAGGACTGGCGCGCGATTGCCAAGCGCCTGTTCATCCTGTGCTGGCCGCTGATCGCCACGGTGGTGACGATCCTTCTGTGGAAGGTCTTCTCGCCCGAACCGGCGCATAGCATGAACCGCTGGCGGTGGGACCAGAAGGCCTGGTACTTCGTCCTCACGCTGCGCGATCAATCGCTGCTGCTCGATGGCGCGACGACAGTCGCCTGCTTCGCGCTGATCCTGTTCGGCTGGCTGCTGGGCGCCCGCTGGAAGTGGCAGCTCGGCCTGCCGGGCCTGCTCGTGTTCCTGCTGTTCGTCGCCATTCCCAGCGACATCAACGGCAGCAACTTCGTCGACGTGCGCCTGCTGCCGGTGGCCTGCATGCTCGCGCTCGGCCTGCAGGACTGGAGCGCGGTATCGGCCGACCGCGCGCGCAAGATCGCGGTGATCGGCGCGCTGCTGCTGGGCACGCGGCTTGTCGTGACCGCCGCCAGCTTTGCCGATTATGCCGACGATTACCGCAAGCAGCTCTCCGCGCTCCACCATGTCGAGCCGGGCAGCCGCGTGCTCGCCTTTGTCGAGCATTCCTGCGTCGAGGAATCGTGGCGCAACACGCGGCGTGACCATCTCGCCAGCCTCGCCAGCCTCTACCGGCAGGCCTGGGTCAACGACAACTGGGCGGTGCCGGGTCTCCACATGGTGATCCCGCGCTTCCGTCCGGGGCGGAATTTTTCGGCCGATCCATCCGAATTCGTGTGGTCGCGCGCCTGCCGCGGTGGCCGCCTGCGCAGCGTTGATACCGCGCTCAAATATGCGCCGATCGAGCGTGTCGACTACGTCTGGCTGATCGATACCGGCATGCCGCGCCATCCGGATTCGCGGCTCCAGCTCGTCTGGCAGGAAGGCCGCAGCCTGCTTTTCGCGGTCCGGCCCTTGGGTTTTCCGAACTGGCGCTCTAAGGACTTGTAACCAGTCCGTATCCGCGGCGCGTACCCCGTGGCGACGGTCTTGCCACGGGCTTCCCGCGGGGCCACAGACGCCGCGCGCGCCAAGGGGGAATGAATGACTGACGAGAGCAATGTCCGCTTCACCGAACGTGAGGCGCTGTTCTATCACAACACGATTCGCCCCGGAAAGATCGAGATCATCGCCTCCAAACCGATGGCGACGCAGCGCGATCTCAGCCTTGCCTATTCCCCCGGCGTCGCCGTGCCCGTGCGCGCCATCGCCGAGAACCCGGCGACCGCCTACGACTATACCGCCAAGGGCAACCTCGTTGCGGTGATTTCCAACGGCACGGCCATCCTCGGTCTCGGCAACCTTGGCGCGCTCGCCTCGAAGCCGGTGATGGAAGGCAAGGCGGTGCTGTTCAAGCGCTTCGCCGACGTCGATTCGATCGATATCGAACTCGCAACCGAGGACCCGCAGGCCTTCATCGACGCGGTAACGCTGATGGAGCCGAGCTTCGGCGGCATCAACCTCGAGGACATCAAGGCCCCCGAGTGCTTCATTATCGAGCAGGCGCTGAAGGAGCGCCTCAAGATCCCCGTGATGCACGATGACCAGCACGGCACGGCGATCATTTCCGCCGCCGGCCTGCTCAATGCCTGTTTCCTCACCGGGCGCAATCTGGCCGACGTCAAGGTTGTGGTGAACGGCGCGGGCGCTGCCGCCATTGCCTGCACCGAGCTGATCAAGGCCATGGGCGTGCGCCACACCAACGTCACCATGTGCGACAGTAAGGGCGTGATCTATATCGGCCGCGCCGGGATCGATCAGTTCAAGTCCGCCCATGCCATCGATACGCCGCACCGCACGCTGGAAGAAGCGATGGACGGGGCCGATATCTTCCTCGGCCTTTCGGTGCAGGGCGCGGTGACGGCAGAGATGGTCAAGAAGATGGCGCCGCAGCCGATCATCTTCGCCATGGCCAATCCGGATCCGGAAATCACCCCGCCCGAGGCCAAGGCCGCGCGCCCCGATTGCATCGTGGCGACGGGCCGTTCGGACTATCCGAACCAGGTCAACAACGTGCTCGGCTTCCCCTTCATCTTCCGCGGCGCGCTCGATGTGCAGGCCACCGCGATCAACGAGGAAATGAAGATCGCCGCCGCCCGCGCCATCGCCGAACTGGCGCGCGAATCCGTGCCCGAGGAAGTCGCCGCGGCCTATGGCCAGAAGCACGCGTTCGGTCTCGACTACATCATCCCCGCGCCGTTCGATCCGCGCCTGATGGAAGTGGTTTCGTCCGCCGTCGCCAAGGCGGCGATGGATTCGGGCGTGGCGCAGAAGCCGATCGAGGATTTCGACGCCTATCGCACCCAGCTCAAGGCCCGGCTCAATCCCACCACCGGCGCGCTCACCAGCGTGTACGAACAGGTCAAGGAAAACCCCCGCCGCGTCGTCTTCGCAGAGGCGGAGAACGAGGTCGTGCTGCGCGCGGCGATCCAGTACCGCGATTTCGGCTATGGCACGCCGGTGCTCGTCGGCCGCACGCAGGCCGTGCACAACCTGCTGACCGAACTCGGCGTCGGCGATCCGGACAGCTTCGAGATCCACAACTCGGCGGTCTCGCCGCTTGTGCCGGAAATGGTGACCTACCTCTACGAACGGCTGCAGCGGCGCGGCTTCATGGAGCGCGACGTTCGCCGCATGGTCAATCAGGACCGCAACGTGTTCGCCTCGCTGCTTGTCGCGCTCGGCCACGGCGATGCGATGATCTCGGGCATGACCCGCACTTTCGCGCAGACGATCAAGGAAGTGCGGCAGGTGCTCGATCCCAAGCCCGGCAGCCTGCCCTTCGGTATCCACATGATGATCGCGAAGAACTACACCGTGTTCCTCGCCGATACGACGGTGAACGAGCGCCCGAACGCGGCCGAGCTTGCCCATATCGCGACCGAAACCGCCGCCGTCGCCCGCCGCATGGGGCACGAACCGCGCGTCGCCTTCCTGTCCTACTCCACCTTCGGCAACCCCAGCGGCCGCTGGCTCGACGATATCCGCGAGGCGGTTTGCATCCTCGACGAGCAGAAGCCGAACTTCGAGTACGAAGGCGAGATGGCGCCCGATGCCGCGCTCAATCCCAAGGTCATGGCAAGCTATCCGTTCAGCCGCCTTTCGGGCCCGGCCAACGTGCTGATCATGCCCGGCCTGCAATCGGCCAACATCTCCGCCAAGCTTCTGCGCGAACTCGCCGGCAATGCGGTGATCGGCCCGATGCTGATCGGCATGGAAAAGCCCGTCCAGATCGCCGCAATGACCTCGCTCGCGCCGGATATCCTGACCCTGGCGGTGCTGGCGGCAGCAGGGGTCGCGGGTTGATCGCAAGTCTGGATTGAAGACGTCGCACGTTGTGTTACATTGTGTTCAGCCTGGAGGAGCGCGCACAATGAATGCCAGCACGACGATGACGATCCGGGTCTCGCCCGATCTCAAGGAGAAGCTGGGCCGGTTGGCGCAGGGCACCCGCCGCTCGCGGTCCTATCTCGCGGTCGAAGCGGTCGAGGCCTATGTGAACCGCGAACTCGCGATCATCGAGGGCATCCACGCGGGCCTTGCCGATATGGCGGCTGGCCGCGTGACCCCGCATGAGGAGGTGATGGCCGAAGCCTCTCGGATCATTGAGGAAGCACGGCAAGGGAAGCAGTCCTGATCCGGCGGCGCGTCGTCTGGGCCGACCGCGCCCGCGATGATTTTCTCGCCATCGTCCGCCATATTGCCGCCGATGATCCCGATGCTGCCGAACGGGTGCAAGGTGCGATCCAGAGCGCCGGCAACGCCCTCGCCGAATTCGCCACTGGTCACCCGGGCCGCGTTGCCGGAACATACGAAAAGTCGGTCAGCCGCTTGCCCTATATCATCGCCTATGCGCTGGGTGCGGACGGTCGCGACCTTGTGATCTTGCGCGTCATCCACACCTCGCGGAACTGGGTGGCTGATCAGTGGCCGGAATAAGGTAAGATCGTTCCGGGGCTTGCCCCGGCACGCTCGGTTCGATTCGGGATGCAATGGGTGGGCAGCGAAAGGGGCGAATGGCCTCAACCGGCGCGGCTGGAATTGGGTGGGAAGCGGACTTAGCTCTCGACTGTTTCCAACTTCGCAACCGCAAATCCGCAGTCATGAGACAGGCGGGCGTACACTTGATTGAGAGCCTGATCGACCTGCCGTCTCTCCTGTGACGTGATTGGATCGCCTCGCTTACCCCATCCCAGCGTAATCGCGATTTTGCGCGTGTCGACCCGGCGCCAGTCTAGTGAATAGTTCCGCATTTCAGGTTTGAGACCGAAACCGCCCTTCGCCAGGTCAAAAAATAGACGCTGGACCATTCCGTTCGCGGTGGTGTCTGCTCTTGCTTCAATCAGGGCATATCCCTTCGACACCGCTTGCTCGATGCATGTTGGGTTGCCTGCGACAACCACCTGTTCGCGAGTTTCAATCGAATAAGCGTAGGTCGTCGCGCACCCAGCCAAGGAAACGACAAGCACTCCTGTAACAAAGCGGAAGGCGTGGTTTTGAATGCCCATGGCAGGGAAGCTACCACGGCATCCAACGTCCGCAACTGGGCGAATTCGGACAAAAGTCTCTTGATCAAATCAACCCCGCCAGCGGGCTGCTCGGATCAGCATACTTGCGCGTCCCCATGCGCCCCGCCAGATAGGCATCGCGCCCGGCTTCCACGGCCGCCTTCATCGCGCGGGCCATGCGGATCGGGTCCTTGGCTTCGGCGATGGCGGTGTTCATCAGCACGCCGTCGCAGCCCAGTTCCAGCGCGACGGCGGCATCGCTCGCCGTGCCCACGCCCGCATCGACCAGCACCGGAACCGTGGCGCCCTCCACGATCAGGCGGATGGTCACGCGGTTCTGGATGCCGAGGCCGGAGCCAATTGGCGCGCCCAGCGGCATGACTGCAACCGCGCCCGCGTCTTCCAGCTGCTTCGCCGCGATGGGATCATCGACGCAGTAGACCATGGGAAGAAAACCTTCCTTGGCCAGCACTTCGGTCGCGCGGATCGTTTCGATCATGTTGGGATAGAGCGTGCGCGCCTCGCCCAGCACTTCGAGCTTCACCAGATCCCAGCCCCCCGCCTCGCGCGCCAGCCGCAGGGTGCGGATCGCGTCTTCGGCGGTGAAGCACCCGGCCGTGTTTGGCAGATAGGTTATCTTCTTCGGGTCGATGTAGTCCGTCAGCATCGGGGCCTTGGGATCGCTCACGTTCACCCGCCGCACCGCCACGGTGACGATCTCCGCGCCCGAGGCTTCGACCGCCGCCGCGTTCTGCGCGAAGTCCTTGTACTTGCCGGTGCCGACGATCAGGCGCGAGCGGAACGTCCGGCCCGCGACGGTCCAGGTATCGTCGTCCTGCCCGCCGCCCACGAAATGCACGATCTCCAGTACATCGCCTTCCGCGATCTGCACCGCCGCGAGCGTGGAACGGGGGACGATATCGCCGTTGCGCTCCACCGCGACCTTGGCGGGATCGAGATCAAGGCTGCGGACGAGATCGGCAATCGAACCGGGCGCAGCGCGGCGCGGTTCGCCATTGAGAGTGAGAGAGAGTTCGGTCGACATAGGCCGGGGCTTTAACGCCGCTTACGCCCCTTGCAAGCCACCATGCGGGCAAGCTGTCAGCAGGTGTTGCGACGCAGGTTCACAATATGCGCGGAGGCAACGAGCATCACGCCGCAGATCGTCAGCAGCGCTTCGCCCGTGCCATGGTCGCTGACAATCGCGGCCGCCATCAGCGCCAGACCGGTGGTGCCAAGCGCCAGCGGCAGGCGGTGGCCGTGGCGCAGCGCGCCTGCGCCGATCGTGAACATCCCGACGAGAAACGCGGCGATCAGCCCGAAGCGGTGGATTGCCGGATTGAGCAGCACGCCGCCGCCCAGACCGAGCACGCTGATGAGGAACAGCCCCGCCACGCAATGCACCATGCACAGGCCGCTGATCAGCACGCCGAGCCGGTCAAACCGGCCGCGCAGGATGTCAGGCGAAGAGTCGGGGCGGTCGGTCATGGCGGTCGATATATGTAATAGTATCACATAACGCAATGCTCAAGCGCGGCTCCGGCGCAACCCCTATGGCCATGCCCCCATTGGCGCTTGCGTTTCAGCGTCTTGGCGAGCAGAGGCGCGCCCATGGAAGCTGTTGCCATGGCCCCGGCCCGTTCCCGCTCCGCCGCTCCTGCGCCGCTAGCGCTGTCGCGCTGGCTGCTCGTCGTCGCGCTGATGATCATCGCCATCGTGGTGGTCGGCGGCATCACCCGGCTGACCGAATCGGGGGTCTCGATCACCGAGTGGAAACCCGTCTCGGGCACGCTGCCACCGCTGACCGAGGCGGACTGGCAGGCCGAGTTCGCCAAGTACCAGCAGACCCCGCAGTATGTGCTGGTCAATGGCCCGGCGGGCATGACGCTCGCGACTTACAAGTTCATCTTCTTCTGGGAATGGGTCCACCGCCTGCTGGCGCGCGCGATCGGCATGGCCTTTGCGCTGCCGCTCGTTTGGTTCTGGCTGCGCGGGCAAATTCCGGCTGGCTACAAGCCGCGCCTGCTCGCGCTCCTTGCGCTCGGTGCACTGCAGGGCGCGATCGGCTGGTGGATGGTGAAGTCCGGCATCGTGCATGATGTGAAGGTCAGCCACTTCCGCCTCGCCGCGCATCTGCTGGTCGCGCTGACAACTTTGGCCGGTGTGATCTGGACCATGCTCGACTTGCGTGCCCTGGCCCGCGGCGAGCCGCGCGCGCGGCTGACAGGCTTTGCCGCGCTGTCGCTCGCCATGCTGCTGGTGCAGCTGTTCTATGGCGCACTGCTGGCCGGCATGCGCGCTGGCACCGTGGCGGGCGGCGGCTGGTTCAACTGGGATGTCTGGCCGCTGATGCAGGGTGCTTTCTTCCCGGCGGGCATCGAATGGTCGCTGGGTGCAGCGCACGCCTTGTTCTCCGATCCCTATCTCGTCCACTTCATCCATCGTTGGTGGGCCTGGGCGGTGGTCGCCGTCCTCGTCGTGATGGGCCGCAAGTTGCGCCGCGCAGGCGCAAGGCCCGTCTCGGTCGCGATCCACACTGCCTTTGGCACCCAGATCGTGCTCGGTATCGCGACAGTGATGAGCGGTGTGACGATCTGGATCGCGGTCCTCCACCAGCTCACCGGCGCGCTGCTGGTGGTCACGACGGCATGGGGCGCACACCGGCTCGGAAAGCAGGTTTAGGAGAAGGTATTATTTTACCTCTCCGAAAACGCCCGGTTTGCTTGACTCTTGCGCCCTTTTGCAACAAAGGCGCGCTTCCTCGCCATCGGTCGGGCTTCGGCCTGTTCATGGCGTACCACTATCCTAGGATGGGTTTCAGCCATGAAGGCGCTCACGAAAGTCACCCGGTCGATCAAGCCGGCCGAGGTGGAGAAGAAGTGGCATCTCATTGATGCCGATGGCCTCGTTGTCGGCCGTCTCGCGGTGATCATCGCCAATCACCTGCGCGGCAAGCACAAGCCGAGCTACACCCCGCACGTCGATTGCGGCGATCATGTCGTCGTGATCAACGCCGACAAGGTGAAGCTGACGGGCAACAAGCTCAAGGACAAGATCTACTACAAGCACACCGGTTATGCCGGCGGCATCAAGGAAGTGACTGCGGACAAGGTCCTCAATGGTCGCTTCCCCGAGCGCGTGCTGGAAAAGGCGGTCGAGCGCATGATCCCGCGCGGCCCCCTCGGCCGTGCCCAGATGCGCGCGCTGCATCTCTATGCCGGTGCTGAACATCCCCACGCCGGGACCCAGCCCCAGCCGCTCGACGTCGCCTCGATGAACCGCAAGAACAAGGTGGGTGCGTAAGACATGTCTGAAACCGATACCGTCTCCAGCCTCGCGGATCTCAAGGATCTGACCTCGGCTGCTCCCGCTGCTCCCGTCTCGGCTTCGCCCGAAGCGCCCCGCGCCCCCTCGGCTCCTGCCGCGCCGCTGCGTGAGCGTGAAATCGATGCCCAGGGCCGTTCCTACGCCACCGGCCGCCGCAAGGATGCCGTCGCCCGCGTGTGGATCAAGCCCGGCTCGGGCAAGATCACCGTCAACGGCCGCGATCAGGAAGTCTACTTCGCGCGTCCCACGCTGCGTCTCGTCATCAACCAGCCGTTCGAAGTCGCTGACCGTTCGGGTCAGTACGACGTGATCGCCACCGTCAAGGGCGGCGGGCTTTCGGGCCAGGCCGGCGCGGTCAAGCACGGCATCTCGCAGGCGCTCTCGAAGTTCGAGCCCGCGCTGCGCAGCGCCGTTAAGGCCGCCGGGTTCCTCACCCGCGACCCGCGCGTCGTCGAACGCAAGAAGTACGGCCGGGCCAAGGCGCGCAAGAGCTTCCAGTTCTCGAAGCGCTAAGGACTTTCGGGCAACCGGAAACAGAAAAGGGCGTCGGGGTTATCCCGGCGCCCTTTTGCTTTGTCTGCCGTCAGTGCCCGGGAGCGTTGCGCTTCACGCTTTCGGCCATGCGGGCGAGCTGCTCCGGCGTCGCCTCGGTCTGGCAGCGCGTCTTCCATTCGTCCGCCGGCAGCCCATGGATCACTTCGCGCGCAGCCGCCTTGTCGAGCCCCGCGCCGGCATCGTTGATCCAGTCTGCCAGGCAGTTGCGGCAAAAGCCGGCAAGGCCCATCAATTCGATGTTCTGCGCATCATGCCGATGGCGCAAGTGCCTGACGAGACGGCGGAAGGCAGCAGCGGCCACGGCATCGGGAAGTTCATCGAGAGCATCGCTGGATGTCATTTCTGCATTCGTATCCATTGGGTTCGTCCTTGGGTTTTGCAGGTAGGTAGGCCATAGGGCCAGCGCATTCAATTCGAGGTGATGGACGTGGCAAAACTGGATCCCCGTGGCCGCAAGGTGAAAATCCTCGCCACTGTCGGCCCGGCCAGCCGGTCGCCCGAAATGCTCGAGAAGCTGTTTCGCGCCGGGGCCGATGCCTTCCGCGTCAACATGAGCCACGGCGAACATGCCGTCCACGCCGAGACGATTGCCGCGATTCGCGCGCTGGAACGCAAGACGGGCCGGCCGATCACGATCCTCTGCGATCTGCAGGGCCCCAAGCTGCGTGTCGGCAAGTTCAAGGATGGCCGCGCGGTCATCCGTCATTCGGGCCACTTCACGCTCGATCGCAATCCCGAGCCGGGCGACGAAAACCGCGTCCAGCTGCCCCATCCCGAGCTGTTCGGTATCCTGAAGCCGGGCCAGCGCCTGCTGATCGACGATGGCAAGCTGCGCCTGCGCGTGATCCGGGCGGACGACAACGAAATCCTCTGCTCTGCCGAAGTCGGCGGCGTCATTTCGGATCGCAAGGGCGTCAACGTGCCCGACGCGGTGATCCCGGTCCCGGCGATGACTGACAAGGATCGCCGCGACCTTGCTTTTGCCGTGGCCAATGGTGCCGACTGGATCGCGCTGTCCTTCGTGCAGCGCCCTGAAGACGTTGCCGAAGCCCGCCGCCTGATGGGCGGCTACGGCGCGCTGATGGCCAAGATCGAAAAGCCCGCGGCGATCTCGCGGCTCGACGAGATCCTCGAGCTTGCCGATGGCCTGATGGTCGCGCGCGGCGATCTCGGCGTCGAGCTCAATCCCGAACAGGTTCCCCCGCTGCAGAAGCGCATTGTCGAGAAAGCGCGGCGCGAGGGCAAGCCGGTCGTCGTCGCGACGCAGATGCTCGAATCGATGATCGAGAGCCCGACGCCGACCCGCGCCGAAGTCTCCGACGTTGCCAACGCGGTCTATGACGGTGCCGACGCGGTCATGCTCTCCGCCGAAACCGCCGCCGGCGCCTGGCCCGAGGAAGCGGTCACGATCATGGACCGCATCGCCAGCGAGGTGGAGAACGATCCCGGCTACGCCGCGCGCGTCCACTTCATCGAAACGCGGCCCGATCCCACCACCGCCGACGCGCTCGCCGAAGCCTGCGCGAGCATCGCCAAGGCCCTGCCGATTGCGGGCATCATCGTGTTCACCGGCTCCGGCTCGACCGCCCGCCGCGTCGCGCGCGAGCGTCCGGGCGTGCCGATGCTGGTGCTCACACCCTCGACCATGACCGCGCGCAAGCTCGGCCTGCTGTGGGGCGCGCACGCTGTTGCCACCAAGGATATCGGCAGCTTCGAGGAGATGATCGCCAAGGGCAAGCGCATGGCCCTGCGCCACGCCTTCGGCACCGCCGGATCGCGGCTCATCACCCTGGCGGGCGTGCCGTTCGGCACCCCGGGCTCGACCAATCTGCTGCATATGGTGACGCTGAGCGGCGACGAACTCGCCAAGCATCACGGCTGAACGCGGTCAACGCAGGCTGGTCGCCATGCCCAGCACGCCGGCCGGATGTCAGTCACACTGAAATCAACATAACACTTATCGCACGCCTCTGTGTAAATAGGCCACACTCTTATGAAACGTTTCGTGTCATCGGCCAAAACGTATTGAATTAATGCCGCCGGTTGTCATGGACAGCGCCCCAACGAAAAACGGGAGCTGTGAATGCCAACCAGAACAACCAAGGTCGCACCTCGAATTACATCCGGATCGAGTGCTATTGCGCTCGCCATCGCCATTTCCGTCTTTGGCGTCGGCCCTGCCCATGCGCAGGAAGCGGCGCAGGCGGAGGAGCAATCGTCGATCGACGTGCTCAATGCCGATATCATCGTCACGGCCACCAAGAAGAAGGACGTCGAGAACGTCCAGAACGTTCCGCTCGCCATCACGGCCTTCAACGCCAAGAGCCTGCAGGCGCTGCAGGTGCGCGATCTCCAGACGCTGACCTACAGCGCGCCCAACGTCTCGCTCGATCAGGTCGGCACCTCGCGCGGCACCGCCAACTTCTCGATCCGCGGGCTTGGTGTGAACAGCTCGATCCCCTCGATCGATCCTACGGTCGGCGTCTTCGTCGATGGCGTCTACATCGGCGTCAACAACGGGCTGGTGTTCGACGTGTTCGATCTCGGCTCGGTCGAAGTCGCGCGCGGGCCGCAGGGCATCCTTTATGGCCGCAACACCACGGGCGGCGCGGTGCTCATCAACACCGGCGATCCCACACCCGATCTGCGCGTCAACTTCCGCGCCTTCTATGAAGGTCCGGTCGATTCCGGACGCGGCAGCGGCAACTTCGCCATGCAGGGCGTGGTGTCGGGCCCGATCGTCAAGGACGTGCTGAATTTCAAGATCGGCGCTTACGTCAACAAGGACGAGGGGTACTTCAAGAACCTCTTCGATGGCCGCAACTTCGGCAGGGCGGAGACCCAGATCGTGCGCGGCGCGCTCGAATTCCTGCCGACCGACGGGGTCCGCATGGTCGCCAAGGTCGAATACTTCAACAGCGACGGTGATGGCCCGGCAGCCCAGAACCACGGTGTCTACCGGCGCGATACCTTCGATTTCTCGGTCGACAATCGCGGCTTCTACCGCAATCGCACCTGGTTCGCGACGCACAAGACCGAGATCGACGTCGGCAACGGCAAGATCACCAACATCTTCGGCTTCCGCGATTACGATGCGGCGACCGGCGGCGACATCGACGCCAAGCCGATCTTCGTCTTCAACTCGAACACCCTGTTCAAGCAGCGCCAGTACTCGGACGAGATCCGCTACAACAACCGTTTCGGGGCGCTGGATTTCACCGCTGGTGGCTTCTGGTTCACGCAGAACCTCAAGTATGATGAGCTGCGCTTTTTCCCGAGCTTCATCAGCCCGCTGACCCAGATCGGCGGCGGTCGGCAGGATCATGACGTGCTCGGCCTGTTCGCCTCGGGCGATTTCGCCGCGACCGACAAGCTGACCCTGACGGCGGGCATCCGCTGGTCGCGCGAAACCAAGGACGTGGCAGTAACCTACATTCGCCCCCGCGCCGCCTGCTCGGTCGTAGCCGGAACCTGCCCCACCTCGGGCACGAATTCGCTGATCCCGACCGAGAACAACGGCTTCAAGGACAAGCGCTCGTGGGAGAACTGGAGCCCCAAGCTCGGCTTCCAGTACAAGTTCAACAGCGATGCGCAGGTCTACGGAAACTGGACCCGCGGCTTCCGTTCGGGCGGCTACAACTTCCGCATCACCAATGCGCGCGCGTTCGAAGCGGTGGCCGCCACGCGCGGCCTCTCCTTCGACGAGGAGCGGGTCGACAGCTTCGAACTCGGCGCCAAGTACCGCTCGCCGGATCGCAAGCTGACGCTGAACCTCGCGGCCTTCCGCACCGAGGTTCGCAATATGCAGCGCGAGGTGAACGAAGGCTCGGCTGCGGGCGTCGCTCAATCGATCTTCAACACCGCCGATGCGCGCATCGACGGTATCGAAGGCGAGGGCCGCTATGCGCTGGGCAAGCACTTCCTGCTCACCGCCAACTTCGGCTACATCAACGCGCGCTACACCAATGTGCTGTTCGACATCTCGAGCGACGGCAGAGTCGATGCGGCTGACAGGGCGCTGCAATTGCCGCGCACGCCCAGGTGGACCTATGGCTTCGGCGTGGTCGGTGATTTCAAGCTGCCGAGCGGCAATGCCATCGTCGCGCGGACCAATTTCCAGCACCGCGACCGGTTTGCCTATACCGACAACAACTTCGGCTGGATCACGGCGTCAGACAATCTCGACGCCTCGCTCAGCTACAAGGTCGGCGGCCTGACTTTCACGGTCTATGGCCGCAACCTGCTCGATCAGGTCCAGCATGGCGGCGATACGCAGCTGGGCACGGCGGCGCAGATCCCGATCTTCGGCGGTCCGCTTTCGACGGGCGTAGACCAGCCGTTTGCCGAAAACCCCAAGGCAGGCACGTTCTCGCCGCTGGTGCGCGGACGTGTGCTCGGCATCGAAGTGAACGCCGACTTCTGATGCGCGGTGCTGCGCGGGGGGGTGCCCTCCCGCGCAGCGCTTCGCCCGGCTCAGCCGCGCGCGCCGAACAGCGCCGAGCCGACGCGGATATGTGTCGCGCCCAGCATCACGGCGGTCTCGAAATCATCGCTCATGCCCATCGAGCGCGCGGGCAGGCCATGGTCATCCGCCAGCTTGGCGAGCAGCGCGAAGAACGGTGCGGCTTCGATCCCGGCGGGCGGCACGCACATCAGGCCGATCACCGGCAGTTCCGCCATGCGCGCCTCACCCAGCAGCGCGGGCAAGTCCGCAACCGCGCAGCCGCCCTTCTGCGGCTCGTCCCCGATATTGACCTGCACGAACAGCGGCACACGGCGCCCGCTCTTGTCCATTGCGCGGGCCAGCGCCGTCAGCAGCGAAGGCCGGTCGAGCGAATGGATGCAATCGAACCGGCGCACCGCCTCTTCCGCCTTGTTCGACTGGAGCTGGCCGACAAGGTGCAACGCGATATCGGGATGGGCTTCCTGCAGCGCAGGCCATTTGGCCTCGGCTTCCTGCACGCGGTTCTCGCCGAACACGCGCTGACCTTCGGCAATCAGCGGCAGGATCGCCTCGGCCGGATGGGTCTTCGAGATCGCGATCAGCGTCACGTCCCCGGCCTTGCGGCGGGCAATCGCGGCGGTGCGGGCGATGCGCTCGCGGATGGCGGCGAGCGGGGTCATGGCGGCCAATGCGGCCTCTGGATCGGTCATGGGCGGGTGCTATAGGGCGGGGATGCACCGGTGTCATCCTGTCCCGCGGGTCGTCCTGCTGAGCGATGCGCGCAATGATCACCGGCTCGAATCCGCCATTTCCCGCCTGCCGCCGGGCAGCGCGCTGGTGTTCCGCCACTACCACCTGCCGCCGCCCGCCCGCCGCGCGCGGTTCGAGGTTCTGCGCCGGCTCTGCACGCGGCGCGGCGTGCTGATCCTCACCGCCGGGGCGGCGCGTGGTTGGCCCGCACACGGTCGCTACGGCGTGCCGCGTGATCTCGGGCGCGCCTCCGGCCTCCGTCTCGCCACCGCCCATTCGCTGGCAGAGATCGGCGCGGCGGTCCGCGCGCGGGCCAGCGCCGTGCTGCTCTCGCCGGTCTTCCCCACCCGCTCGCACCCCGGCGCGACCGTGCTCGGCGCGGTCCGCTTCATGGTTCTCGCCCGCCGTTCGCCGCTCCCGGTCATCGCGCTTGGCGGCATGACGAAACGCCGCGCCGCGCGCCTCCCTGTCTGGGGCTGGGCGGCCATCGATGGTCTTGCGTAGAACCCGCAGAAACCCGCGACTCGCCGGGATTCCTTGGATTCTGTGCTCCATGGATTCTTGACGCCATCCCCCTAACGGGCGCATGAAGGGCGCAGGAAGGGACAGATTCCATGGCATCTCGCGCACTCGTTTCGCCCGCTGCAGGGCGTGCCGCCAAGGCTGCCGACTGGCGCGCGATTCTCCGTCGCAGCTTCCGCCGCAGCGCGGAGCTGATCGGCGCGGCGCTGCTGTTCGCCGCGATGATTGCGCTCGGCCTCGCGCTGGCGACCTATACCCAGACCGATCCTTCTGGCAGCACCGCTTCGGGCAGCCCGGTCGAAAACTGGATGGGCCTGCCCGGCGCCTGGGCGGCAGAGCGCGTGCTGCTGTTCTTCGGCCTGCCCGGCGTGCTGCTGCTGCCGCTGCTCTATGTCTTCGCGCGGCGGCTGTGGGATGCCGCCGGCGATCTGATCGACATCGACGAGGAAGACGAGGAGCTCCAGCCACTGCCTGCCTGGTGGCGCCTCACGGCGATGCTCGTGCTCGCCATGGCGCTCGTCGGGACGGCCTTCGCGCTGATGCTGACCGGGCCGGGCGGCACGCTGCCAGCCGGCGCGGGCGGGCTCGGCGGGCTCCTCGGCGCGGCGCTGGTTCGCGGCGCGGCGCATTTCGTGCCGGCCGCCGAACTGTGGATCGTGCGCGGAGTCGCCGTCATCACCGGGATCGGCGGCCTCTTCGTCACTGCGCAAGTCTTCGCGTTCGATTGGCACCGCCTGCCCCGTATGCCCGCTTTCCTGCGCCGCGGCGAACGTCCGGCGCTTCCCGCTGCGGCCGGTGTCGCCACGCTCTTGCCCAAGCGCCAGCCCAAACCGCGCGCCGATGCGGGCGAGGACGCTGCGGTCTTCCCTGCCGAGACGCCGCCCGCGCGCCGCCGCCCGACCGAGATCACCGATCCTTCGCGCCCGCCCGCCCCGGCGCAGCTTGCGGGCAAGGCGCGGCAAGGCGATCTGTTCGATCAATACGAGCTGCCCGGTCTCGACATTCTCGAACCGCTGCCCGCCGCCACCGGCCCGAAGATCGACAAGCTCGCGCTCGAGCGCAATGCGCGCCTGCTCGAGAACGTGCTGGACGATTTCAACGTGAAGGGCGAAATCACTGCGGTCCGCACCGGCCCCGTCGTCACGATGTACGAGCTGGAACCAGCGCCGGGCATCAAAGCAAGCCGCGTCATCGGCCTTGCCGACGATATCGCCCGCAACATGAGCGCGATCTCGGCGCGCGTGTCCTCGATCCCCGGCCGCACCGTCATGGGCATCGAACTGCCCAACGCGGTCCGCGACATGGTCTCGTTCCGCGAGCTCGTCTCCTGCAGCAAGTTTGTCGATTCGAAGGGCATGCTCCCGATCATCCTCGGCAAGGATATCGCGGGCGAACCCATTGTGGCAGACCTCGCCACTATGCCGCACCTTCTGGTCGCGGGCACCACCGGCTCGGGCAAGTCCGTGGGCCTCAACTGCATTCTGCTCTCGCTGCTCTACCGGCTGACACCGCAGCAGTGCCGCCTGATCCTCGTCGATCCCAAGGTGCTCGAGCTCAAGTCCTACGACGATATTCCGCACCTGCTCTCACCCGTGGTGACGGAGCCTTCGAAGGCCGTGCGCGCGCTCAAGTGGGCGGTCGAGGAAATGGAGCGGCGCTACCGCATGATGTCCTCGGTCAGCGTGCGCAACATCTCGGGCTTCAACGAAAAAGTCCGCGCTGCCGCCAGCAAGGGCAAGCCGCTGGGCCGCCGCATCCAGGTCGGCTTCGATCCCGATACCGGCGAGGAACTGTTCGAGGAGCAGCAGCTCGATTATCAGGTCCTGCCGCAGATCGTGGTGATCGTCGACGAGCTGGCCGACCTCATGGTCACCGTCGGCAAGGAGATCGAAGTCCTCATCCAGCGCCTCTCGCAGAAGAGCCGCGCCGCGGGCATCCACCTCATCATGGCGACGCAGCGCCCCTCGGTCGATGTCATCACCGGCGTAATCAAGGCCAACCTGCCGACCCGGATCAGCTTCGCCGTCACCAGCCGCATCGACAGCCGCACGATCCTTGGCGAACAGGGTGCCGAGCAGCTGCTCGGCAAGGGCGACATGCTCTACAAGCCGAGTACCGGCGCCATCGCGCGCGTTCACGGCCCCTTCGTCAGCGACGAGGAAGTCGAGCGCGTGGCCGATCACTGGCGCGGGCAGGGTAGCCCGGACTACGTCGACAGCGTGACCGAAGAGCCCGAGGATGGCGGCTTCGGCTTCGACGACCTCGACGCGACCGCCTCGGACAACCCGGAAGAGCGCAAGTACCGCCAGGTCTGCCAGCTCGTGTTCGAAAGCCAGAAGGCCTCGGCCAGCTGGGTTCAGCGCCAGATGGGCGTGGGCTACAACACCGCCTCCAAATGGATCGAGCGCATGGAAGCGGATGGCTTCGTGGGCCCCGCCAATCACGTTGGCCGGCGGGAAATTTACCGCGATAAAGACGGCAATCCGCTGTGAAGGGAACTGCTGCGCCCGCAGACCCTTAATGCGTTTCGCCTGCGGCCGTTCTCACTTCATGACTGGCGGGCTCGTGCTTTGCCCTTAGCATTGCCGCTGGTCACCGGGTCTGCACCCGGGGTCGATGTGCAACCCTCGCGAGAAAGGTTATGGCGTGCCCTATATAGCGCTGTCCCAGTGCTGGTTCACGCGTCAGCATCAGCCGACGCCGTGGCGCGCGCACGAGGATGACGGCTCGATCTATAGCATTTGCCGCCATTGCGGCCGGCGCATTGTCACCCGGGGCAAACACCGCTGGTCGATTGCAGATGGGCTCGATGTGGCGCACCTTGCCGAGAAAGCTACGGGGCGCTTCCTCACCGTGCTCGACAGCGCCGACGAACTCGTCGTCCGCCGCTTCACCGTCGATCATCTGGCCGACGAGGCGGCGATCAATGCCTTCAAGCTCGAACTGCGGGCGCGATATGGCATGGACGAACCGGGCAGCGATCTGACCCTGCTCGACAGTGCGGACAAGAAGGCAGAACGTCCGCGAAAGGCTCCGCCTATGCCCGTCCGCCGGGAACCGGATAGCCCGCGAACCGCTTGATCTGGCGCAGCGAGAAGCTCGAGCGCATCGACGAGACTCCCGGCAGCCGCGCGAGGCAATCGCGGTGGATGCGGTCGTACTGGTCAAGGTCCGCCGCCGCCACGCGCAGCAGGTAGTCCGCCCCGCCGGACATCAGGTGGCATTCGAGAATATCATCGAAATCCCCCACCGCGCGCTCGAAACGGTCCATTGCCTCGCGGCTCTGGCTGGTCAGGGTGATCTCGACGAAGACGAGTGCGGCAAGCCCGATCCGGCGAGGATCGACGCGCGCGGCGTACCCGCTGATCACCCCGGCTTCCTCCAGTGCGCGGATGCGGCGGTGGCAGGCCGAGGGGGAGAGCGCGACCGCCTCGGCCAGCGTGGCAATGGGTCGCGCCGAGTCGTGCTGCAGTGCATCAATCAAAGCGGCGTCAATTCGATCCATGCAAGATTTTCCTGATTTTCTGGCAATGGCCAGGAAATATCACCAAATCAGGCCACGCGATATGGCCAATCAGGTGAAACAGCGCGCGCGCGTGGGTGTATCCTTTTGGCAGCAGCCAGCGAAAAGGATCCTGCCATGCGTGTCGGTACCGTCCGTGAGATCAAGAACCACGAATACCGCGTCGGTCTGACGCCCGAGAGCGCGCGCGAACTTGCCGCACATGGCCACGAAGTCTGGGTCGAAACCGGCGCCGGGCTCGGCATCGGCGCGGCGGACCGCGATTACGAAGCCGCCGGCGCGGTGATCAAGCCCGATGCCGCCACGATCTTCGCCGAGTGTGAAATGGTCGTGAAGGTCAAGGAACCGCAGGCCGTCGAGCGCGCCCAGCTGCGCGAAGGCCAGATTCTCTTCACCTATCTCCACCTCGCGCCCGATCCGGAGCAGACCGCCGATCTCGTGAAGTCCGGCGTCACCGCGATTGCCTATGAAACCGTGACCGGCCCCGGCAACCAGCTCCCGCTGCTCAAGCCGATGAGCCAGGTTGCGGGGCGCATGGCGATCCAGGCCGGCGCCACCGCGCTTGAAAAGGCGCACGGCGGCCGCGGCGTGCTGCTCGGCGGCGTGCCCGGCGTGCTGCCAGCCAAGGTCGCGGTGATCGGCGGCGGGGTCGTCGGCTTCAACGCGGCGCAAATGGCTGCCGGCCTCGGCGCTGACGTCACCATTCTCGACCGCGATCCCGAAGTGCTCGAGCGGCTCGGCACCCATTTCGAAAGCCGTGCCAAGACGCGCTTTTCCAACCGCGCGAACCTTGCCGATTGTGTCGCCGAGGCGGATCTCGTCATCGGCGCCGTGCTGATCCCCGGCGCCGCCGCGCCCAAGCTTGTCACGCGCGACATGCTCGCGACGATGAAGCCCGGCGCGGTGCTCGTCGACGTCGCGATCGATCAGGGCGGTTGTTTCGAAACCAGCCGCGCGACGACCCATGCCGAACCGACCTTCGTGGTCGATGGCATCGTCCACTATTGCGTGGCCAACATGCCCGGCGGCGTCGCGCGCACCAGCACTTATGCGCTCAACAACGTGACCTTGCCGCATGCCCTCAGAATAGCCGATCTCGGCTGGAAGGCGGCGCTCGCCGCCAACCCCCATCTCGCCGCGGGGCTCAACGTCCATGCCGGCGAAGTGACCTACGAAGCGGTCGCGCGCGAACTGGGTTATGTTTACCGGCCGGTCGCGGAACTACTTGCCTGACTCCGGGGCGGAGTTAACTCCGCTCTAAGCCCATTTCGATAGAACCGGTCCCATGGACTGGATGTGGCGCAGATTTGTGCTGTTCGGGCTGGTGGCTTTGCTATCTGGCCTGTTCGGCATGCCCGCTGCCGCAGCGCCCGTTGTCGCAAGCCAGACCTGCCATGCTTCAGCCGCAGCGGGCGAGCGCCTTGCCGACCTTGATCGTGCGCCGCAGCGCTGGATCTGTTCCGATGCCTCCTACGATATCGGGCCGGACAGCCTGTTCCTGCGCTTCCGGCTCGACAATCGCGAGGCTCCGCGGGCGCAGAGTTTTGTCACCCATGCCTCGCCGTTTGCCGCGATCACCATCCGAGTGATCGATGCCAGGGGCGCCGTGAGTACGGCCCGCTACACCAAGGCTGATTCGCGCCACCTCGTCGCGGGGCCGATGATGGTGCTACCCCTCCCGCGGACCTCCGACGCCCCGCGCGAGGTTGCCGTGCGCATCGACAAGGCATGGAACAAGACCATCGCCAGCGAGGCCCGGCTCGACAGCACGCTCGAAGGTTCGGGCTGGGATATGGGCGTGGTTGTCACCATGGCCGCCATCTGCGGCATGCTGATCGTGCCGCTGCTGCTCAATTTCGGGTTCTACATCGTGCTGCGGCGCGAATTCGTGCTTTGGCACATCGCGATGGTCGGCCTGATGCTGGTCCAGTCGGTGTTCGGCACGGGCTTCATCCATATCCTCGCCAGTCCCGATGCCGCGACCGAGATTTCGATCAACAGTCTGTGCTTCGGCGCGGTCGCTGCCTCCGGGCTGATGTTCGTCGTCACGTTCCTCGAGCCCGATGCCTTGTCGCCGGCGCTGCGCCGCCTGTTCTTGACTTGCGCGCCGCTGGTCATGGCCGGCGGCGTGTTCACGTCGTTGCAGATCGATGCGCTGCGGCCGTGGAGCGCGCTCGGCATCTACTGCGCGGTGTCTTTTGCCATCTGCCTCATCTTCGGCGCGCTCGTCACGGCATGGCGGCGCGGCAGCAAACTGGTGATCTTCCTCATGGTCGGCTGGGCGCCCACGCTCCTGGTCGGGGTCTACCGCATCGGCAGCTATGTTCTGCCCGGCACCCGCCCAACCGAATCGGTCGTAATCTTCCAGCTGGCGCTCGCTGCCGAAGTGCTCGCCAATTCGCTCGGCATCGTGATCCGCTTCCTTGAACTGCGGCGCGAGCGCGACCTTGCCAATGCCCGCGCGACCGAGCTGGAAGGTGTTGCCGGCCGCGATGCGCTCACCGGCCTGTGGAACCGCCACTCGATCGAGCGCCGCTTCAACGATCTGTTCCGCCTCGGCTATCGCACCATGGCGGTGATCGATCTCGATCACTTCAAGCGGATCAACGACCGGCATGGCCACGCCGTGGGCGATGCCGTGCTCAAGGTTGTCGCGGCCACGCTGGCCGAAGATCCCGAAGCCTGCGCGATCCGCATGGGCGGCGAGGAATTCCTCATGCTGCTGCGCGGGCCCGGCAGCGCCGAACGCGCCGAACGCTGCCGCCGCGCGCTCAGCACGCGGATCGCCGCAGCCGTTCCGGGGCTGGAGCATGTCGTCACGGCCAGCATGGGTCTGGTCGAGCACGATCTTTCCGGCAACCTCGATGTGGAATTCGCGGTGCTCTACAGCCACTGCGACCGCCTGCTCTATGAGGCCAAGCGCCTCGGCCGCAACCGCACCATGCGCGAGCGGCTGACCGGCTTCACGCCCGATTTGCAGGCGCGGACCGCCTAGTCCACGAACAGCGCCGCCATCTCCGCCGGCACGCGCTGGATGCGCCCGCTGGCCAGATCGATCAGCACCCACTGCGTCCGTGCGCTGACGATCACCTTGCCGTCGGCATTGCGGAAATCCACGCGCCGGTCGAACCGCGCGCCGCGTGGCGGATCGGGCACGAAGGTTTCGCCCGTCACGCTCTCGCCCAGCACAATATTGCCGCGATAGTCGATCTCGTGCCGCGTCACGACCCAGACATAGGCCGCCTGCCACTCCGCCGGCGCCAGCGCTTCCCAGTGCGAGGTGGCAAGGGCCTCCATCCACTGCACCCACACCGCGTTGTTCACGTGGCCCAGCACGTCGATATGCTCGGGCCCTGCGGTGAAGGTCTTGGTGTGCATGATCACACAGCAACGCCCAGCTGTGCGAGGATGAAGGCGAACTCCTCCGCCGTCTCGCGCAGGCCCTCGAACCGCCCCGACTTGCCGCCATGCCCTGCGCCCATGTTGGTCTTGAGCAGCAGCTCGTTGCTGTCGGTCTTCAGCTCGCGCAGCTTTGCGACCCACTTGGCCGGTTCCCAATAAGTCACGCGCGGATCGTTGAGGCCCGCCGTCACCAGCATCGGCGGGTAGTCCTGCGCGGAGACCTGATCATAGGGCGAGTACGAGCGGATCAGCTCGAACGCATCCTTGTCCTCGATCGGGTTGCCCCATTCCGGCCATTCGCCCGGCGTGAGCGGCAGGCTTTCGTCGAGCATGGTCGCCAGCACATCGACAAACGGCACATGCGCCGCCACTGCGCCCCACAGCGCGGGATCCGAATTGATCACCGCGCCCATCAGTTCGCCGCCCGCCGAGCCGCCCGCAATCGCGATCCGGCCCGCCGCGGTGAACCCTTCCGCAATCAGACCCTTCGCCACGTCGACGAAGTCGTGGAACGTATTCGTCCGCTGCTCCAGCTTCCCCGCCTTGTACCAGCGCCGCCCGAGATCATCACCGCCCCGGATATGCGCGATGGCATAGGCAAAGCCGCGGTCTATCAGGCTCAGCCGCGTCGTCGAGAAACCCGGCCCGATGGCAATGCCATAAGCGCCGTAGCCGTAGAGATAGAGGGGGCCGCCTTGTTCCCGGCCCTTGCGCCACACCAGCGAGACCGGCACTGCCGTGCCATCGCGCGCGGTGATCTCCAGCCGCGCCGTCTCATAGAGCGATGCGTCGTAGCCGCTCGGGATTTCCTGCGTCTTCAGCAGCTCCAGCCGCCCTTCGGCCACGTGATAGTCATAGACCGAAGCCGGGCTGGTCATGGACTCGTAGCTCACGCGCAGCTTGTCCATCGCCCATTCCGGATTGTCACCCAGCGAGGCTTCATAGCTCGCTTCCGGAAAGGCAATCGGCTCGATCCGCGCCGGATCATCGTAGTAACGCACCTCGATCCGGTCGAGCCCGCGCACCCGGCCTTCAACCACATAGAAATCGCGGAACAAGTCGAACCCGGTCAGGTAGAAGTCATCCGTCCCCTCGATCAGCGTGGACCATTCGCCGGGATTGCCTAGCGGCGCGGTGGCGAGGCGGAAGTTCTCGTGCGTGTCGTTGGTGTGGATGAACAGCGTCTCGCCCCGCACATCCACATCATACTCGACGCCAGTCTCCCGCGCCTTCACCAGCAGCGGCGCAGCCAGCGGATCGGCAGCAGGCACCAGCCGCACTTCGCTCGTCTCGTGGTCGCCGGTCGCAATCACCAGCCACTCGTCGTTCGCCGAAAGCCCGGCGGAAACGCGGAAGCCCTCGTCGTGCTCATGATAGAGCTCGACATCGCTTTCCACCGGCGTCCCCAGCCAGTGCAGCCGCGCATTGTCCGTCCGCCACTGCGCATTGGCGAGGCTGTAGACCAGCGCCTTGTCGCCCGCTGCCCAGACAAGCGCGGACAGTGTGCCCGGGATCACATCGGGCAGTTCCTCGCCTGTCGCGATCACCTTGATCCGCGCGGTGAAGCGCTCCGAGCCATTGTCATCGACAGCCCAGGCGAGCAGCCGCCCGTCGCTGGAAACCGAAAGCGCGCCGAGCCGGAAGTATTCCTTGCCCTCCGCCAGCGCCACCTCGTCGAGGATCAGCTCGTCCGGCCCTCCGGCGACCGGGCGCCGCCACCACTTCTTGTACTCGGCGCCGTCTTCGTATTCGATCCAGTAGAGCCAGTCGCCGTCCTTCTGTGGCACCGACTTGTCGGCTTCCTTGATCCGCCCGCGCATCTCAGCGAGCAATGTCTCGACAGTCGGCTGCAGCGGCGCCATCCGCGCCTCGAACCACGCGTTTTCCACTTCCAGATGCGCCAGCACCTCGGCGTCCTTCACCTCCGGATAACCGGGATCGCGCAGCCAGTTGTAGGGATCCTCGATCGTCACGCCGTGGTGGGTGAACGTGTGGGGTTTCTTCGCGGCGACCGGAGGCGCTGCAGGGGTGGTGTCCGTCATGCCCCGCATCTATGGTGCTATCCATGAGCCTGCAAGGCAGGCAGCACGCTTCAGGACAGAACGCCATGCTGATGAACACCCATGAGGCCCGCCTCGATGCGCTGCGCAAGGAACTCGCGCGCCAGCAGCTCGACGGCTTTGTTATCCCGATTTCCGATGAGCACATGAGCGAATATGTCGGCGCCTATGCCCAGCGCCTCGCCTGGCTGACCGGCTTCGGCGGTTCGGCCGGCACGGCCGTCGTGTTGAAGGACAAGGCCGCGATCTTCGTTGACGGGCGCTACACGCTGCAGGTGCGCGAACAGGTCGATGGCCGCCTTTATGAATACCAGTCCGTGCCGCAAACGTCGGTCGCCGCCTGGCTGGGTGAAAACGCACCCGAAGGCAGCCGCATCGGCTATGACGCATGGCTTCACGGCAAGGGCTGGGCAGACAGCACCGCCGCCGCACTGAAAGCCCGCAAGGCCTCGCTCGTCGCCGTCGAGCAGAACCCGATCGATGCGATCTGGCAGGACCGCCCCGCGCCCTCCGCCGCCCCCGCGCTGATCCACCCGGATGAGTACGCCGGTGCCTCCGCCCATGAAAAGCGCGCCGAAGTCGCCGCCTGGCTCACTGCGCGTGGGCTCGACGCCGCCGTCATTTCCGCGCTCGATTCGGTCGCGTGGCTGCTCAACATGCGCGGCAGCGACGTGGACTGCACCCCCGTCGCCCTCTCCTTCGTGCTCGCCCACGCAGACGGCACCGCAGACCTCTTCATCGCGCCCGAGAAGGTGACGCCCGAACTCGCCCAGCACCTCGGCAACGCCGTGCGCGTGCAGGACCGGGCCGCCTTCACCCCCGCGCTCGCCGCGCTGGCGGGCAAGAAAGTCGCGGTCGATCCCGAACGCGCGGTCGCCGCGATCTACCAGCAGCTTGCCGCCGCCGGGGCCGAAGCCGTCTCGCTCACCGATCCCACCGTGCTGCCAAAGGCCTGCAAGAACCCGGTCGAACAGGCCGGCCACCGCGCCGCGCAGGCGCGCGATGGCGCCGCGATCACCCGCTTCCTCCACTGGCTTTCCAATACCGCGCCGCAGGGCACCGAAACCGAACTCTCCGCCGCCGCCGCCCTGCGCGCCGAGCGCGAGAAGACCGGCCTCCTGCGCGACCTGTCGTTCGATACGATCTCTGCCGCCGGGCCCAATGGCGCCAGCCCGCACTACAAGGTGGACGAGCACAGCAACCGCCAGATCGAGCCCAACAGCGTCTATCTCGTCGATTCCGGCGGCCAGTACCTCGATGGCACGACCGACATCACCCGCACCGTCTGGATCGGCCCTGATGCCCCTCCGGCGGAGGTCAAGGACCGCTTCACCCGCGTGCTCAAGGGCCATATCGCGCTCGATCTCGCCGTCTTCCCCGAAGGCACCAATGGCAGCCAGCTTGACAGCTTCGCGCGCCAGTTCCTGTGGTCGGCGGGCCTCGACTACGCCCACGGCACCGGCCACGGCGTCGGCAGCTTCCTCAGCGTGCACGAAGGCCCGCAGCGCATCGCCAAGGCGGTGGGCGGGCAGGCCGGCACTGGGCAGGCCCTGCTCCCCGGCATGATCCTCTCGAACGAGCCCGGCTACTACAAGGCCGGCGAATACGGCATCCGCATCGAGAACCTCGTCCTCGTCGAGGAACGTGCGATCCCCGGCGCCGAAGGCAAGTTCATGGGCTTCGAGACGCTGACCTTCGCCCCCATCGACCGCACCTTGGTCGAGCCTGCGCTGCTGCTGCCGCACGAGCGCGACTGGTGGAACAGCTATCACGCGAAAGTCCGCGATCTGCTGGCACCGCAGCTTTCGGGTGCGGACCTCGATTGGCTCGAGGCTGCCTGCGCCCCGTTGTAAGCGTTTTTGTTCGTGTTATGTTCTAGCTATCGCGACTCGCGGAAGAGGAGAAGGACATGATCGGCTACGTCACTTTGGGAACCAACGATCTCGCGCGCGGCGCGGCATTCTATGATGCGCTGGCGGCGGAAATGGGCACCAAGCGCATGTACGAATGGGACGGCGCGATTGCCTGGGGCGAAGCGGACGGCGCGGCCGGGATCGGCCTGATGAAGCCCTACAACGGCGAGCCGGCCACCGTCGGCAACGGCGTGATGGTCGCGCTGGAAGCGAAGGACCCCGCACACGTCGACCGGCTTTATGCCGCCGCGCTCGCCAACGGCGGCACTTGCGAAGGTCGTCCGGGGCCGCGCGGCGAGGGCGGGTTCTATGCCGCCTATTTCCGCGATCCTGATGGCAACAAGCTCAATGCCTTCGTGATGGGGGGCTGACGGCCATGGCGCACCGGCTCGATACGAACCCCATTCATATCGGGCTCGGTGCGCGCGCCGTGCCGCAACCCGCTTTCACCGGAATGGCGTGGTACGCCGATTACGTCACCCGCCACGCCGCTGATGGTGCGGAGGGGCGGCTGGTCAGTGCCTATGATTTCACCGCGAGCTGGGACAGTTGGGAAATGCACCCGGCGGGCGATGAAGTCGTCTTGCTGATGCGCGGCGAGGTGGTGCTTCATCTGGAACATGCCGATGGCACCACAGCTGAAGTCCGGCTTGTGGCGGGCGAATATGAGGTCGTCCCGCCCGGCGCATGGCACACCATGGATCTCGTCTCGGCCGAGGCCAGCGCGCTGTTCATCACGGCAGGCGTGGGCACCGAGCACCGCCCGCGTTGAAACCTGCGCGACAAAGTGCGACAAAACTCTGCGTCGGCGGCATAACCCTGCGACAACCCCGGTCTAGACGGCAGACAGCGGAAAGCCCCCGTTCCGCCCGCAACAAGGACCGAGATTCATGAAAAAGACCACGCTCGCCGCTTCAGCGGCCATAGCCCTTACCGCCGCCACGGCGCTCTATGCTGCCTACCCGGCCTTTGCGCAGTCCGGCCGCGATCCCATGGGCGACAAGGACGTGACCTGGGCCGATGCCAAGGCCAAGATCGACATGATGTGGACGAAGCTGGACGTGAACAAGGATGGTGTGCTCAATGCCGCCGACCGCGAGGCCAAGATGGCCGAGATGTTCGACACGATCGATGCCAACCACGATGGCTCGGTCAGCAAGGCCGAGTTCATGGCGCACCACAAGGCAATGATGGAAGGCGGCTGGAAGGGCCGCGACGGCGCAACAGGCGCCATGCCGCCCCCGCCCCCGGGCGCCGGGATGGGCATGATGATGGGCCGCGGCGCACACATGCTCCATGAAATGGCCGAGAAGGCCGATACCAACCACGACAAGACGATCACCCGCGCCGAGTTCGACGCCGCCGCCAAGGCGCGCTTCGATGCGGCCGATACCAACCACGACGGCAAGCTGACCGCCGCCGAACGCCGCGCCGCGTGGATGTCCATGCGCAAGGAGCACGGCGGCTGGGGCAAGGGCCGCGGCATGCGCGGCCATCACGGCATGGGCGGTGATATGGGCGACATGCCGCCCCCGCCGCCTCCCGGTGCCTGATCCATGGCGGTAACTCCGGCATCCCTTCCTGCCACGACCCGTGTGCTGGTGGTCGATGACGAAGCTGCCCTGCGCGAGCCCCTGTCGGACTATCTGGTCCGGCAGGGGTTTGCCGCGGAGCAGGCCGCCAGCGCGGCCGAAGCCCGCGCGCGCCTCGCCGCGGAAGTCTACGACATCGTCCTCCTCGATATCATGATGCCCGGCGAGGACGGCCTCTCGCTGTGCCGTCACCTTGTCGAGGCACGCCAGCTGCCGGTGATCTTCCTCACCGCGCGCGGCGAATCGACCGACCGCATCGTCGGGCTCGAGATCGGCGCCGACGACTATGTGGTAAAGCCCTTCGATCCGCGCGAGCTCGTTGCCCGCATCCGCTCCGTGCTGCGCCGCGCCGCGCGCGCGCCGGGCGTGGCGGAAAGCGCCGCCGCCGATCAGTTCCACTACACCTTCGAAGGCTGGCGGCTCGATCCGCTGCGCCGCCGCCTGACGGACAGCGAAGGTGCGGTCGTCGCCATCTCTTCCGCCGAGTTCCGCCTGCTCGTCGCCTTCCTCGATCACCCCCGCCAGGTGCTCGACCGCGACCGCCTGCTCGATATGGTGCAGGGCCGCGAGGCGCACTTGTTCGACCGCGCGGTCGACAACCAGATCAGCCGCCTGCGCCGCAAGATCGAGCGCGACAGCCGCAATCCCGAACTGATCCAGACGGTGTGGGGGGGCGGCTACATGCTCGCCGCCGAAGTGCGCAAGGTTCCAGCCGATGGCTGAAGCTCAAGTAAGCTTCAGGTTCTGGCCGCGCAGTCTGCAAGGGCAGATGCTGCTCGCCATCGCGCTCGCGCTGATGGTCGCACAGGGGCTCTCGGCCGCGCTGATGTGGCGCATGCAGCACGAGCGGCACTTCGCCGGCCTCGTCAACTACGCAGCGTTCAGCCTGCTCGGCCGCAACCCGCGCGCGCAGTTCGGCCCGCCCCCGCCCGATGCGCCTCCGCTTCCCAGCGGCGAGGGGCCCGAAATCGGCTTCCGCATGCCGCGCCCGCTGCGCGTGCAGGAAGAAGCGCGCTTCCCCCAACTCGCCGGTGATCGCCGCCGCCCGGAGATCGAACAGGCCCTGCGGCAGGTGCTCGAAGCGCAAGGTGTCGATGCCTCGCGCCTCTACGTGGCCGAGCGCGATCCGGCGCGCGATCCGGCCATCACCGAATGGCTTGCCCACCGCAAGGCGCGCATGGGCCGCCCGTCCGGCGCGCCGCGTCCGCGCCTGATCGTCGCAGCGATCGGCCGCACGGAAGGCACTTGGCTCACCGCGCGCCTGCTCGCCCCGCGCACCGAACGCGCGATGCTGACCACGCTGATCCTGCAGACGCTTTTCATCTACATCGTGCTGGTCGGCGCGGTCGCGCTGATCCTGCGCCGCATCGCGCGGCCGCTGAAGGCGCTCACCGCGCAAGTCGAAGCCTTCGCCCGTTCGCGCGCGCTGGCCGGGCAGCTCGAGCCGGAAGGGCCGGACGACATCCGCCGCCTGATCGTCGCGCACAATGCGATGGAGCGGCGCGTCGGTGCGCTGCTGGATGAGAAGGACGTCATGCTCGGCGCGATCGGCCACGATCTCAAGACGCCGCTCGCCGCGCTGCGTGTCCGCATCGAAGCGGTGGAGGACGATACCGAGCGGGGCCGCATGGCCGCCACCATCGAGGATATCAATCGCTCGCTCGACGATATCCTGAGTCTTGCCCGCGTCGGTCGCCCGTCCGATCCGCTGGAATCGACCGAACTCAGCGCTCTCGTCGCCGATGTCGTCGGCGAATACGAGGACATGGGCGAGGACGTCACGCTGGGCGATGCGACCCGCATCGTCATGCCGCTGCGCGCGACCTGGCTGCGCCGCGCACTGCGCAATCTCGTCTCAAATGCACTGCGCTATGGCATCCGTGCCCGGATCACGCTGCGGCGCGAGGGCGGCGAGGCCGTGCTCACGGTCGAGGACGATGGCCCCGGCATTCCCGAGCACGAGATCGCCCGCATGCTCGAGCCGTTCACCCGGCTCGAAGCCTCGCGCAATTCATCGACCGGCGGCGCGGGCCTAGGCCTCACGCTCGCCCGCGCCATTGCCGATCAGCACGGCGGCTCGCTCACTCTCGCCAACCGGCGGGATGGCGGCGAGACCATGGGCCTCACCGCCACCTTGCGCCTGCCGCTTACTTGAGCTTCGCGATCGCCGCGGTCAGTTCGGCTCCGCGCGCGTCCTTCAGCTTGCCGCAGGCGCGCACGCGTTCGATCGTGCGCTCCAGCTCCAGCGCGCCCGATTTGCCCGCAAACTTCGCGCGCAGCCCGTCAAACTCGTCAGCCTGCGCCACCGAGCAGAAGCCCGAAAGAATCTGCGGCAGCCGCGCGCCGAAGAAGATGCCCGCGCCGCCGTTCAGCAGCTCGTCGAGATGCGCCTTCATCCAGCTGTAGCCCCAGTCGCGCGTCTCGGGCGTGTAGACCACATAGCGCACGAAATTGAGCTTTTCAGACTGGCGCAGGCGCTTGTCCTGAAACTCGTCGAGCAGCCACCTGGCGGTCGCCGTATCACCGCTCGAACCGATCGCGCCGAGCGCTGCGGGGCGGAACAGCGGATCTTCCGAGGCCAGCGCCTTGTCCATCAGCGCCTTCGCGCCATCCAGCTTGTGCGCACCCAGCCACGCGTCGAACGCCGCGCCGAACAGCGCGGGATCGAGCGCGCCCGCATCGCCGCCCAGATAGGCATCGACCGCGCTCGAAAGCTTCGTCCGCAGGGCCGCGTCGCGCGCGGTGCCGGCCAACAGTTCGACCAGCTGGACGCGGCGCTGCTGCTTCTCCGGATCATCCCCGGCATGCGCGCCCGCCTTCGGATCGAGCCCCAGCGCCTTGAGCTGCGGCGCATAGAGCGCATCAACAAAGGCACGGAACTTCGGCTTCGCGCTTTCCGCAATCACACCGCGGTCGGCCATGGCCTGCAGCAGACCCGTGGCATCACCGCTGGCGTAGCTGTCCGGATTGGCCGCCAGCGCGCGCGAACCGGCAATCAGCTGATCGGAGGTCAGCCGCCCGGCGTAGAAGCTGGCATTCATGCTATCCATCACGGCCAGCGCCTCGCCGCCGCTCAGCGCTGGCGTCGCGGCGATGAGCGCGTCCCATTCCTTCGCGGGCAGCTCGAAGCGGTAATAACCGGTGCCGCCCGCGTTGGGCATGATCGGCCCCATGCTCTTCAGCGTCACCGTCGTGGTCTTGCCGGTCATCAGCGTGCACTGGCGCACATCGCTCTGGCGCAGGCACAGCGGGATGCCCCAGGCCGTGTCGGGGCCCTTCATGCCATAGCGCACGAAGCGGCTCTGCGTCACCTTCCAGCTGTGCGGGCCTGAACGTGCCAGCGTTACCAGCGGCACGCCCTGCTGATCGGTGAAGCTCTGCATCGCGGGCAGGATGCGCGGATCGCCCGCCGCTTCGGCCATGGCTTTGAAGAACTCGGCGCTCGTCGCGTTGCCATACTTGTGCGCCGCCATGTAGCCGCGCACGCCATCGCGGAACTTGGTATCGCCCATGAAGGCCGCGATCATCGCGACGACATGGCCGCCCTTGCCATAGGTGATCGTGTCAAAGGCGGCGTCGATCTGGGCGTTCTTCTCGATCGGCTGATGGATCGGCCGGCCCGCGACGAGCGCGTCGATACCCATCGCGCTGAACCCTTCGGCCAGCGCGCCCGCGCCGATGTTGAGATCGGGCCGCCACTCGTTGCCGATGCGGAAGCCCATCCAGTTGGCGAAGCTTTCGTTGAGCCAGATGTCGTCCCACCATGCCGGGGTGACGAGATCGCCGAACCACTGGTGGGCCAACTCGTGCGAAACGACCATGCCGAAGGTGCGCTTCTGCGCGGTCGAGGCCTTGTCATCCATCACGAGAATGCTGTCGGCATAGAGGTCCGCGCCTGCGTTTTCCATGGCGCCCGGCAGGATCGGCGTCGTGATCTGGTCGAGCTTGGGGTAGGGAAAGCTCTGGCCGAAATAGGCCTCGAGGTGCTCGACGATGCCCTTGGTGCCTTCGAGCGCGAAATCGAGCTTGCCGGCATTCTGCCTGGTCGAGACGATGCGGATCGGCAGCGGCGTCGCGCGCTGCGGGGTGGGGGGCACCACGCCTTCCACCGTCACGAACGGGCCGACCATCATCGCCACGAGGTAGCTCGGCAGCGGCAATGTCTGCCCGAAAGTGTGGACGGTCACGCCGCCGGCGGTTTCGGTCTTGATCTCGGGCGCGTTGCTGACAGCCTTGAGGCCCTCGGGCGTGCGCAGGGTGACATTCCACGGCACCTTGAAGCCGGGCTCGTCAAACGAGGGGAAGCTCGCGCGCGCATCGATAGATTCGTGCTGGGTCCAGGAATACCAGTCGTCGCCCACCTTCACGCGGAACATGCCGGCGGGGCCTTCACCGAACGGCGCGTCGTAGTCGAAAGCGAACGTGGTCTTGCCCGCAGGCAGCGGCGCATCGAACGTCAGCAGCGCGACGCCGGTCGGATCGACCTGCCGGAAGGTGCCGGCAACCGGCTGGCCGCCGACCATCGCGGTGACCTTGCCGACCTTCAGATCACGCCCATGCATCCACACGTAGCGCCCGGCCTTCTTCACCTCGACGTCGATCTCGACGTGGCCGGAGAAGCGCTCCTTGGTGGGATCGACGGTGAGATCGAGCCGATAGACCTGCGGCACCACCGCGCCATCGAGCTTGCCTGCGGGCATCACGCCGGCTTCGGCGGGGATCGGAGCTTCGGCAGCCGGCTGCTGGGCCAGCGCGGGGGAAACGAGGAAAGTGCCGGCGAGCAGGGTCGCAGCCAGAAGTGCCGCCTTGGGCATGATCGAACGCATGGAAACCTTTCAGGTCAATCCGGGCAGGCCCGGGATGGAATGCCGCTTGCCTGCCCCGATCCTGTTGCTGTCGCAACCGGATTCGACGAACCGCGCCTCCCCGTCGTTGAACGACGGGGGCCGGAAGCGCCACCGTCCGCGATCACGGATCGGGATTGACCCTAGCGCAGCAGTCCGCCCAGCAATCCGCGAGCGAACCGCCCAAAGGCCGCGCCGCCGATCTGCGTCGCGATCGTGCCGACTATCGCGCTAGCGCCGGACTCGATCGGCGATGCGCGCGACTTCTTGCCGGTGATCTGCGCCGCGATCACCGATCCGGCGGACGCGGCAATCGCGCCGACTGCGGCCTTGCCCGCCTTGCCCCACATCGAGGGCGTCTGCCGTGCCGAAGCCTGCTGGGCGGCCGCGCCCTCGGCTTCGATCTGCTGCGCCGCCGCTGCGGCATCGGCGGCTTTCTGCGCCAGCACTTCCGCTGCGGATTCGCGGTTCACCGCGGCGTCGTACTTCCCGTCGAACGGGCTGACCGACTGGATCACCGCGCGTTCCTTGGGCTCGAGCGGCCCCAGCCGCGAGCGCGGCGGCGCCACCAGCGTGCGCTGCACGATCCCCGGCGCGCCATCGGCATCGAGCGTGGAAACCAGCGCCTCGCCCACCTTGAGTTCGGTAATCACCGTTTCGACATCGAGATCGGGGTTGATGCGGAAGGTCTCAGCCGCCGCGCGGATGGCCTTCTGGTCGCGCGGGGTGAAGGCGCGCAGCGCGTGCTGCACCCGGTTGCCCAACTGCCCGGCGATCTTCTCGGGAATGTCGATCGGATTCTGCGAGACGAAATAGACGCCGACGCCTTTGGAGCGGATCAGGCGCACGACCTGCTCCACCTTGTCGAACAGCGCGGGTGGTGCATCGTCGAACAGCAGGTGCGCCTCGTCGAAGAAGAACACCAGCTTGGGTTTTTCCGGATCGCCCACTTCGGGCAGCGCCTCGAACAGCTCGCTCAGCAGCCACAGCAGGAATGTGGCGTAAAGCTTGGGGCTCTGCATCAGTTTCTCGGCGCTGAGCACGTTGACGTACCCGCGTCCCTGCTCGTCGATCTTGATGAAGTCGTTGATTTCGAACGCCGGTTCGCCAAAGAACCGGTCCGCGCCCTGGCTTTCGAAGGCGAGCAACTGGCGCTGGATCGTGCCGACGCTGGCCTTGGAAACATTGCCGTACTTCCCGGCAAGCTCGCTCGCATTCTCGGCGCAGGCCATCAGCGTGGATTGCAGGTCGGGCAGATCGAGCAGCAGCAGGCCGTTGTCGTCGGCATAGCGGAAGGCGATGTTGAGCACACCTTCCTGCGTGTCGTTGAGGCCCATCAGCCGTGCCAGCAGCAGCGGGCCCATTTCCGAAATCGTCGTGCGGATGGGATGCCCAGCCTCGCCATAAAGGTCCCAGAACACCACCGGATTATCGGCATAAGTAAAGGGATCTATGCCCAGCTCCTTGGCGCGGCTCTCGATCTTGTCGGCATGCTTGAACGTCGGGCTGCCGGGCATCGCGATACCCGCAAGATCGCCCTTCACGTCGGCCAGGAACACCGGCACGCCGCGCGCGGAAAACTGCTCGGCCATGCCCTGAAGGGTGACAGTCTTGCCGGTGCCTGTGGCGCCCGCCACAAGTCCATGCCGGTTCGCGCGGTCCAGCCGCAGCACCTGGCGTTCACCGCTTGCACCAAGACCAATGTAGATGTCGTCCATATGCAGTACTTTCGCGCCTCTGCTGGTTTCGTCCTCGTCCCGGATTTCTTGTCCTCCGGAATGCCAGAGTAGGAAAGCGCTTTTTGCATCCGGACCAGTCCGCCGCTAAAGGCCGCCGACCAGCATGACACAGGCGCCCTTCATCCTGCTCGACGATGCCCGTGAGGAAGGGGCAGGTCCGGCGCGGCTCTACACCGCGCCGGAGGACATCGTTGTCGCGCGCCGGCCGGACGAAGTGGAAGCCGCGCTCGCCCGCATCGGCGATGCGCCCGGCCATTGGGCGGGGATGATCGCCTATGAAGCTGGCCTCGCGCTGGAGCCGCGTCTGGCATCGCGTCTCCCCGCCCGCACCGGCGCGGCGGGCCCGCTCGTCTGGTTCGCGCGCTTCGCCGAAATGCGCGAGATGAGCGAGGGCGAGGTGCAAAGCTGGCTTGATGCCGCTGCCGGAGGCACCGGGCGGCTTGGCCCGCTCGATCCGCAAGTCTCGCCGGGGGGCTATGCTCTGGGCTTCGATCGCCTCAAGTCCGCGATCACGGCGGGCGATATCTATCAGGCGAACTACACGTTCGAACTGGGCGGCGCGTGGGCGGGCGATCCGCTCGCCATCTACCGCGCGCTGCGTGCCGATGCCCGCTCCGGCTATGGCGCGGTCCTTTGGGACGGTGCGCATTGGCACCTTTCCGTCTCGCCCGAGCTGTTCTTCACGCTCAACGAAGGCCGCGCCGAAGTCCGCCCGATGAAGGGCACCGCCCCGCGCGGCCGCACGCCGGAGGAAGACGCCGCGTTCAAGGCCGCGCTCGCCGCCAGCGTCAAGGATCTCGCCGAAAACCTGATGATCGTCGATCTCATGCGCAACGATCTCGCCCGCGTGGCCGAACCGGGCAGCGTGCGCGTGGCTGAGCCTTTCGCGGTCGAGACATATCCCACCGTCCACCAGATGGTCACGACCGTCCACGCCCGGCTGCAGCCCGGCGCCGATGCGCGCGATCTGTTGCGCGCGATTTTCCCCTGCGGCTCGATCACCGGCGCGCCCAAGATCCGCGCGATGGAATTGATCGACGAAGTCGAGCGCGATGCCCGCGGTGCCTATTGCGGCGCCATCGGCCGGATCGACGTGCCCGAGAATCAACAGGCTGGCGAGGCTGCCTTCAATGTGGCAATCCGGACGGTGCGGCTGCTTCCGGACTATCCGGGGGCGGGCCGGGGGCGCGCCACGATGGGGGTCGGTTCTGCAATCGTTGCGGATTCGGCCGCGCTCGCAGAATGGCGCGAATGCCTGGTGAAAGGGGATGTCTTGCGTCTGGAGGCCAGCAGCGCCGATCTGATCGAGACGATGGCGTTCGATCCGGCCCAGGGCATCACGCTGCTCGAACTCCACCTCGAACGCATGAAGGCGAGCGCTGCGGAGCTCGGCTTCGAATTCGATCGCCACGCGCTGCGCAATGCGATCCACGTGCTCTGCTTTGATCTTGATGCGCCCTCGCGCGTGCGGCTCGTTGTCTCGCGAAGCGGCGCCCATGCGCTCGATGCGTCCCCGATGCCGCCTGCGCTCCCCGATCCCGCGATCTGCGCTGTCCTGCCGTTGCCGGTTGCCGAAGGCGACTGGCGTCTGCGCCACAAGACGAGCGACCGCCATTTCTACGAAGACGCCTTGCGCGCCGCCAAAGCCGCCGGAGCGCACGAGGCGCTGCTGCTGCGCGATGATGGCCGCCTCACCGAAGGCAGCTTCACCAACATCTTCGTGCCGCGCGGCGACGTGCTGGTGACGCCGCCCGCCGCGCTCGGCCTGCTCCCCGGCGTCCTGCGCCGCAGCCTCCTTGAAAGCGGCCGCGCGGTCGAAGGCGACGTGACCATGGACGATCTCGAACCCGGCTTCTTCATCGGCAACGCCTTGCGCGGCCTCATGCCCGCAAAGCTGCTCGGCGCATGAGCGAACCGCACTACAGCGCGGCGCTCAGCCGCATTGCCGCCTCGCGCACCACGGTGATGACCGACCGCGCCATCGCGCTGAGGGCGGAAGGTCGCGATATCATCTCGCTTTCGGTGGGCGAGCCCGATTTCCCCACGCCGCCGCACGTGATCGAAGCCGCCAAGGCCGCGCTCGATGCGGGCGATACGCGCTACACCGCCGTCCCCGGCACCGCCACCTTGCGCGAAGCCGCCGCGCTCCACTTCGCCCGCGATCTCGGCATTGAGGTTCCGCCCGCGCAAGTCATCGTCAGCGCGGGCGGCAAGCAGGCGATCTTCCTCGCGATCGCCGCCACCGCCGGCCCGGGTGACGAAGTTCTGATCCCCGCGCCGTGGTGGGTCAGCTACCCCGAAATCGTCCGCTTTGCAGGCGCCGAACCGGTCGCGATCCCCGCCACGCCCGCCACCGGCTACCGCATCAGCGCCGATCAGCTTGCCGCCGCGATCACGCCGCGCACGCGCTGGCTCCTCCTCAACAGCCCCGGCAACCCGACCGGCGCGGTCTATTCCGCCGAAGACCTCGCCGCGATGGGCGAAGTGCTACGCCGCCACCCCCAGGTGCTCGTCCTCAGCGACGATATCTACGCCCCGCTGCGCTATGGCGAAGGCGCCCATGCCACGCTCGCCGTGGTCTGCCCTGATCTTGCGGACCGCGTGCTCACCGTCTCCGGCGTCTCCAAAAGCCACGCAATGACCGGTTTCCGCATCGGCGTCTCCGCTGGCCCGCAATGGCTGATCGGCGCGATGGCCAAGCTGCAGTCGCACGCTTCAGGCAATCCCTGCTCGATCAGTCAGGCCGCTGCCGTGGCCGCTTTCACCGGCCCGCAGGCGTTCCTCCTCGATTGGCGTGAGCGCTTTCGCGTGCGGCGCGATGCCGCTGTCGCCGCGCTCAATGACGTGCCCGGCCTCTCCACCCCCGTGCCCGATGGCGCTTTCTACTGCCTCGTCGATGCCGGCCCGCTGATGGCGCGGTTCGGCGAGGACGAGGCGCTCGCGCTCCACCTCCTCGACCACGGCGTCGCAGTCGTCGCGGCCTCCGCGTTCGGCGGGCAAGACGGTTTCCGGATCAGCTTTGCGGCAGACGATGCCCGCCTTGCCGAAGCCCTTTCCCGCATCGCCAAGGCTCTTCAATGACCAAGCTTCCCATCCTGTTCGAGGACGCCGAAGCGCTCGTCATCGACAAGCTTGCGGGCCTCCCCATCGACCCGCCGCGCGCTGGTGGCACCAGCCTCGAAAACTACCTCGATGCCCTGCGTCTCGGCTTCCAGCGCCTGCCGCTGGCGGTCCACCGGCTCGATCAGGATACTTCGGGCTGCTTGCTGCTCGCGCGCAATGCCAAGGCGCACCGGCGCTTTGCCGCCGCGTTCGAGGCGCGGCAGGTGGAGAAAGTCTATCTCGGCGTCGTCGCCGGGCCGGTCGCGGAGGATGAGGGCACCATTTCGCTCAATCTCTCCAAGATCAGCAGCGCCGAGAAAGGCTGGCGGATGATCCCCGCGCGCGCGGGCAAGCCTGCCGTCACGCATTGGCGGGTGGTGACCCGCAAGGAGGGGATGACCCTCGTCGAGTTCCGCCCCGAGACCGGGCGCACCCACCAGATCCGCATCCATGCGCTGGCCGGCCTTGGCGCCGCGCTGCTCGGCGATCCGGTCTATGGCAGCGGAGAAGGCGCCCGCCGGACCATGCTCCATGCGGCCGCGCTCACCGTGCCGCGCGAAGGCAAGGCGCCGATTGCCGCCACCGCGCCATTGCCTGCCGATTTCGCGGCTCTCGGGTTCTCATGTCCACCGACGATCTGATCGCCCGCGCCCTGGGCCTGATCGAGGAGAGCTTCATCGCCTCGGCCGGCCCCGGCGGCCAGAACGTCAACAAGGTGGCGACGGCGGTGCAGATCCGCCTCGATGTCTTTGCGCTGCGGCTCGAACCGCAGGTGTTCCATCGGCTGAAGGAACTCGCCGGAAGCAAGATGACCGCGCGCGGCGAGATCGTGATGACCGCGCGCAGCTACCGCACGCAGGAGCAGAACCGCGAGGATGCGAGGGCCCGCCTCGCCGATCTGCTGCGCGAAGCGGCGACACTCCCCGCCCGCCGCGCCAAGACCCGCCTCAACCGCGTGGGCAAGACCGAACGTCTGGCAGGCAAGAAGAACCGCAGCGCGATCAAGGCCGGCCGCGGCAAGGTGCGGCTGGACTGACGCTCCTTCGCCGCCGTCCTGTCCCAACCCCCGTCATTTCCGCCCAAACTCCGTCATTCCAGCCCCACCTTCGTCATTCCCGCGCAGGCGGGAATCCAGGGCCAGCCGACCGACCTATGCGCAAACGCGCTCTGGCCCCCCGCCTGCGCGGGGGTGACGAAGAAGGATGGGCCGATTCGGTCGGTGAAAGTCCGTCTGGATTAGGGCTTCGCGCTCGCGTCGCTCGCCGCCTCGGAAGCCGGAATCGTCGCCAGATCCGCTGGCACCGTCGCATCCACCAGCGGCGGGGCAGGGCGCTTTTCCAGCATTCCCGCCGCCTCGTCGAGCGCGCGGGCTTCGCCGACCGTCACGCCGCCGGGCCCCGGGTCGGTGTCCTGCTGACAGCCGCCAAGGCACAGAGCGGCGGGGAGCAGCGCCGCCGCGGCAAGCGCCGTGCGCATGCTCCCCATGCCGGTCATTACTGCGGCTTCTGCTGCGATTCTTCCGCAGCGGCAGCCGCCGCAGCCTTGGCTTCCTCGGCAGCCGAAACCGCGCTGTCCGCAGCGCTCTTGGCAGCATCTTCGGCGCTGAGTGCGGCCTGCGAGGCATCGGCGGCAGGCGCCGGGGCTGCCGCCGAAGGCTCGGCCGAAGGCAGTTCATCCGCGGGCATCTCGACGTTGTCGGCAGTGGCGCCGGCCGAGGCATCATCGGTCTTGCCGCAGGCGCTCAGCGCGAAGGCGGCCGCGCAGGCCAGCACAGTGGCGAGGCGCTTGATCTCACTGGTCTTGGTCATGATAGTCCCTCAGGCTGATCGGTATGGTCTGTCTTGCGGCACCGGGCCGCATTGCCTGGGCGTTCTAGTGCGCCCTCCCGGCCATGGCAAATCTCAAACCGCCAGCCTGCAGCGTTATCCGACTGTTATACGACATAAGGAATTCCTTATATGGCTTGCATCATATAAAGAAGTCTTTATATGCCTCTTGTGATGCTCGTCCTCGAAACCCTCCGCGCTCTTGCCGATCCGACCCGGCTTCGCATCATGCGGCTTCTCGCCAGCATGGAGCTCGCGGTGGGAGAGCTTGCGCAAGTGCTCGGCCAAAGCCAGCCCCGCGTCTCGCGCCACATCAAGATCCTTTGCGATGCCGGCCTTGCCGAGCGCCGCCGCGAAGGTGGCTGGGTGTTTCTGCGCGCGGCGGTGAGCGAGACCGGCGCGCCCGATGCGCTCGGCACCGCGCTTGCCCGCGTGCTCGTCAGTGCCGAGACCGATGATGCCGCTTTCGGGGCGCAATGCGCCGAAGATCGCCAGCACCTCGGCGTGATCCGCTCCGCGCGTGAAGCCAGCGCGGCGGACTATTTCGCCCGTCACGCCGCGGAATGGGACGAACTGCGCAGCCTCCATATCGCCGATGGCCCGGTCGAAGCTGCGCTTGGTGAGATGCTGTCCGGCCAGATCGGCCGCTTGCTCGATGTCGGCACCGGCACGGGCCGCATTGCCGAACTCTTCGCCGCGCGCGCACAGCATGTCACCGCGCTCGACAAGAGCCCGGAAATGCTGCGTCTCGCGCGCACCCGGCTGCAGCATCTGCCCGCCGGGCACGTCAGCCTCGTCCAGGGCGATTTCGCACAGCTGCCCTTCCCGGACGCCGGAATCGACGGGGGTTTCGATACCGTACTGTTCCATCAGGTCCTGCACTATGCGCTCGCACCGCAGGCGGTTCTGGCAGAGGCCGCGCGCGTCACTGCGCCGGGTGGCCGCGTTGTGATCGTCGATTTCGCACCGCACGAGCGCGAGGAACTGCGCACCGCGCATGCCCATGCCCGCCTCGGTTTTTCCGATGCGCAAGTGGCCGCGCTGCTCACTGCTGCCGGGTTTGATCCGGCTGGCGACCGCGCGCTTCCGGGGCACGAGCTCATCGTCAAGATCTGGACCGGCGTGCGCCGCGAGGGCCGCGCTTCCGTAACCGAGTTTCCAAGACTGGCAGCACAATGACCACAACCTTCGATCAACTGCGTGAAGCCCGCACCGCACTCGATACCCCGCTCTTCGCCGGGCTTCCGGGCGATATCCGGGTCAGTTTCGAATTCTTCCCGCCGCGCACCGATCCGCTGATGGAGCAGCTGTGGGATGTCGTCACGACGCTCGCCCCGCTGCGCCCCAGCTTCGTCTCGGTCACGTATGGCGCGGGCGGCTCGACGCGGGATCGCACCCACGGCACCGTCGCCCGCATCATCAAGGAAGCGCGCCTCCCTGCTGCTGCCCACCTCACTTGCGTCGAGGCGAGCAAGGCGGAAATCCGCGAAGTGGCGGAAAGCTACTGGGAAGCGGGCGTGCGCCACATCGTCGCGCTGCGCGGCGACATGGGCGCGCCGGGCGTGCCGTTCACCCCGCACCCCGATGGCTATGCCAATGCGGCAGAGCTTGTCGCGGGCCTGAAGCAGATCGCCCCGTTCGAAATCTCGGTCGCCGCCTATCCCGAAAGCCACCCGGATTCGCCCAGCGTTGAAGCGGATGTCGACAACCTCAAGCGCAAGCTTGATGCCGGGGCCACCCGCGCGATCAGCCAGTTCTTCTTCGAGCCGGAAACCTTCTTCCGCTTCCGCGACCGGCTTGCCGCCGCCGGGATCACCGCGCCGGTGCTACCAGGCATCCTCCCCGTCTCCAACGTCGCGCAGACGCGCAAGTTCGCCGCGGCCTGCGGGGCGCACATCCCGGCGTGGATGGATGGCCTGTTCGAAGGGCTCGATCATCACCCGTCCTCGCGCCAGCTCGTCGCCGCCACCGTCTGCGCCGAATTCTGCCGCCGCCTCTATGCGGGCGGTGTGCGCGATTTCCACTTCTACACCCTGAACCGCGCCGAGCTGTCCTACGCGATCTGCCACCTGCTCGGCCTGCGCCCCGAACGCGCCCCGCTGGAGCAAGCTGCATGACGATTACCCCCTCCGCTGCCCGCGCCGCTCTGCTCGAGCAGGCCGGCCAGCGCATCCTGATCACCGATGGCGCTTTCGGCACCGAAATCCAGAACTGGAAGCTGTCCGAGGCCGACTATGCCGGCAATCTCGGCCTTTCGCGCGATCAGAAGGGCAACAACGACATCCTCGCGCTGACGGCACCTCACGTGCCCGAATCGATCCACCGCGCCTACTTCGCGGCGGGCGCGGACATCGCCGAGACCAACACCTTCTCCGCCAACCGGATCAGCCAGGCCGATTATGGTGCCGAGCATCTGGTGCGCGAGATCAATCTCGAAAGCGCGAAGCTCGCCCGCCGCGTGGCGGACGAGTTCCAGTCCGACGATGGCCGCCCCCGCTTCGTGGCCGGCGCCATCGGCCCGACCAACAAGACGCTCTCGCTCTCGCCCGACGTCAACGATCCCGGTTTCCGCGAAATCGACTGGGACTTCCTTGTCGAGGTCTACCGCGAACAGGCCGAAGCGCTCGTCGAAGGCGGCGCGGACTTCATCCTTGTCGAAACGGTGTTCGATACCCTGAACGCCAAGGCCGCGATCATGGCCGTCCGCCTGCTCGAACAGCAGCTTGGCCGCGAAGTGCCGATCATGCTCTCGATGACGCTGACGGATTTGTCCGGCCGCAACCTCTCGGGCCACACGGTCGAGGCGTTCTGGTATGCGGTGCGCCATGCGCGCCCCGTCACCATCGGCCTCAACTGCTCGTTCGGCGCCGCGCAGCTGCGCCCGCATGTCCGCGCGCTGTCGCAGATCGCGGACACGCTGATCATGGTCTACCCCAACGCGGGCCTGCCCAACGAACTTGGCCAGTACGACGAGATGCCTGCCACTACCGCCGGGCTCGTCCACGAATGGGCCGAACATGGTCAGGTCAACGTGCTCGGCGGCTGCTGCGGCTCGACCCCAGAGCACATCGCCGCGATCGCCCGCTCGGTGCAGGGCCTGCCGCCGCGCACGCTGCCGCAGCACCGGACGGCAACCGCCCTCGCCGGCCTCGAACCCTTCGTGATGGCCTGACCAACCTCCCCTCCCGCTCGCGGGAGGGGCCGGGGGAGGGCATGTTGCCTCTCGCCTAAGCCAAACACACCCTCCCCTAGCCCCTCCCGCCAGCGGGAGGGGAATCGGAAGCAGACATGACCACCGAAACCGCCACCCGCCCTTCCGGTTCCTCCTTCGTCAACGTCGGTGAACGCACCAACGTCACCGGCTCCGCTGCGTTCAAGAAGCTGATCCTCGCGGGCGACTACACCAAGGCGGTCGAAGTCGCGCGCCAGCAGGTCGAGAACGGCGCGCAGATCATCGACGTCAACATGGACGAGGGCCTGCTCGATGCGGTCCACGCCATGACCACGTTCCTCAAGCTGATCGCCGCCGAGCCCGATATCGCCCGCGTGCCGGTGATGATCGACAGCTCGAAGTGGGAAGTGATCGAAGCGGGCCTCAAGTGCGTCTCGGGCAAGCCCATCGTCAATTCGATCTCGATGAAGGAAGGCGAGGAAGCCTTCCTTGCCCACGCGCGCAAGTGCATGGATTATGGTGCCGCCGTCGTCGTCATGGCCTTCGACGAAAAGGGCCAGGCCGATACCAAGGTGCGCAAGGTCGAAATCTGCGAGCGCGCCTACAAGCTGCTCACCGGCATCGGCTTCCCCGCCGAAGACATCATCTTCGATCCCAACGTATTCGCGGTCGCCACCGGCATCGAGGAGCACGACCGCTACGCCCTCGATTTCATCGAAGCCGCGCGCGAGATCCGCGCCCGCTGCCCGCATGTCCATATCTCGGGCGGCCTTTCGAACCTTTCGTTCAGCTTCCGCGGCAACGAAACTGTCCGCCGCGCGATGCACTCGGTGTTCCTCTACCATGCGATTCCCGCCGGGATGGACATGGCCATCGTCAATGCAGGCCAGCTCGATATCTACGACCAGATCGACCCCGTGCTGCGCGAGGCCTGCGAGGATGTGCTCCTCATGCGCCATCCTGACGCGACGGAGCGCCTGATCACGCTGGCTGAAAGCTACAAGGGCAAGGACGCGGTCGCCGAAAAGGCCGCCGAGGAATGGCGCGGCTGGGACGTCGTCCGCCGCCTTGAACACGCTCTCGTCAAGGGCATCGACCTGTACGTGGTCGAGGACACCGAAGAAGCCCGCGCCGAAATCTTCGCGCGCGGCGGCAGGCCGATCGAGGTGATCGAAGGCCCGCTGATGCAGGGCATGAACACGGTCGGCGACCTGTTCGGCTCGGGCAAGATGTTCCTGCCGCAAGTCGTCAAGTCCGCGCGCGTGATGAAGAAGGCGGTCGCCCACCTCATTCCCTTCATCGAGGCGGAAAAGGAAGAAGGCGCGCGCCCCAAGGGCCGGATCATCATGGCCACCGTCAAGGGCGACGTCCACGATATCGGCAAGAACATCGTCGGCGTCGTGCTCCAGTGCAATGGCTACGAAGTGATCGACCTCGGCGTCATGGTGCCGTGGTCGAAGATCCTCGAAGTCGCCAAGGCCGAGGATGTCGACATGATCGGCCTCTCAGGTCTGATCACCCCCTCGCTTGACGAGATGGTGACCGTGGCCGAGGAAATGCAGCGCGCCGGCTTCACCATTCCGCTTCTGATCGGCGGGGCGACCACCAGCAAGGTCCACACCGCGCTGCGCATCGATCCGGCTTATGACGGCCCTGTCGTCCACGTGCTCGATGCCAGCCGCGCGGTCGGCGTCGCCAGCCAGCTCCTGTCAGACACCCAGCGCGACGGGTTCGTCGAGGCAACTGCGGGCGAATACCAGCACGTGCGCGATCTGCGCGCGGGCAAGGAAGCCTCGGTCCTCCTCAGCCTCGCCGATGCCCGCGCCAACGCCTATCTCCCGGATCTTTCGGAAAAGGCCCCGCCGCCGGAGCAGCCCGGCATCCACGTCTTCCCCGAATGGGACCTCGCGGACCTCGCCGAATGCATCGACTGGACCCCATTCTTCCGCGCCTGGGAACTGGCTGGAAACTACCCCGCCATCCTCGATGACGAGATCGTCGGCGAGAGCGCCCGAAGCCTCTACGCCGATGCCCGCAAGATGCTCGATCAGGTCATCGCGGAAAAGTGGTTCACCGCGAAGGGCGTCGCCGGCTTCTGGCCCTGCCACCGCGAGGAAGACGATGTCGTGCTCTACCTCCCCGAGGAAGAGCGCCACGTCCGCCTCCCCTTTCTGCGCCAACAGATCCGCAAGAGCCGCGATCGCAAGAACATGTGCCTCGCCGATTTCATCGATCCGCAGGGTGATTGGCTCGGCGGCTTCGCGGTCGGCATCCACGGCATTGAGCCGCACCTCGCCCGCTTCCAGGCAGCCCACGATGACTATAACGACATCCTCCTGAAGGCGCTGGCCGACCGCTTCGCCGAAGCTTTCGCCGAGCGTCTGCACCAGCACGTGCGCACCACGCTCTGGGCCTATGCGCCGGGCGAACAGCTCACCAACGAAGCGCTGATCAAGGAACAGTACCGCGGCATCCGCCCCGCGCCCGGCTATCCCGCTTGCCCCGATCACACGCTTAAGCCGATCCTGTTCGATCTCCTCAATGCAACCGAAAACACCGGGATCACGCTGACCGAATCGCAGGCCATGCTGCCCACCGCCGCCGTCTCGGGCTTCTACTTGGCGCATCCCGAAAGCGAGTATTTCGGCGTCGCGCGCATCGGCCGCGATCAGGTGGAAGACTATGCTGTCCGGCGCGGGTTCGATCTCGCCACCACCGAACGCTGGCTGCGCCCTAATCTGGATTGAGCCGGTCCTGACCCAACCCACCCTCGTCATTCCCGCGCAGGCGGGAAGCCAGAGCGGCAAACGCTAACGTCTGACTTTATCCCCAAACACCAGACGCTCGGGATGCAAGGGCAGTGGCCCTTGCCCGCCGGAGGCCCTAATCCTCCACCCATGCCCACCATGAGCACCTCCGAGATCTTCCTGATTGCGCTGACGATCATCCTCGCCGTGCCCTACGCTGTCTGGCGTCTGCTGCGGACGGACCACTATGCCCCGCTCGTCGTGGTGCAGATCGTCGGCGGCATCATCCTCGGCCCCGGCGTGCTGGGTGCCGTGTTCCCGGCCTACTACAGCTTCGTGTTCAACCCGCAGGTGATCGGCGCGCTCAATGGCGTCGCATGGTGGGCGGTGATGATGTTCGTCTTCGCCGCCGGGCTCGAACTCGATCTCGGCGATGCTCTTGGCAACTGGCGCGAGACCGCGATCACGGCCGGTTGCGCACTGATCTTCCCGCTCCTGCTCGGCGCGGCCGCGGCGGCAGTGCTGTTGCAGCAGCCCGGCTGGATCGGTCCCAAGGGCACTTACAGCCAGGCCGTGCTCGGCATCGGCATGGCCTGCGCCGTCACCGCGCTGCCGATCCTGGTGCTGCTGATGGAGAAGATGGAGTTCTTCCGCACTTCCTTCGGCCAGCGTCTGCTGCGCTATGCCAGCCTTGATGACGTGCTGATCTGGGGCGTACTCGCGCTGATCCTGCTCGATTGGGAACGGGTCGGGCGGCAGGGCCTGTTCCTCGTGATGTTCGCGCTCGCGGCCTGGGCGGTGCGTCAGCTTGTCGCTCGCATCAGCGAGAATGACCGCTGGTACGTCAGCCTCGTCTGGCTCTCCGCCTGCGGTTTCGCCGCAGACTGGTCGGGCCTGCACTTCATGGTCGGTGCGTTCCTTGCCGGTGCGGTGCTCGATGCCAAGTGGTACAGCCGCGAGCGGCTCGATGGCTTCCGCGAATTCCTGCTGCTCGCGGTCATGCCGGTGTTCTTCCTCTCGACCGGCCTGCGCACAAACTGGGGCGTCGGCGGGGCGGCCGTCTTCGGCGCGGCGGCGCTGTTCCTTGCAGCAGCGGTGATTGGCAAGCTCGCCGGCGTGCACCTCGCTGGCCACATTCTCGGCTGGAGCAAGGGCGAGGCCGCGGTGATCGGCTGGATGCTCCAGACCAAGGCGCTGATCATGATCATCTTCGTCAACGTGCTGCTCGACAAGCAGATCATCACCGCGGAAACCTTCACCGCCATGCTGCTGATGGCCGTCGCCAGCACCATGCTCACCGTGCCCAACGTCCGCCCGCGTCTGGCGAGGCTGGGGCTGGGGGCCGGTCAGGGGGCCGGGCAAGGGTGAGGGGCTTGCTGCGTCTCGGCGCGGCGCTGCTGCTGCTGCTTGCTTCGCCGGCGGTGCGCGCGCAGGGGCCGGTGATGTTTCCGGCCGCCGTTGCGGTCCAGTTCGATCGCCAGACCATCCGTCCGGCCTTGGCCGAAGGTACTGCCGATCTCATGTCCGGCCGCGCAGTTTCAGCCGATGATCCGGTGCGCGTCGCCTCGATTTCCAAGCTCGTCACCGCCATCGGCGTGCTGCGGCTGCTCGATGCCGGTGTCCTCGATCTCGATCGCGACGTATCGGACTATCTGCATTGGCAGCTGCGCCATCCGCAGTTTCCGGATCGCCCGATCACGTTGCGGCTGCTGCTCTCGCACCGCTCCGGGCTGACGGACGGCGCGGACTACATCATCCCCCTCGGCGAAACGATCCGCCAGCGCCTCGCCGATCCCCGCGCATGGGATTCGCAGCACGGGCCCGGCGACGACTGGTTCCACTACACCAATCTCAATTTCCCGGTCATCGCCTCGGTGATGGAGGCGGCGACCGGACAGCGCTTCGACCGGCTGATGCGCGAAGTGGTGCTGGCCCCGCTGGGGCTCTCCGCCTGCTACAACTGGTCCGGTTGTGATGCGGCAGTCGCTGCCAGTGCCGTGGTGCTCTATCGCGCTGACGGCAGTGTCGCCCGCGATGATCTGCGCGGGGTCCTGCCCGCCTGTCCGGTCGTGGTGATGGCGGGCAAACCCTGCGACCTTGATGGCTACGTGCCCGGCTGGAACGGCGCGCTGTTCTCGCCGCAGGGCGGCCTGCGCATTTCCATGATCGATCTTGCGCGCGTGGGCCAGATGCTCGCGCGCGGCGGACGCGGGTTTCTCTCCCCCGCCAGCTACGCCGCGCTCATCACCCCGGAGTGGCACTTCACCGGCCACAACGGGGTTGGCGAGAATGGCGATCCCGATGGCTTTTTCTGCGCTTATGGCCTCGGGCTCCAGCTGATCGGAAACAAGACGGCCGGCTGCCACGATGATCCCTTCGGCGATGGCGTCCCCCGCCTCGGCCATCCCGGCGAGGCCTACGCCTTGCGCTCCGGCCTCTGGTTCGATCCCCGGACCGGGCGCGGCATCGCCTTCTTCACCTCCGCCATTCCGGATGATGCCCCGAAAGGCGCGAGCGCTTTCACTGCGGCCGAGGAGGCGGTGATCGCGCGGGCACGCGGCCGATAAGCCGGGGATAATCCGGCGCGGAGCCAATAGGGCTTTTCCTTAGGCGGCGCGATCTGCCATGGCGTTCGGGTGTTGACGATCGGCTCCGAAACTCTGGACGACGCCCAGTCTGCGCCTTTGGCTGCGCTTGCTCGAATATTCGGCTTTGCAAGCTTCCGCGGCGTGCAGGATCAGGTTGTCAGCCGCGTGCTGGCGGGCCAGTCCACGCTCGCCGTCATGCCCACCGGTGCGGGCAAGTCGCTCACCTACCAGCTTCCCGCAGCGATGCTCCCGGGCACCTGCGTTGTCGTCTCCTCTCTGATCGCGCTGATGCACGATCAGCTGCGCGCCGCGAACGCCAATGGCCTTGCCGCCGCCGCGCTCACCAGCGTCGATATGGACCGTGAGCAGACGATCGAGCGCTTCCGCAATGGCCAGCTCGATCTGCTCTACGTCGCGCCCGAACGCGCCAGCCAGCCGCATTTCCGCGAACTGCTCACCCGCGCGCCCATTGCGCTCTTCGCGATCGACGAAGCGCATTGCGTCTCCGAATGGGGCCACGATTTCCGCCCCGACTACCGCCTGCTGCGTCCGCTGCTCGATTCCTTCCCGGACGTGCCGCGCCTTGCCCTCACCGCCACGGCAGACCGGCACACCCGTGCCGATATCCTGGCCCAGCTCGGCATTCCCGATGACGGCCTGATCATCGCCGGGTTCGATCGGCCCAATATCCGCTACCGCATCACCCCGCGCGACAACGCGCTGCGCCAGTTGAAGGCCCTGCTGGCCGAGCAGCGCGGCCCCGGCATCGTCTATGCGCCGACCCGCAATGGCGTGGAAAAGCTGGCCGCACAGCTGGCGGAAGGAGGACGCCGCGTGCTCCCCTATCACGCCGGCCTCCCCGCCGATGTGCGCGCCGCCAATCAGGCCGCGTTTGTCGCTTCGGAAGACATGGTCATGGTCGCCACGGTCGCGTTCGGCATGGGGATCGACAAGCCGGACGTGCGCTTCGTCGCCCACGCGGGCCTGCCCAAGTCGATCGAGGGCTACTATCAGGAAACCGGCCGCGCCGGCCGCGATGGCGACGATGCCGTGGCGCTCATGCTCTGGGGGGCTGACGATTTCGCCCGCGCCCGCATGCGCATCAGCGAAGTCGAGGAGCACCGCCAGCCGAGCGAACGCGCCCGGCTCGATGCCCTCGCCAATCTGGTCGAAACGCCCACTTGCCGCCGCGCGGTGCTGCTGCGCCATTTCGGCGAGCATCCCCCCGAAACCTGCGGCAATTGCGACAATTGCCTCCACGCGCCGGGGGTGACGGACGCGACGCAGCTCGCCCGCAAGCTGCTCTCCGCCGTTTATCGCACCGGGCAGATGTTCGGCCTCGGCTATCTCGAAAAGGTGCTCACCGGTGCCGCTGACGAACGCGTGACCGAGCGTGGGCACGATCAGCTCTCGGTCTTCGGCATTGTCCCCGGCGACGAGGCCCCGCTCCTGCGCCCGGTCGCCCGCGCTTTGCAGGCCCGCGGTACGCTCGTCACCAACGAACACGGCGGCTTCATGCTGGGCGGCGATGCCCGCGCGCTGCTCAAGGGCGAGGGCCGGCTTGATCTCGTCGTCGCGCCCAAGGCCGAGCGCACCAGCCGCCGCAGGCGCGGCGCAGAGACCGAGCCCAATCCCATCGGTGATCCCTTGTTCGAGGCTCTGCGCGCGCTCCGCCGCGAATTGGCGCAGGAGGCCGGGGTCCCGCCCTACGTGATCTTCCACGATTCGGTGCTGCGCGACATGGCCGCGCGGAGGCCGACATCACAGCTCGATCTTGGCCAGATCGGCGGCGTCGGCGCGCGCAAGCTGGAAGCCTACGGGGATCGTTTCCTTGAGGTGATCCGGCAATTCTGAAGGTCATTCAGAACGGCAGGCGCGCGCCATCCCAGGCAAACAGTCCCCCGCTGTCCGCAGGCGCCAGCCCCTCCAGAACCCTCAGCAGTGCTCCCGCTGAAAAGGCCGGCGTGAACAGCTTTCCCTCTGCCACTCCGCGCTGGAAGGGCGCGGATAGCCCGGTATCGACCGTGCCCGGATGCAAGGTCACCGCAATCGCTTGCGGGTGCGTCCGCGCCAGTTCCAGCGCAAGGTTCTTCACCAGCATGTTGAGCGCCGCCTTGCTGGCCCTGTAGGCATGCCAGCCGCCCAGCCGGTTGTCCGCAATCGAACCCACCCGCGCCGAAAGTGCGGCAAATACCGAGCGTCCGTCCCGCCGCAGCAGTGGCAGCGTGTGCTTCGCTATCAGCGCCGGGCCGATGGTGTTCACCGCAAACAGCTCGGCCATCCCCTCCGCGCTCAGCGCGCGGTACGATTTTTCGGGGCCGGCCCCGTCCGCCCGCGTTAGCCGGCCTGTTGCGATCAGCACCATGTCGAGCGGACCACCGATGCCGGTGCAGGCAGCGGCAATGCTCGCCTCGTCCTGCAAGTCGAAGGCAAACGGCCGCACCTTGCCCACGCCCGGCGTATCGCCCCGGCGCGATCCGGCATGGACTTCGGCCACATCGGCGCGCGCGGCCAGGGCTTCCGCCAGTGCGCCGCCAATGCCGCCGGAAGCTCCGAAAACCACACAGCGCAGCGCAGGGGAAAGATCGTTCATGCCGCCCGATTGGGCGCTCGGCCGTCCGCTGTCGAGCAGGTCGGAAGGGCAGTTGCTGTATTATCTTGCCAATACAGCTTGCGAAGCGGCCTTTGGCACGCCACATTGCCAGTACAAGCGCCCGCCGAATATCGCGGGGGCGGGAGTGAGACGTTACGCCATGGCCAGCAACTCGACCGATACCGTTTCCCCGATCACCCTGACCCCGCCCGATCCGGTGCCGGTCGTCGCGCCGACGCAGGCGGCCGGTCTCGTGCCGGTCGCGGACGATACCAAGTCGAAGCTCGAAGCCCGCGCGGAAGCCTTCGTCGCCGATCTCGTCGCGCAGGATGCGGCGAGCCCCGAATTCGGCAAGCGCGTCGATCAGCTGTCCAACATGGGCCGCAAGGAAATCGCGGCGGCGGCGGGCATGTCGAACCGCTTCCTCGACCGGCCCGTCCGCGCGATGGACAAGGACAGCGGCGTCGGCGCCGATCTCGCCGCGCTGCGCCGCACGGTGGAGGAGCTCGATCCCGGCCGGCAGGGCAATCTTTCCGCCCCGCGCAAGATCCTCGGCATCATCCCCTTCGGCAACAAGCTGAAGAACTACTTCGACAGCTACACATCCTCGCAAGGCCACATCAAGGCGATCCTCGACCGGCTTGCCTCGGGCAAGGACGAGCTCCTGATGGACAATGCCGCGATCGACGTGGAGCGCGGCAAGCTGTGGGAAGCCATGGGCAATCTCGAGCAGATGATCCACATCTCCAAGGTGCTCGATCAGAAGCTGGAAGATGCCGCGAACGATCTCGACCACACCGATCCCGCCAAGGCCAAGGCGATCCGCGAGACGGCGCTGTTCTACACCCGCCAGCGCACACAGGACCTGCTGACCCAGATGGCCGTCACCGTGCAGGGCTACCTCGCGCTCGATCTGGTCAAGAAGAACAACGTCGAGCTGGTGAAGGGCGTCGACCGTGCCGGCACCACCACCGTCGCCGCGCTGCGCACCGCGGTCACCGTCGCGCAGGCGATGACCAATCAGCGCCTCGTGCTCTCGCAGATCACCGCGCTCAACACGACGACCGCGAACATCATCGATTCCACCGGCAAGCTGCTGCGCGAACAGACCGGCAAGATCCACGAAATGGCGGCCTCGTCGACGATCCCGCTGGAAACGCTGCAACGCGCCTTCCAGAACATCTACGAGACGATGGACACCATCGACACGTTCAAGCTGAAAGCACTCGATGCGATGAAGCAGACGGTCGATACGCTTTCGGGCGAGGTCGAGAAGTCCAAGGGCTATATCGCCCGCGCCGAAGGGCAAGCACAGGCGAAGCTGGAAGGCGGTGCCACTTCGCCGCTGCTGAGCCTGGAGGGCTGACCCACTCATGGCGGAAAGCGCGAGCGAGAGCAGCCGCATCCTTGCCGAGGCGCGCGCCAGCCTGCAGCGCCAGCAGGCCGGCGGACGGCGCGTCGGCGGGCGTTCGATCGGGCGGCGCTCGGCGGAGCTGAAGCGGCTCCACATGGCGCGCAAGGCCGCGCGGATGGCCTTTGCGGTCATGGCGATCCTGCTCGGCGCGCTGGTCACGGGGCTGGCGATCGATGGCATCGGCTTCACCGGGATTGTCGTGACGTTCCTTGCCGTCGTCGCGGCGCTTGCCGTGCTCGGCACCTACCCCCGCATGAAAGTGCCCGAACTCGGCATGCTCAATCGCGGCGACGTCCGCTCGATGGTGGCGCGCACTGAGCTCTGGCTCGAAGCCCAGCGCCCGGCGCTCCCCGCGCCTGCCGTGAGCCTCATCGATCAGATCGGTGTGCAGCTCGATGGCCTTGGCCTCCAGCTCGAAGGCGTCGATCCCGCCGAACCCGCCGTTTCCGAAGTGCGCAAGCTGGTGGGCGAGCATTTGCCCGGCATGGTCGAAAGCTATCGCCGCATCCCGGCGAACCTGCGCCGCGAGACCCGCGACGGACGCAGTGCCGATCAGCAGCTGACCGACGGGCTCGGCAAGATCAGCCAGGAAATCGACGCGGTGACGCGCCAGCTCGCGGCAGGCGATCTCGATGCCCTCGCCGTGCGTGGGCGCTTCCTCGATTACAAATACGGGGATGGGCTGGAGCAGGTCGCCCCGCAGCTTGCGGCCCCCAAAGCGGAAAGCTGATGCGCGTCTCGATCCCCCACACCCTTGGCAAGGACGAACTGCGCCGCCGCATCGCCGCGCGGCTGGGGCAGGCGGAAGACAAGGCCAAGGGCATGCTCGGCAGCCTCGCCACGGTCGAGACCAGCTGGGCCGATGAGGACACGCTTGCGCTGGTGGTCAGCGCCATGGGCTACACCATCCCGTGCAGCGCCACGATCACCGAAGCTTCGCTCGATTTCGAGGTGGAGATTCCCGCCGGCGCCGGCTTCGCCCGGCGGATGATCGAGGCTGCGGTGCGCGAAAAGGGCGAGAAACTGGTCGGTTGACCGGCGCGTCTCAGGCGAGGCGCGCTTCCATTTCCGCAATCAGCGCATCAAGCGTGCCGAGGCTGTCGAGCGTCGGCGCGTCGATCAGGACTTCGACTTTGCCGCCGCGTTCGCGCAGGACTGCCGGAAGCGGGACGCTCTTGTGCGGCGTATCGTCCTTGTGCTGGAACACAACCGGCATTGGCAGCCCCGCCAGCCACTTCCGCCACTTCGGGTCCATCCGCAGCGAGCCGTAAGTCACCGCGCAGAGGCTGCACGGGTAGGTCGAGGGCGAAAGCGTCTTGTGCAGCGAATCGAGCGCCATCTGCACCAGCCCGCCATTGGCGTTGTAGATGAAGATCAGGCGGTCCGGTGCAGGCGGGGCGGACGCGTTCACGCCGCCAGGCTATACGGTTCGATCTCGCCGCTCAGATACTGCTTCTTCGCCTTGGCGCGGCTCAGCTTGCCCGAGCTGGTGCGCGGCAGCGTGCGCGGGGGCACGAGCTCGATCACGCAGTTCATGCCGGTGATCGCGCGCACCTTCTCGCGGATCGCATCGCGCAGTTTCACGCGCTCCTCGGGGTCCGAAACGCGGCAGTGGACGAGCACCGCCGGGGTTTCCTCGCCGCTTTCGGTCTCGACCGAGAACGCCGCGATATCGCCCTGGTGGAATCCCGGCAGCTGCTCCACCGCCCATTCGATATCCTGCGGCCAGTGGTTCTTGCCGTTGATGATGATCATGTCCTTGGCGCGGCCGACGATGAACAGGTAACCCTCTTCGTTGAGGTAGCCCATGTCGCCGGTATCGAGCCAGCCATCAACCATGCAGGCTTCGGTCGCTTCGGGATCGCGGAAATAGGAGTGCATGACCGAGGTGCCGCGGCACCACACCTTGCCGATATGGTGGTGGGAAAGGGCCTCGCCATGTTCGCCGCGCACTTCGATTTCCATGCCGCGCACGGGCACGCCGCAATTGACGATCGCGCGGTAGCGGGCAGGCCGCGAAAGATCGCGCGGGGTGCCGGAAAGGCGCTCTTCCTCGACGAGCTCGACACGGATGCCTTCGCCCGGCGGCATCAGCGTGACGGCGAGGGTCGCCTCGGCAAGGCCATAGCTCGGCAGGAAGGCGCTCGCCTTGAAGCCGGCGTCGGCAAAGGCGTTGACGAAGCTCTGCATCACGTCGGGCCGGATCATGTCCGCCCCGTTGCCCGCCACCCGCCAGCGCGAAAGGTCGAAGCGTTCGGCGACATTGCTCTGGCTCGAGATGCGGCGGGCGCAGATGTCGTAACCGAAGGTCGGCGAATAGGAGAGCGTGGTGCCCTGGTTGCGGCTGATCAGATCGAGCCACGCCAGCGGGCGCCGTGCGAAGTCCTCGGTCTTGAGGTAGTCGGCCGAGACCTGGTTGGCGATCAGCGAGAGGAAGCAGCCGACGAGGCCCATGTCATGGTACCACGGCAGCCAGCTCACCGCGCGGTCGCCGGGCTGGAACTTCATGCCATTGGAATGGCCGGCAAGGTTCGCCAGCAGCGCGCGGTGGGTGACGGCGACGCCGTGGGGGAAGCGGGTCGAGCCGCTTGAATACTGCAGATAGGAAATCGCGTCCGGGTCGGGCGTCGGCAGCGGCGCGTCCGAAGGCTCGGCGGCGGCTTCGAATTCCTGCCAGGTCAGCCCCTTGCAGCCGCAGCGCTCTGCCGCTGCAGCGCAGATCGCAGCAATCTCGTCCGGATAGAGCAGCATGGCCGGGTCAGAGCTGGTGATCTGCACCGCCAGCTGATCGATGTAGTTTTCCTTGCCGCCGAAGCTGGTCGGCAGCGGCAGCGGCACTGGCCAGGCGCCCGCATACATCGCGCCGCAGAACAGGGCGGCGAAATCGGGGCCAGTCTCGGCAATCAGTGCAATGCGGTCGCCCGGCTGGACGCCCATCGCGATCAGCCGCCGCGCGGCGACCAGCGCATCGGCGCGCAGCTCGGAATAGGGATAGACGTGGGCCAGGTTGCCGCGCGCGTCGTGGAAATTGAGCCCGCAGGCGCCTTCTGCGGCGAAATCGAGCGCCTCGCAGAAGGTGTTGAAATCGGCAAACCGACGCGGACGCCCGTCATCGTTGGGCGTGGGAACCAGAGCGGCCTTGGTGGCGGCTTCCAGGACAGTCATGCGTTACCCCGTTTATTGGTCTGGTTGATCTTGAAAGGGGCCTTGGCGGCCTGTTCTGTTCCCGCAACACCTTGCGGGATGTTCCCATTTACGCGGGACTGTGGCACGAATGAGGCATGTCGCCACGAAACTCCGACACCAGTTTCGCGCGCGGGCCGGGCCGGGCCGGGGGCAGACGGCAGAAAACCCAGCCACCTCCGCTGGATAAAGCTGCTCTCGATGCGCTGGCACTGACCTATGTTGCGCGATTTGCGACAAGTTCGGGGCGGCTGGCAGACTATCTCAAACGCAAACTGCGCGAGCGCGGCTGGGCGGAAGAGACCGCTCCGGACGTGGCCGCGGTCGTTTCCCGCATGGCCGAGCGCCGCTACCTCGATGATGCCGCCTTCTCCGCCGCGAAGGGCGAAAGCCTCAGGCGGCGGGGCTATGGCGCGCGGCGGATCGACGATACGCTCAGCCATGATGGCATTGCCGAGCCCTTGCGCGCCGCCGCGCGCGGCAGCGAGACCGAGCGCCGCCATGCCGTCATGGCCTTTGCGCGGCGCAAGCGGTTCTGGCCTTATTCAGGTGAACCCTGTCTTGATCCTGCCCTGCGCCGCAAGCAACTCGCGGCCTATCTTCGCGCCGGACACGGGCTTGACCACGTACGCCGGGTGATGGATGCGCGGGACCTTGATGAACTCGAAGAATGGGCTGACGAACATGCCGAAGACGCTTTGGAATAGGGCCGCCGGCCTGGCGCTGGTGATTGCCGCCGTAGGCTGCTCGCCGCTCGGCGCCGGTTCGACCAGCGCGCAGGGTACGGTCACCACGGCGCCCGCTGCGCAGTCGGCGGTCCATCCGGTCTCGGGCCTCAAGGTCGTGCCGCTGACTGTCACGACCGCTGGCGGGGCGCATGTGTTCAAGGTCGAAGTCGCCGCCAGCCCCGCCGAGCAGGAGCGCGGCCTGATGTTCCGCACCACGATGGGTGCGGACGAGGGGATGATCTTCCCGATGGATCCGCCGCGCCCCGCCGCGTTCTGGATGAAGAACACGGTGATCCCGCTCGACATCATCTTCGTCGGCGCGGACCACAAGGTGCTCAACATCGCTGCGAATGCGGTGCCCTATGATCTTTCGCCGCTGCCCTCGTTTGGCAATGCGGCGGGCGTGCTGGAGCTCATTGGCGGGCGCGCCGCGCAGATTGGCCTCAAACCGGGCGACACGGTCAACTGGTAGGCTTTTGTCCACTAACGCGGAAGGCGGCACCGGCCCGCCGAACCGGGCAATCTCGATATGTTCCCACGCCACGCCGCTACCCTGCGCAAGGGGCTTTGCTGTGCAGACTATGAAGGCAGGGCCTCAATGCAACCACTTATGCGGACACATCGTGCCGGAACGATGCATCCGCCGCTTGCATGGCCCCCCTCTGAGACGCTAAGCGCGCATGCCATGAGCATCCTCGGCAAGATCTTCACCTGGTGGGACGGCGCCACTTTCGGCACCATGGTCGACAGCGCGCGCAATGGCGTGAAAGTCGGCCAGGACGCGCAAGGCAACACCTACTACCGCGCGCGCAAGCCCTATCCGAAGGGCCACCCCTTCGCCGGACGCGAACGGCGCTGGGTGATCTACAACGGCGCCAATGATGCCAGCCGCGTGCCCGCCGAATGGCACGGCTGGCTCCATGGCAATTTCGATGGCACGCCGGAAAGCAACCTTCCCCCGGCACGGATCTGGGAAGTGGACTTCACCCCCAACGCCACCGGCACTTCTGCCGCCTATCGCCCGCAGGGCGCGCTTGAGCGCGGCGGCAAGCGGGCCCGGGCTACGGGCGACTACGAAGCCTGGTCGCCCGAAGGCTGATGCGCCACATCGCACCGCTGCTGCTTGTGCCGGCACTGCTGGCGCTCGGCTCATGCGGCGGCAACAAGAACGCCGAAGCCCCGCCGCCGAGCGAGGCGACGCAAGGGGCGGGCCCCGCCGCCGATGCGTCCGGCGTGGTCGAAAACGAGTTCGGCACCCCGGTCAAGGACCGCGTGGCGACACTCGGCTTCCTCAACAAGCGCAACAACATCACCCAGATCGTCCAGCTGAAGACCGGCGAATCGCGCCGCATCGGCAATGCAATCATCAAGCTCGCCACGTGCGAGCGCACCGCCCCGTGGGAAGATCCGCCCGAGACCGGCGCCTTCGTCCAGCTCTTTGTCGAGGAGCGCGCGACCACCCGGGAAAAGCTCGCCTGGCACAAGGTCTTCTCGGGCTGGCTCTACAGGAATTCGCCCGCGCTCAATGTGGTCGAGCACCCGGTCTATGACGTCTGGGTCAAGGACTGCGCGATGAAGTTCCCCGGCGAGGAGGACAGCCCCGCCGCCGCCGCGTCCACCAGCAGCGCGGCAAAGCCCGCCGGCAAGCCGCTTGCGCCCGCAGCAGCACCCGCCGCGCCGGACGCTGTTCCGGCCGACGATACGCCTCCGGCCTGAGCGCTGTTGCCTGGCCCCAGTGCGGCCTGCAGCAGATCGAGATAGCGCGCCTGCGGAATTTCCACCGCGCCCAGCGAGGCAAGGTGCGGCGTGGTGAACTGGCAATCCAGCAGCTGCGCCCCTGCGCGCCGCAGCGCCGCGACCAGCCACGCCAGCGCGACCTTGGACGCATCGCTCGTGCGGCTGAACATGCTTTCCCCGCAGAACACCCGGTCGAACCCGACCCCATAGAGCCCGCCGACGAGCACTTCGGTCCCGCCCGGCCCTTCCTGCCAGGTCTCGATCGAATGGGCATGCCCGTGGCGGTGCAGCTCGCGATAGCTTTCGGCGATGCGCAGGCTGATCCAGCTGTCCTCCGCATCGATGCGCGGCGCGGCACAAGCGTCGATCACCGCGTCGAACGCCTCGTTGCAGGTCACGCGGAAGCGCCCACGGCGCAAGGTGCGGGCAAGGCTGCGCGACAAGTGGAACCCGTCGAGCGGCAGGATCGCGCGCATGCGCGGCTCCACCCAATAGACATCTGGATCGTCACGGCTGTCCGACATCGGAAAAATGCCGGCGCGATAGGCCTGCAGCAAAAGCTCGGGCGGAATGATCGAGGTCTCGTGCCGTGACATCTTTCCAGCATTGTTCTTTGGTTGCGCTGGCCGCGTCAACCCACTAAGGGCGCTTCTCCGGCACAGGAGTGTAGCTCAGTTGGTAGAGCATCGGTCTCCAAAACCGAGGGCCGGGGGTTCGAGTCCCTCCACTCCTGCCACTTCGTGGCAAAAAGGCGCCTAATTCAGGCGGTTAGGGCTGGGTTAGACAATCAGCGCTTTGGACAGTTAGCCAAATCGAAGGCGATCACCGGGGTAATGGCCTGCTCGGCCATGCGCTTTTGCTCCACGGCGGCGGTGTAGGTTGCGACCTGGCGGTCGGTGGTCCAGCCTCCCACCGCCTTCAATTCCTGATTGCTCGCGCCCGCTTCGGCCGCCCGGCGCGTGATCGCCTTGCGCAGGCCGTGGGCGCTGCAGTGGGGCAGGCCGGCATCGTCGCACCATTTGCGCATGCGCTGGCCGAGCCCGGCGCGGGTGAAGGGTTTGCCATAATCCGTCACCAGAAAGGTCTCGGTCCCCGTCACCGGCATCGCCTCGATCGCTTCCATGAGCTGCGGCGCGGCGGGCAGCCAGATGGTCTGCCCGGTGCTGTCCTTCGTCTTCGCCGGCGTCACCTCGATCATGCCGTCCTTCAGGTGCTTGCGCCCGAAGGTAGAGGCATCGCCCCGGCGCAGCGCGGTCCACAGGAAGATTTCGAGCGCGAGGCGCGGCTTGGTGCCCAGCGGGTGGTGGGCGCGATACTGCGCGATCTCTGCCTCGGTCCATGTGTGGAAGCCGCCCTTGGGCACCGCGATCGATTCGGCCTGATCGACCGGGTTGGGCCGCTGCAGGCCAAGCAGCTTGATCGCATAGTCGAAGAACGGCTTCATCTCGCCGCGCAGGTTGGCGGCGGCGCTCGGCCCGCCGATCGTGCGGCCCTTGGCATCGGTGCGCTTGGTTGCCGCGCGCAGCAGCAGGGCCTCGATATGGTCGAACCGGAAGTTCACGATCAGATCGTGCTGCACCTCGGCCACGAACTTTTCGAGGATCAGCCGCGCCGTGCGCGCCGTCGCCTCGCTCTTCCCGCCGAGGAAAGCCGCCGATGTGTAGTAGCGCGCGGCCACCCAGCCCACCGTTCCATGAGCATAGCGCGGCGCAGGCTCGGCCTTCGTGTTCGCAGCAAAGGCTGCCAGCTCGGTCTGCCCCTCCGGCGAGTTCGGATGCGCCTTGAAATAGGCCGAGCGCCCGGCATGGCGCCAGCGATAGTGGCGCTTGCCATGGCGATCGACAAACGAGCTGACGTAGGGCGGGAGCTTTTCTTTACGAGCCATTCGGAAGGAAACGATCGAGCGGGTTGGCGGCGCCCGGTGCGGGGCCGTCCGATTCGCCGATGATGATCTCGATCCGCTGATTCGCCAAATCCAAGACGATCCGAGCCCGCTGAAATCCGGCTTCGGCAACGGCCTTGCAGGCGCGCGCCGTCTCGGCCTGCGGGATCATGGCCGGTTTCGTCATGGTGCGCTCACCTCGGGCAGCCGCCGCACGGCGTAGCGGCTGACGATGTGGTTCACGCCGTCCGCAAACTCGATCTGGATGCTGTTCATCCGGCCCCGCGCGATCACGCGGCAGGGCTGGCCGAAGCGCTCGGGCAGGGTGGCGCGGATCCGCCAGTAGTGGGTCATGGGCTCCGTCATGCCGCGCACCGTTCCTCCCACGCCGCGGTGATCCGGCGGACGGCCGTCTCAAAGTGCGCGGGGTTGTGCTCGATGCCGGTGAAGACCTTGCCGGCGCGGATCGCGGCGACGCCGGTGGAGCCGGTGCCCATGAAGGGATCGCAGACGGTCTCGCCCGCCACGTTGCGCAGGATCTTGTTCATTAGCGCATCGGGCTTCACCGTCGGGTGATCGAAGGCGGCGGTGCGCACGGTGCCGGTGTGCGTCCAGCGGTGCTTGTCATGGTGCTCGCCCTGCGGGTGCCAGCCCCGGTTCCAGGCGTGGATGTAGGGCTCCATGTCCGCCAGATAGTTCTTGTTGGCCATCGGCGAGGGGTTCGGCTTGGTCCAGACGCAGAGCGTGGCGCGGTGGAAGCGCGGGCGCAGATGGGCGAACATGTCGGCCACGATCAGGGCATCGGCATCGCCCCGGTCATCCTCGGCGATTTCGGGGATCAGATCGCCGAGCTGGTCCTGGTGGCAGAACACCACCACCGCGCCGCTCCACGCCGGGTTGATGATCGAGCGATCGAAGCCGCGATCGAGCCCTTCTTCCACGATGCGATTGGCCCCCTCGCGCGTCTTGCGGAAGGCGCCTCCCCCGGCGTTGTTGAAGGCATAGGGCGGGTCCATCACATCGGCATCCTGCCACCCCAGCGTGGGCCGGATGCGATAGGCATCGCCGAGGAACAGGCGGTGCGGGCCGATCTCGACGGGCGTCATGCGGCCCTCCACAGGATCGGCTTCTGATCGGGCGCGATGCGGTGGGCGCCGCGCGCCATCGGATGCTTGGGGGCGCCGCTCGCGGTCTTTCCCCAGCACCAGAGATCGGGATGCTGTCCCTCGCCGTTCTGAATTTCATCGATCACGTGGTCGAGCCACTGGCACTCGCGCGCGATCGCGCCCCAGCAGACGAAGACCTGATCGGCCGCCTTTGCCCAGTGCGTCACGCATTCGAGGTTGCTGTAGTAGAGATCATCGCGCGCGCCCCAGTCGCCGCCATCGATGCCGTCCACCCGGCGATAGACCTCGGCAGGGTCCGAGCTGCGCCACGGGTAGAGGTTCACCGCGACATAGCCGCCGAAGCCGAACAGCGCGAACCAGGCGTTCCACCAGCGGGTGGTGGGATCGTCCTGCAGGCCGTCTGCGGTCGACGGGTTGTGGCCGATCACGCAGGCGAGCGGGCCGGGGCCCCACTTGCGGCTGAGCGAATAGCGGCAATCCCCTGCAATGTACGCGCTGCGGTGAATGATCGGGTGGCCGAAGAGGTCGAGAGGTTCGCTCATCGCGCCTTCCTCCCATGCTGCGCGCCGCCCTTGAGCGCGAGGCCGAGGGGGGTGAGGCGGATGGCGGGGCGGCCGCGCGTCTGCACGAACTCGGCGCGGCCTTCGTCGACCAGGCGCTGCATGGCGCGCTGGAGGATGGCTTGGGGGATGAGGGGCTGGTTCACCGCGCGGCCTCCTGAAACCAGCGCGGCTTATAAAAGCGCGAGGTGAAGGTGTACTCGGTCGCCTCCTCGGAATCGATATCGGTGGCCTCGGGCCAGTTCGCGAGGATCTCGGCCTCATCATCGGCATAGGCCACGATGATATGATAGCCGTGGCCTACGCCGCTCACCCAATAGGGGTGCTTGATCGGCCAGTTGACCGGGCGCGGATCTTCGGTGGGCTGCTTGAAGCGACTGCGGATCATGCTGGCAATCCCTCAGGTTCGGGCAGTTCAAGCAGCGGGGCATGGCTGAAAGTCCAGCAAAACCGGCTCTTCCCGTCCGAACAGTTCACGGTCTTGTCGCGGATGAAGCGGGGTGACTGGCACAGCCGCAGTGCGTTCATGAGCGGCGTATCGATCTCGATAGGCACGCCGACCTCCGCAAAAACCTTCTGCACCTGCGGCAGGTTGAGCGCGATGAGGTGGTTGCGCCTGCTCTGGTTGAGCTTGATCCCTGCCTCTTCAACCTCGGTCACCGCGCTCCAGAATTGGGCGAGCAAGCCGGAAACATCGGGCGCGGCGTGGCCGATATCGCGGCCACAACGGGAAATGCCCCAGCTATCGGTGATCTGGTCAAGCCGTTCGAACAGGCCTGCGCGAAGATTTGGGTCGGTCTCCCGCTTGAGCGCCGTGCCGACGCGCATGAACTCGGCGACTGACAGCGGCCTTTGCTTGGCAATCCTGAGCGGTCCATGGAAATGCTCGAACACCGCGCGGAAGGCGCGGCGCTGGTAAGCCAAGACGCGCTCGCGAACCCCGGGATCGGTAATCCGGTCGGGGTGCAAAGTGACCAAGAAGGTATGAAACCCTTCCAGCGTCATGACCACCATGGACTGGGGGCCACCTGCCGAAGGGACCTCCATTATGGAGGTCCCTTCGGCCATGATCGGGTGGCGCTCGATGCGCTTGCGTTGAGGCTCCCAGTCAAGCCCGATCTGCTTGACCACGGCTGGCATGACGACGCGAATGTTGTCGCCCTCGCAGACGGTGAGAATGTCGCCATGGGCGAACGGGACGATTTGCAGATTGGTGCTCATGCGGATTTCCTCTTGCCGGGGAATTGGACCTGCATCTCGTCCATCACGCGCTGGCCGTGTCGCGCGAAGCTGGCGAAGATGGGGGCGACGGTGCTGGGGGTGATTTCCGCCGCATCCTGATCGGGCGGCGTGTCCATGATCAGGCCCAAGGCTTCGATCGCGGCGAACAGGTCGCGCAGTTCGAGCTTGGCGTCTTCAGAGACGGCAAAATGGGTGTTCTTGGCGGGATCGAACAGGCGAGTGACGTTCTCGCCAAAAGCGGGGTCGCTCATGGTCGTGGTCCTTTTGTCTGGACCCGGCCCACAGCTTCTAACCTGGTGGCCGGGGAACGCCGGGTTAGAAGACCGGTGGACCACGCGGGGCCGGCGTTCCTTGCGGAACCCCGACGCCCCCGACCATAGAAAAACGCGCCCGGAATCATCCAGCGGCGCGCCTTGTCGGCGTGATCCATTGCGGCTTCTAACCCGCGCCACCGCCGTATCTGCGGTGACGGGGCGAAAGCTGCTCCGGGTTTCGCCGAATGTCAAGATCACTGGATCTGCCCTTTCGCGGCGAGGCAGCCACGGCTCCAGTCGCTATCGCGGACAAGGGAGGGCAGGAGTTCCACGCCGGCCGCATGGTTGGCCTGAAACTCGGCCATGGCAGCCGGTTCGTAATCGTAGGAGTGATCGTTCGGCGCGGCGATGACGCGCGGGGCTTCATCATGTGCGAAGTAGGCAACGGTCAGCGGATGGAAGCACTTCTGGCAATCATCGCCAAGTATCCACGGGTTGGGATAGTTGCCGTGGTGGTCGACGCCATCGTGCAGCGCCTTGTTCCAGCTATCGATGCCGGGCTCGTTGCAAAGCGGGCATAGCCAGCGGGTGAATTGATCGAAGGTGGTGTTGTCGCTCATGTCAGTTTCCCTGTTGGCGGGGGGAGAGGGACTGCAGGCGCGCGATTTCGCGGCGTGCGGCTTGCAGTTCGTGGGTGAGGGAGCGGACCTGCCGCTCGGCCACCTCGCGCTCGCGGATGGCAACCTCGCGCTCGTGCCGCGCGGCGCGGAGCTGGCCCTCCTGCGTGGCGATGCGCTTGATGGCCTTCAGGTAATCGGTGGGTGGCTTGTTGCTCACGGCACCACCCTTTCCGGCTCGGGCCAGTTCCAGAGGCCCTGCGCGCCGCGCATGGGGATGGGGGTTGGCCAGGCTTCGATTTCGAGCATGGGCCAGCCCCAGTTGGCGTGTTCGTCGCGGTCGGAATCGTTCGCGCGGGGGACGCCGAATTCCTCGGCGATCTCGCTGCCGAGACGGGGTTCGCCCACCACGGCGGTGCCGATGCCGCAGGCCATGGGCATCCGATCGCCGCTGAAAAGCGCATCAGCCAGGATTGGCAACGCCTTCTCCGTGATCAGGCAGGTTTCGCGCGCGGCCAGATCGATGTCATCACTAGCGCCTCGGTAGTAATGGACGTGCAGCAGATCGCGCGTTTCGAGAAAATCGATCTTGCGCGCGGCCGCGTGGATCACGATGCGCTGGCCGATCAGCGCGCGCGGCGGGCGCCAGCCCCGGAACTCATAGGGCTTGGCGCCAGCGATGATCAGGCTGGCCCACGGCTGCCAGATGGTGAGGGCCTTCATGCCGCACCGCCTTCCTGCGCTTTGATCGCATGGACCAAAGCCCACCCAGCGCGGGTGAGGCGAACGTATCCACTATATGGATGCAGTAAACCGAGGCCGGTGCCCGGGCGGGTCGGGTCTTCGCCTTTCCGATGAGTGCCGAGCCGCTTGTAGGCCAGATACGCTGAGCGCGACCGCGGCCAGAACATGCCGCCACTGCAATACTTGAGCTGCGGCGCGCACGCGTCACCCCTTTCGACAGCTGCCCGTTCGGCCCTCGCCACAGCCAGAATGAGCGCTGTTTCATCATCGGTGAGGCGAGGCTCATTAAAGCCGGTATCAAGGCGTGCGCACTGCACGGCCCGAACAACATCAGCGCTAAAGTGGAACTTCAGGGCGACCTTGATTTCCGGGTTGCTCTTGCCCTTGAGCGATAGCTTGAGGGCCTCATGGGCGATGGCGAGATAGTCGTTTCTCATTCCGCACCGCCTTCCCGAAGCCGCTTGGCCTCGGCGTTGTGAAGCTCGACCGCGAGCATGAACTGGCTCTCGGGCAGGGCGCGTAGCAGCGCTTCGTCGGGCTCAAAGCCATCATTGGCGAAGCGTGGCAGGCGCAGGAACGTCCGCCGCTCGGGGAACTCGGTGCGAAGGTCGGTCGGGAAGTAGATGCGCCCGCCGTCAATCGCCCATTCCTTCGGGTTGTAGCCGTAGGCAGAGGCCAGCTCGTGCGACTGGGGGGCGCAGGGCAGGGCGGCGATGCGCGCGGCAAGTTCCTTGCCGATCTTGCTGCCCTTGCGCGGGCGCGCCTCGATCCTTTCGCGGTCCCTGCCGACTTCGCGCCACCCGGTCGGAAGCGTGCCAAAGAACAAGCTCTGCACGCCGCCGTTGTGGCCGGGGCGGAAGCTGACGCCGCCGATCTCAATGACGAAAGCCCACTGGGCCTCTCGCGCTGCATCGATGCGGGCGTAGTAATCATCGGCCAGCTCGTGCGCGCCGATGATCTCATAAGTGGTGACGTAGACGGACATTTGGCGGGTCCTTTCGTGGTGGTCAGTCGAAGAGCATCCAGGGCGGTGGTGGCTGGCCCTCGGGTGCGGGTGGCGGGGGTGGTGGCGGTTGGCAGGGGCGCCCGTTCATCTTCGCCTGCAGGCGGGCGTTGCTCGCTTCCCAGCGGGCGCGGGCTTCGCGGCGGGCGAGTTCCTGCGCCGCCTCTGCCGGGGTGCAGCGCAGTTCGAGGGCGAGGGTGAAGGCGGCGCGGTGCTGGCGCCAGCGCTCGGCCGGGGAGAGGCGCTCACGCGACATGACGCCTTGGCCCCGGAAGAGCCTGCTGCGCGGCGAGCCGGGCAAGGTGCTGCTCTGCCTCGCGCTGCTGCGCGCGCCAGACGCGGTGGTAGAGCCGCTGTTCGAGGTTATCGAGCTCGGCCGCTTCGGCATCGGTCAGCACGCGCCGGGCATTCAGCTCGTAAAGTTCCCGGCGGCGCGCATCCTGCACGTGGTTGGGGATCTGGCGCTTCACGATTGCCACCATGCGCAAAGGCCGGTGACGAGCGCGGTGAGCAGCATCAGGCCGAGGTAGACCGCGATGAAGCGCAGGCGGTGCGGGCGCGGTTCGGGTTCGAGGGGGATCAGAGCCATGGGCAGGTCTCCAGAAGCGGGCACTGCGCCACGCCGGCGATGATCCGCTCGGCAAAGTGCAGCACGGTGAGGGTGAGGAGGGCGAAGAGGAGCTTGGCGCTCATGCCGCTGCCGCCTTCTGCGGGGCCGCATCCGCGCGCAGCAGGCGCGAGAGGCGGGCGAGGCGGTGCACCTTGGGTGCGCCATGCTCGGTGCGCTGCAGGTGCCAGAGGAGGGCGCCGAGGCGCTCCTGCTGATCGATCAGCTCGGGGCTGCGGCGGCGGCGCGCTTCGGCCTCCACGCGTTCGAGCGAAAGCTCGATCGCGGCGCGCCGGGCGGTGAGGGTGTGCGGCGGCGGCAGTTCGCCGTCTCCCCGCACGATCCAGCGCCATTCGGCCACGATCAGGCGCCAGGCGGCGATATCTGCCTCGGCAGCGTCGCTGGCGATGCGGCCGCTGCGTATCCACTCCGGATAGGCCTGCTCGCGCCGGGTAAGGCTTTCCTCGGCCTGGCATAGCAGCGCGGCATAGTTCCACGCCCATGCCGGCGCGGCAGGCCAGATATCGAGCGCGGCGGGATCGCCGAACACGAGCACCTCGGGGACGGGTTTGAGCTTCATGGCCGGGCTTCCCTCGCCTCGGCCAGCGCCAACACGAAGGCGCGGTTGTTGCGGTGCGCCTCGGCCCGGTTGAGCCGTTCGATGACCACCGGGTTCTCCTCGCACTCGAACTCGCCGCGATTGCGCTCGGCAAGCGCTTCGTGGCGCATGACAACGGCCATGGTGCGGTGCTGGCGATAGGGCCAGCAGGCCGGGGCGGCAGTAGGCCCGGCGGGGCGCGGGATATCGATCACCCAGCCCATCACGCGGCCGCCTTGCTGCGATTGCGGCGGGGGTGCCCGCCGGAAAGCATGGTGCGCGTGGGGATGCCGAGCCGGGTGCAATCGGCGCACCAGACGGTGCCCTGCCGCTGGGTCCAGCCCACCGGAAGCTGGCCATCGGCGCTGTTGTGGATCTGGCCACAACCACATTCGAAGCTGGGAAGGATCAGGCGCGTTTTGGGAGGCAGTCGCATCGATATGCTCCTCTTCAGATCACGGGGTTTTCGGAGAGCGGGCGCTGGAAGACCCAGCAGTGGAAGAACTTGCCGCTGGGGCTGTTGACCGACTTCTGGCCGACGAATTTCCGCGCCTTGCTCGCCTTCAGGTGGCGGCGCAGATCGTCCTCACTCGGCGGGTTCTGGCCGTGGGCGCGGCAGCGTTCGAAGAACTGCGGCAGGTTGACCGCGATCTCGCTCTCGGCCTTGCGGCTGTTGTTGAGCGGGCGGGCGGTATCGTCCGCCTCGATCTCGGTCAGGTAATCGAAGATGTGCCAGAACTTCTCGACCACCGGGTGTTCGCTGGAGGAAACGAGCTGGCGCTGCCTGGTCATCTCGGCGATGAATTCGAGGCCGGCACGGTGCAGCCCCTCGCTCATCGGCAGGATGCAGCGCATGGCGGTGAGCGCGGCGGCGAGCTGGGCGTGGTTGCGCAGCAGGCGCACGTTGTTGACGCCGGTGGCGCGCTGCAGCTCATCAACGTAGCGCGGGTAGCATTCGCGCCAGATCTTCAGGAACTCGCCCTCGCGCCGCAGCAGGTGCACGATGAAGCCGGAAAGGTCCTCCACCGGCCAACGCTCCAGCTTTTCCGCCGCTGCCTTGGTTTCCGGGCTGAAGCGGGCCTTGTCGAAATGCAGGCCCATGATGCGTTCGAGCACCGCCGGGGTGGCCATGACGGGATCGTTCTGGGCAATGATGATCGCGCCGCGAAACAGCGGCTCGAACGTTTCCATGCCGCCGTTCTTCACGCCGCGGCTGCGGGTGGCGCGGCCGTTGTAGAGGCTCTTGAGCTCCTCCCATTCAAACCGCCTGGAATGCGGCGCGCTGTCGCTGCGGTCGCCCTCGATGAGGACAACGGGGAGGTTGGAAACCTTGCCGAGGTTGCGCGCGATCGCGGCGGCGGTGGCCTTGGTGGGGTCGAAGCCTTCGTAATTCTCGCGCCCCGCCGTCTTCCACAGGAATTCCAGCAAGGTCGATTTGCCGGTGCCGGGCAGGCCGGACATTTCGAGGAAGCCGAGGCTCTTGGTCTCATGCCGGATCTGTTCGGCAAACAGGCTCATCGCCCAGAAGGCGGTGGTGACGAGGCCGTTCTCGCCAAAGGCATCGATCACCACCGGGAACCAGTCGGTCGGCACCTTCTGGCTGTCGTATTCGATATCGAGCAGCCGCTCGGTGGTGGCGAGCTTCAGCGAGCAATCGCCGAAATCGAAGAAATCCTCTTCGTTGAGGTCATGGACCCGGCCCCGGCGCACCGCGATATCGCCGAGCACATAGACCTCGCGCGCGCGGTCATATCCGGTGAACTCCAGCGTCTCGACCGTCTTGATGCGGCGGGTCTGCGCTTCCAGCAGCCGGTCAAGCTGCTCGCCCGTCCCGCGCCAGACCGCGCCCGAGGCGACCGAAATCAGGCGCTTCTTGAATTCGGCGCTGGCGGCCATGCTGCCGCCCGAAAAGCCTGCCTTCACCGCCGGCTTGTCGACCGGGAAATCGATGCGCAGGTAGTAGAGCGATTCCTCGGTCGCGGGGTTGCGCTGGAAATAGAGCGTGCGGAAGCTGGCGTTGCAGATCCGGGTGATCGCGCCAGCCTGCTCGGCGGCTTCCTGCCGGACTTCCTTGGGATCGCGGTCCGCCCAATCCGGGTTTTCCATCAATTCCTTGTAGGTATCGGCGATCTTCTTCGGGCTGAATTCGGCCCAGTACATCTCGTTATTGAAGGTGAGCGGGAAGCTGGTGCGCTCCCGCTGCTGCCACATCATCCACGCCTTCTCGAAGGCATCCTCGGCGATCAGCACCGCGCCGTTCTGGCGGTATTCCTCAAGGTGCTTGGCGGTCAGCCGCTCGCGCACCAGCAGGTTGTTCCAGTCGAGCTTGTCGTCCTCCCCTTCCGGCCGGGGCTGCGCGGCGGTGGCTTCCCAGCCTTCATCGCGCGCGCGCTTGACGTATTTGCGGGTGTATTCCGTGCCCGCCTTGCCGATATCGAACGCGAAGACCAGGCGGGGCTGGTGCGTGGGGTTTGGCCCGTTGGCAATCGCCTTGCGCAGGGCATCGAGCGCATGTTCGGGATAGTTGTTGACCGACATCGCAGAAACGGCCGCGAGGCCCTTCTCGTGCAGATCGGCGTGGCCGAAGGCCTGCACCAGCGCGGAAGCGTCGAAAATCCCTTCCGCGATCCAGATTTCCCTGGCCTGGGCAAGGTCCTCGATCGTGTGCGCGGGGTGCTGCCACCACTGGCCCTTGTAGCTTTTGCCCCAGGCGAAATGGGCTTTCTTCTCGAACCGGCCGGGCTGATCGATCAGGCGTTCCCAGTGGCTGCCGCCGGGAAGGGGAAAGCGCACCGTCGCGCTGGTGATATTGCGCTGGCGATCGACGTAGGTTTCCTGCGTGTAGCACCCGCGCAGCAGCCGCAGATCGAGGCCGCGCGCGTGGCTGAGATAGGCATCGGCGGCAGCGTGGGGGTTCGTCTCGGTCTGCTGGTGGCGGTTCGACCAGTTGTCGAAAATCTCCGGGTAAAGGTCGCGGACTTCGCCTTCCCATCCGCAGCGGTTCTGCCGCCCGCAGCGCAGCACCCACGGGCTCTTGGCCGAGGTATAGAGCTCGCGCTTGCTGCACTGGGGGCACTTGCCCTTCTGCAGCCAATCGCCCTCCTCCGCGTCGAACCTGAAGTCGCGCTTGATGTTGGTGAGGACTTCCTGGCGGATATCATCGCGCATGAAAAACGGGGGCTTTCAGAAAGGCGGCGGGCATGGAGAGGGCGTCGCCGGAAGCGGGGTCCAGCGGGCGGGCAGGGTTGGCGGGGCTTGATTGGGAGGCGGGCCGGGGATCAGCCCCAGAAATCAGGGGGGCGGCTCGTAAGGCGGGCTTGGCGCGAAGAGCTCGGGCTGCGCGGGATCAACCGGGCGCAGCATTTCGAGCACTTCCTGCCGGGTGGGGACGCGCAGGGGCAGATCGACCTTGGGGTTCGGAATCGCGCTGGGGGTCAGGCCCCAGTCATAGTGCTCGCTGGCGCGCCATGCGTGGCCGCAAAACAGGTTTGAGCACTGATAGTAGATCTCGCGGTGCGTCGGCGTGATCTCGCGGCTCGTGCGGCGGCGGCCGACGCAGCCGCAATGCGGGCAGCGCAGCGCGCCGGATTTTCCGGGCTGATCGGAAATGTCAGCCGGGGTGTGCTCGGCGGGGATGAGGGCTTCGGCTGCCATGGTCATGCTTCCCCCACTTCGTGACGATCGAGCGCGGCAATGCCGTCCGTCAGGGCCTCGATCGCTTCCTCGGCCTCGCGGCGGGCGGCGCGGCGCTTCGCCGGGTCGCGGCAAGTCGCCGCTTCGATCAGGGCGCTGATCGCCTCTCCGCTTTCGCGCGCAGCATTGGCGGCGGCGAAGGCGAGATCGGCAGAGGTGCCATCGCGCGCGGCGAGTTCAAGCTGGGTGGTGAAGACGCGGTGGAACGGGCCATGGTCCCCGCCGGCGGCGATGAAGGCGCCATCGAGCCGCAGCGCATCGATGATCGAAATCTCGCTGTCCGCATCGGGATCGGACCACATGCGCACGAGCCGCTCGCTGCGGCCCACCAGCATGGCGCACTTGTCCCACCCGATGCGCGCCGCAATCACGGTGAGCGCGCGGTGGAAAGTGAGGGGCTCGCGGCGCTTGGTCATGCTGCGCGGCCCTGCAAATCGCTGTTCCGATTGAAAGAGACGCGTTCGCCGCCCCGGTCTACGCCGTGCCATGCCGGGGGTGCAGCGGGCACCTCCACCGGATAGAGATCAGGACGCAGCAGATGCCGGGAAACACCATAGAGCTGTTCGCAGAGCAGCACCTTCTCACCGGGCAGGGTGCCGAGCCCCCTCATCCAGCGCGAGACGCTGGCTTGGGAAACCTTGATCCTGTCGGCCAGCGGAACCTGGCCACCGGCGCGCTTGGCGCATTCGGAAAGGGCATCGGCGGGTGTCATGCATGGGTTAATATGCACAAACGCATGACGCGTCAAGCGCAAACGCATGAACCATGCTGTAGGGGCGGTCGGTAGAACGGAGGCGATGGTGAAGCTTCGCTCGATCACGGCCGTTCGCCTGCAGGAACGCATGGACGAGATAGGCGTCTCGCAGGATCAGCTTGCGGCTGCCATCGGCTGCACGCAGGCCACGATCAGCCGAATATTGACCGGCGCGTCCCAGAATTCGCGGTGGCTGCCCAAGATCGCAGTCAACCTTGCGGTCAATCTCAACTGGCTGATGGGGGTGACCGATCAGAAGATCGACATGGTCGACGTCGATGGCGAGCAGATCAGCGAGGATACGCTGGCCGCGATGCGCGCCGGCGTGATCGCGAACCGGCTGCAGCGGCCCGAGCAGCTCGGATCAGGAGCGGGCATCGAGGACAAGCGCCTCGGATTTCGTGGTTTCCCAAGCGAGGAGACGTTTGATCCCGCAGCGCAGGCTGCGGAGCTGGGCATGGTTGCCGTGCGCGAACTGAATCTCGCCTTCGGCATGGGCGCTACGTTCCTTGATGTGCCGGTGACCGAGCAGGTGCGCTATTTCCCGCGCGAATGGCTGCGCCAGTTTACCAAGGCCGCGCCGGAGCATCTGGCATGGGTGCAGGGCGTGGGCGATTCGATGGCGCCGACGCTGCTGGACAGCGATACGCTGCTGCTCGACCTTTCGAAGAAATCGCTCAGCATGTCCGATCAGATCTGGGCGCTCGCCTATTGCGGGCTCGGGATGGTCAAGCGGCTGCGGCCAACGCCGGACGGCGGCTTGCGGCTCCTGTCAGACAATCCCGCGGTGCCCGAAGAGACCTCGCACGATGGTGAGGTGCAACTGATCGGCCGGGTGGTGGCGTTCACGCGGAAACTGTGAGGGTATCGTGATTATCCTAGTCGCTGCGCTAGCAACGTCGCCACTGGATAGCTGCATAGCAGCGGTGCGAACTGATTTGTCCAACGCCATGATGGCATGCGCCGCCCCGAAACCTGAACTCGTGCCGGGAGCCGATCCGACAGACCCGTCTAGCTATCGCGCACGAGAAGACCTTTCGCAGGCTTGTGCCGATGCGATGCGGGCGGGGGAAATGGCTGGCAGGTTTGGGCCGCGGCTGCCCTCGACCGCCCGGGAGGGGTTTATTCGCCAGTTCGAGCAGAAACTCGCCCTGTGCCGAAATCCTGACTTAACGAAGGCTGTCCCAGTTCTGAAAACCACTAATCTGTGGGATTGAATAGATGAGCAGCCAATTGCCAAGGGGGACGAATGGCTGGTTTTCTTGATCGCCTCGCCGCTGCCGTCGCGGGCAAGGCCGTGCCGGTGCCCATGCCCGCATGGGTGCAGCCGAGCGTGCCGGACGTCGAGGAAATCATCGCGGCCAAGGAGCGCGATGCCAGCTCGAGCTATGCCGGGTTCATCCGCTACACCGATGCCGATGGGGTGATGACCGCGCGGCGCATCGTGTGCCGATCGATCACGGGCTATGGACGGCCCGAGACTGTCACCGCCTGGTGCTGCGAGCGCAAGGCAATGCGGTCCTTCAAGATCGAGCGGATCAGCGAACTAGTCTGCCTTGAAACCGGCGAGGTGCTGGATCCGGCGGGGCATTTCGATCAGCTTTGGATGCACGGCGCGCTGAAGGTGGCTGACAAGGCGCTCAACGATTTCGGTCGGGTTCTGGCCTTCATGGCGCGCTGCGATGGCTCGGTGCACCCGCTGGAGGCAGACAGCATCGAGCATTCGCTGGAACGCTACATCGTCCGGTTTGGCGGCGATGATCGCATGCTGGGAAGTGCGCTGGCGAACATCGGCAAGATCGCGCCCGATGGCGATGATCTGGTCATCTCGCTCGGGCGGCTTGTCCGCCATGCCGAAGCACGCAAGCTTGCCCGCCTCCTGCTCGATTGTGTGGGCGAGGTGACCGCTGCCGATGGCCGCTATGCGCCGAGCGAGATCGAATGGGCCGAGGTGGTGACCGAGGGCCTGAAGGAAACGGCACGGTGAGCCGCGCGGCTCATGCCTGAGGGAAATCATGCGCAAAGTTCTGATCGTACTCGCAGCCGTGGTGCTGGTGGTTGGCCTGTGGTTCTATGCCTCGCCCAGTCTGGCGCTCAACGGGCTGAAGGAAGCCGCGCTTGCCGGTGATCGCGATGCGTTGGAGCAAAAGGTCGATTTCCCCTCGGTCCGCGATTCGCTGAAGAGCCAGTTCAAGGCGAAGATGGTTGCCGAGATGGCCAAGGACGAAAACGCCGAGAACGGCTTTGCGACGCTCGGCATGATGATCGGCTTTGCCATGGTCGACCAGATGATCGACGGCATTGTCAGCCCCGATGGCATGAAGGCGATGATCAGGAACGGGCGCTTCACCAAACCGGGCGAGGCCGGTGCCGAACCGGCCAAGCCGACAGAGTGGATCATCGAGCGCGACGGCCTCGACAAGTTCAGGGCACGGCCCAAAGGCGAGCCTGCCGACAAGGTGCCGATGCTGGTGTTCAAGCGCGATGGCTTGGGCTGGCGGCTGAAGTCGATCGATCTTGTGGAAGGATCCTGAGATGCATCGCCGCATGTTCCTCGCCGGGCTGTTGGCACTCGCGGCGAGTGGGGCCCCGGTGGATGCGCTGGCCGGAAGCAAACCCAAGCGCCGCCGGCGGATTCGCGGGATGAGCGGGGGCGCAGGCGCGCGCGGCACCGCAGATGATGGGAAGTGCCCCTGCAACGGGGGCAAGGTCTGCGTGGGGCCGCGCGGCGGGCGCTATTGCATCACGAGCAGCGGCGGAAAGAGGTACGGGGTTTAGCGCATGACGGCGGTAACGCGCCTCCGGTTTGCCTGTGATGAGGCGGCTCTACCTTGTCGCAGGAGTCGAGCCCATGCCCTGGAATATCATCCCCAAGATCGTTGAGTTGTTCGTTCGCGCCGAGAAGCCGGGCCACGCGCTGGCTGCCCTCCTCATCATCATGATCAGCGTGACAGCGATGTATGCCTTGCGTTGACGCTAAATCGCCACTTCCATCGACACCCGCGTCTTCAGGCCGCTGCCGTCCATCGTGTGTTCGGCGCTGGCGATCTGCCAGCCTTGCGCATCGATGTGGGGGCGGAAGCCCACCGCCGCGATTCGCGTGCCGGGGGTGAGCAGGGGGTTGCCCCATGCGAGCGAGGCTTCCAGCGTGGCGCTGGCGCGCTGCAGGCGGCTTGTTTCAGACCGGGCGGCGGTCCGCGCATCTTCCTCGCTGGCGTAGATGCCCTTCAGTCGTTTCTTGCGCTCGCCGCCGGTGGCGACGGTCTTGCGCTTTCCGGCCTCGGGATCGTGCCACTGGGCTTCGGCGCCGTCCTGATCCTTGTCGCGGCTCGCGCGGCGCCAGCTCACGCTCTCGCACGCGCTGCGGGTGAGGGTGGCGGCGGGCATGGCCTTGCCGGTGGCGGTGGTGGCGGCGCTGCGCGGGGCGAAGATGAGCGCGCCGCCCTTGACCGTGGCGGTGGCATCGTGAAGCCGCCCGAGATCGCGCAGAAACTGCATGTCAGACTTGTTGTGCTGTTCGGCCACGCCCACCGCGCGGCCTGCCAGATCGGGATGGCAGCGCGGGGTAAGCGCATTGTCCCCCGCGAGCTTGCCGATCACCGCGCCCACCGTCTCACCCACCCAGGTGCGCGTCTTGCGGGTGCGGAAGGTGCCTTTCATGTCCGCGCTGCGGGCCGTGATGGTGACGGTATCGGGCGGGCCTTCCCAGCTCACTTCGTCCACCGTGAAGCTGCCCTTCTCGACCAGCCCCACGGCCACCGGCGTGCCGCGATCCCAGCCCAGCGCCACGGTGATCGTCGCGCCCTGTGGCGGCGGAGCGAACAGGCCATCGGAATCGTCGACCGCGATCTCCAGTTCGTCCGCCTCCTCGCCCAGCTTCTCCGAAAGGCGCAGCGAGCGCAGACGCGGGGCATAGGCGGCGGTGAGGTCCTGCCCGTCCAGCGTCACCCGCCACGCGGCACGGGGCTGCACATAGGCGGCGGTGAGGTCCGGCAGGCTGGCCATCAATCCACCCGGCTGAGTTCAAGCGTGAAATCGGTTCGCCGCGCCTCGCCGCGATCGAGCAGGTTGCCCCGGTCTTCGGTGAGCCGCTCGATCGTGAAGGTGCCGATCACATAGCCGTTGCCATCGACCAGCGGCCACGCCTCCCCCTCTGCCGCCATCTGGGCAAGGGTTTCCAGCGCGTAGTAGCTGCCCACCAGTTCGGGCACGAGCGTGCCGGAAAGTGTGATGCGGTCCTCCCCCGGCCCGGCAAACTGCGCCGCCGGCCGCGCGCCGAAACGATCGGTACGCGGGTGCCGCCAATCGCGCTCGCGCCGGATCTGCTCGAACAGCGTGGTATCGGTTTCGAAGACGAAGAGGCCAAGGGCAGCGAGCATCAGTAATCGTCCTGAAAGCTGGAGCGGCGGGCACTGGCGGCGCGCTTGTCGAGCAGGCGGGCGACACGTTCGGCGAGGGCCTGCGCATCCTCGCCGGGCTGCTGCACGATCGTGATGTTGATCGTATTGCCGCCGCGCGCGGCCACGCCGCTGCCTGCGCTGGCAGGGGCGGCGAAGGATGGTACGGCGAGGGAAAGCGCCCCGGCCCCGGCCACCGCGCTGGCCATGCGGCCCATCGAGCGGAGCGGCGCACCGCTGCCGCCATCGATGCCCGCGGCGAGACCCGCTGTCAGATGCCCGCCCATCGCCATGAAAACGCGCGAGGGGGACTTGATCCCGAAGAAGGCCTTGAAGGCGTTGATGCCGTTGCGTGCGACCTCCAGCAGGCGGTTTCGCAGGCCGAAGGGATCGATGGCGGAGAGCAGGCCGCTCATCATCATCCGGCCAAGGTTCGAGAGCCATGCCGGGGCGCCCGCGAGGGTGTTCTGCACCCATTGCCACCCGGCGAAGAAGGTGGCGCGGATCTGGCCCCAGTTCGCATAGACCAGGTACGTCAGCCCGGCGAGCGCGGCGCCGATCGCGACGATGGCGAGGACCATCGGGTTTGCCAGCAGCATCAGCCCGGCCTGCATGATCCCGCGCGCCATGAACAGCGCCGCCACGCGCAGCACGCCGAAGGCCTGCGCGACTTGCGGGAACACGGCGGCGAGCGAGCCCAGCGCGCGCCATTTCATCACCACGCCCCAGAGCGTGGAGAACGGCCCCAGCACCGAGCCCAGCACATATTGCAGCGCGCCGAAGCCGATGCGCGCGGCGATGAGCCCGCCGAGGAGCGAGGTGAGCGCGCTGGCTGCCCGAGGGTTGGCCTGCGCCCAGCGGCTGACAGCGCCGATCACGCTGTTGACCGTGCCGAGGAACTGCGTGGCGGCGGGCAGCACCGTGGTGCCGAGCGTGATGGCGAGCTGGCTGGCGCTGCCGGTGAAGGCCTTCCATGCGATGCTGGCATCCTGCGCCTCGCGCTGGCGGAACGCCGCATCGACGGTGCCGGCGGAGCCGGTGCTGATCTGGTCGCGGATCCTGCGATAATCGCCCATGTCGAGGATGAGCTGGCGCAGCGCGCCCTGGGCCTGCATGTCCTCGAACGCGAAGGACAGGCGGGAAAGGTCGCCGCCGGTGGCGCGCTGCGTGATCTCGGCAATCGCCTCCAGCGGGGTCTTCCCCTCGGCATAGGCGCGCTTCAGGGCATTCGGGAGGTCTACCCCGAAGTTCTTGCGGAAGGCGTCCGCCGTGCCCTTGCTGTTGATCTTCGCCAGCAGGTTCTGGACGTTGTTGGCAGCCGTCGCGGAATCGCCGGTGCCGCGCCGGGCGATCTGCAGCGCGGCGGAAAGATCGGCCACCGCGCTCACGCCCTGCTGCCCCAGCGCGCGGGCCTGCGCGGTGAGCGCGGGGAAATACTGCGCCATGTCGCGCACTTCGAAGGCGCCTGCCTTGCCCGCTGCCGCCATCACATCGAGCGCGCGCGCCGTCTCGCCGATGGGAACCTTCAGGTTGTTGAGGTTCGAGAAGGCGGCGTTGGCACCATCGGCGATATCGACCTTGAACGCGGTGCCGAGCCGCCCGATCGGGCCGATGAGCGCCACGGCCTGCCGGGGATCGAGGCCCATGCCGGCGAGCACATCGACACCGCCGCGCAGATCCTCGGGGAGCTGGTGCGCGGCCTCGGCAGCGGCAAGGATGTTACGCGCCATCTGCGCGGTCTGCGCGTTGGTGAGGTCCGCCTTCTGCTGGATATCGACCAGACCGCTGCTGAAATCGAACGCGGCGCGGGTGGCGAGCACGAAGGGCGCGGCGAGCGAAGCGCCGCCCACCACGTTAGAGGTGCCGCTCGAGCGGAGGGCCTGCCCGCGCGCGGCGATGCGGGCGCTATCCGCATCGATCACGTTGATGCGCTTTTGCCGCTCGATCTGGGCATTCACGCGCGCGAGGGCATCGGCAAGGGCGCGCTGCCGCTCGATCAGCGGGGTGATGTTGCCGGTGGCCTTCTCCAGCTCGCGGTCAAGCCCGGCCAGCTCGCCCTTCAGCTTCTTCGCCTCGGCAAACATCGGGCGCAGGGCCTGGCTGCCGCTGCGGCCAAGGCCGATGATGTTGCGCAGCGCGCCCGAGAGCCGATCCTGCCCGATGAAGGAAACGATCAGGGAAAGCTTGTTGTCGGCCACCGGGCTACTCCGTTCGGTGCATCTTGTTCCAGCGGTCGACGGCGAGGCCCCGCCACATGATCAGATCCTCCAGATTCAGCGCGGCCAGTTCGGACAAGGGCCAGTGAAAGATGGCGGCGATATCGGCCATCAGTCCTTCGACACTGATCCCCCCATCACTTCCTCGACCATCCGTTTCTGGGCCTTGCTCATAAAAAAAAGCGAGATCGTCCCTGCCGCTTCAGCGATGTCCTCCGCTTCGAGCTGGCTGGCTTCGTGCGCGGTGATGATGGGCATCGAAATGCGCGGCAGCAGCGTGATCACCGAAACCACATCCCCGGCCATGAGGCTCTGGATATTGAGGCCGCGCAGCTCGCCGCCCTTGGGTTTGCGGAGGGTGAGCTGGGCGATCGGACCGCCTTCGCGCTGGATCGGATACTCCAGCGTCAGGGTATGGAACTGGTTCGAAGGGGGTGCGGGGGGCGTGGTTTCAGTCATGGCAGCGGGCCTTTCGTTTGCGGCGGGCCGGGTGTTCCTACCGGTGTGCCCGCCAGCCACCGGTAGGAACTCTGTCAGGCGCCGATGGCGGCGCGGATCTCGGCGTAGCGATCGACGCCGAAGACCACGTAGATGCCGTTGACGAGATCGACCTCGACCCACTCCACGCCATCGACGGTGAGCTTGTAGTAGCTGCAGCCGAGCTTGTACTTGTGCTGGGTGTTGTCGCCCGACTTCGCGTTGCCCCAGTCCACTTCCTTCCAGCGGCCAAGGCAGGCGATTTCCACCGCCTGGACCGTGCCGGTCTGATCATTCTGGAAGGCGCCGGCGAAGCGGGTGAGCGCGGCATCGATGGCGGGGGCGCCGAACTGGGCAAGCACGCCCGCGATCAGGCCGGCCATCGTGATGCCGAGCTCGATCTTGTCGAGCCCCATGTCGATATCGACGGGGCCGATCATGCCGCCGCCGCGATATTCCTCGACCTTGAGCATGAGCTTGGGGAGTTCGACTTCCTCGATCTCGCCCAGATAGCCGCTGCCATCGATGTAGAAATTGAGGTTCTTGAGCTTGGAGGGGAAACCCATGGCGTGTTCTCCGGGTGAGGGGGCTTAGGCGGCGACCTGCTGGGCGAGCGTCGCGTAGTAGCGATCGGTGATCCGCTGGTTGAGTTCGAGCCCTTCGAGCGGCGCGGCGGGGGTGAAATCGTAATCGATCACCAGCTTGCCTGCGGCGAGATCGGTGGGGCTGTTGAGCGCAGGATCATACCAGGCGCGGGCGCCGATCAGACGGCCCTGGCTCACCAGCTTGCGCAGGCGGGCGTTGATCGTCTCGACGATATCGCGCACGAGCCGCGCGGTCATCGGCTTGTCCACCGCCCATGCGAGGCCATAGGCGATCTCATCCGCGATGACCTGGCTGGTGCGGGTGGCCGATTCGAAGGCGAACAGCGGCTCGGCCGAGCGGGTGCGGTTGCCCCAGAAGCGGAAGCCGCCGCTGAAGCGCACCAGCGTTGTGACGCCGGCGGTGTTGAGCAGGGCCGCATCGGTGCTCTCGCTCTGGAAATCGAAGCTGACGTCTTCCGAAATGCCCGTCACGCCGCCGACCGGCACGTTCGAGAGGGTCTTGTGCCAGCCCTGCGCCTCATCGATCTGGGCGCGCAGGCCGAGCGCGCGGGCGACGGCATCGCCTGCAAAGGTGCCGGTGAAGTTCGGCCAGATGAGCATCAGCTCGCGGTCGCCGAAGTCTCCGGCATAGTCCGTCACGGCGGCGACGTTGGCGCCGATCGCGGCGGCATAGACCATGCCGCGCAGCTTCTTGGCCACAGTGACGAGGTGCGCGGTGACCGCAGCGGTATCGAGGCCGGGGGCACCGATGATGCGCGGGCGCACGCCGATCTGGGTTTCGGCGGAAAGCAGGAGATCAGCACCGGCGTTGACGAGGTCTGCCTGGTCTGCCGGATCCGCATCGGCGGCGACGCGCACCAGCACGATCACCGGGCTGGCCTGATCGGCGATGGCCGCGAGCGCGGCGGGCAGCGTGCCGGTGGTGCCGATATCGGCCAGCGCGGCGCGCACATCGGTGATCAGCACGCGGCTATCGAGCGGGAACGCATCGCCATCGGCGAGCGGGGCGGTGCCGATCAGGCCAATGACGGCCGTCGAGGCAGCGGCGATGGCGCGGGTGCCTTCGGTGAGGATGTTGGTCTTGATGCCGTGCAGCATGACGGGCTCCTGTCAGGTGGCGAGAAGGTTCGGGGTGAGCGGGATGGTGAGCCGGGTGAGGGCATTGGCGGCCTGATCGACGCGGGCGCCGATGATGGTGACGGTGAGCTGCCCGGCAGCGAGCGCGCCGCCGAGCTCCACCTTGCGCACGCTGATGCGCGGCTCCCACCGGGCGAGCGCCATGGCGATGGCGACCGAGGCGAGCAGGCGCGTGGTGCGGGTGAGCGGGCGATCGATCAGTTCGGGCAGCAGGCAGCCATAATCGCGGCGCATGGGCCGGGTGCCAAGCGGCGTGGAAATGATATCGGCGATCGACTGGGCGAGGTGTTCATCGCCCGAGAGCACCGCGCCGGTGCTGCGATTCATGCCAGTCAAGCTGGTCATGACGGTGCCCCGGTCTGGCTGCTGCCAGCCTGCACGCCGCCGTGGGTGTGGTTCTTGAGGCTCTTGCCGCTGGCAATCACATCGTCGGACGCGGTGAGGCGCCCGGTGAGGGTGATATCGCCTTCGATGGCAATGCCGGCGGTGGCCTTGATCGCCATCGTGGCACCGGCGGGCAGGATCAGGGCGAGCGCGTGGCCTTCCGGATTGTAGGAGAGGACCGCGCCGTCCGCGAAGGTGATCATTTCGGTGCGGGTGGTGTTCGCGGGCGGATTGTCCGCATTCGCCAGACCGCGCAGGGCGACGGCGATGCCGAGCTGGCCGCCGGGGCAGAGGAGGACGACTTCCTCGCCCACGCTGGGCGGCGACCAGGTGCGGGTCTGCCCCGCGCGGCCTTCGACCCAGCGGATGGGGCCGGTGACGGCCTCGCCGCTCGCGCCATCCTCATCAATCGTGACAGTGCAGCGCGCGGCGGCGAGATCGACCGAGGCGATCCGGCCAAAGCGGATCAGCTCGTCAGGATCGCTGGGGGTGGATTCGGGGCTGCGCATGGGGCGCACAAAGACCGAGCGCGGCGCTGCGCGCCACCCGCGCGCGTTGTGCCCCTGATCCACACAACGCTGTCAGCCAGTGATGAGGCCCATATCGATCTTGTAGGCGACGCCGCTTGCCACTTCCTCGACGCGCTCTGCAGTGGCGGCAGCGTCGTAATTCCCCGCATCGTCAAGGCAGGCGTTGACGGGGCGGCGGTGCCGCACGCCGCCGTGGTTGAACGTGACGGGGACGGTGCGGGTCTCTGCGTTGAACCTGCCGATGGTGGTCTTCATGGGTGACGATCCTTGTCAGTTGCCGAGAGCGAAGATGGTGACGGTGGAAGGTACGCCGCCGCCGTTGTTGCCATAGACGAAGCCGCCATCCTGATTGGCGCCGTTGAGATAGGCCGAATAGGAGCCGCTGAAGTTGAGGCCCTGCCGCCCGCCGGGCACCGCGCCCAGCAGCGCGTTGGGGAAGGGCTTGGGCCAGGTGAAGGCCGAGGCACCGCCGGCGGTGCAGGCAACGTTGCGCCACTGGAAGATGATGTCCGGTCCGAACAGGGCGTGCGCAAGCTGGATGTAGCCGCTGGCGCCAATGCTGGCCTCGGTGACGCGCAGGAACTGGCTGGCATGGAGGCCATCGAGCAGATCGGCATCAAGGCCCGATCCCGAACCATCGACGCCGAGCAGGCGGGCGAGGATCGCCGCGCCGGTGGTGAGGGCATCGACATAGCTTTTGCGAGCGGCGTGGCCGGTGGCGGTGGGATCGCCCGGCAGGGTGAGCGCGCCGGTCATCGTATCGCCCGCCCTGTTGACGGGGGTATAGCCGAGCCGGGCGGGGATGTTGGTGAAGAAGCTGCTGTCCTGCCCATCGAGCAGATCGGCATCGAGGCCGGAGCCCGCGCCATCGTTGCCGCCATGCCAGAGGGGCGCCTCGCTGCTGCCGATGCCGAGCAGCAGGCGGTTCAGGCTGCGATCGAAGGTGAGGTAATCGTTGGTATCGAAATTGATCGTCACGCGGGTGCCGGAACCGGCCGCCCAGAAGTTCGGCAGATTGAAGCCGAGCGTCCCGGTCATCGCGTCGCCCGCCTTGTTGAGCGGGGTATAGCCGAGGCGCGCGGGGATATTGGCGTACCATGCGCCCTGCTGGCCATCGAGCAGATCGGCATCAAGGCCCGAACCGGCGCCATCGCGGGCGAGGAGGAGCGGCAGCAGCGCGGCGGCGAGCGCGGCGGGGGTGACGGCCCGCGCGGCATCGGCCCCGGCCTGCGCTTCGGCATTGGTCGCGATCTCGATCAGGCCCTTGCGGGCGGTGGTCGCGTCGGGATCGGTGAAGTTCGTCGCGCCGAATGCCAGCGATGCGGCGCTGATATCGGCGAAGACGCAATCGATGGCGATCAGCGCCGCGCTTTCCGCCGTCTTGATCAGGATCGGATCGGCCTGCCCGTAGATCGCGAAGAGCGTGCCATCATCAAGGTAGAGCGCGAAGGACCGCAGCGAGTAGGCCGCGTTGCTATCGTCCAGCATGGAAACGTGGATGATGTCGTCCGCCGTGCTGGTGCCGCCCACGGTGGTGATGCGGCGCAGCTCGCCCGCGAGCGCGGTGAGGCCGGGGACCGGCGCGACGGCCGTGGCCGAAAGCCCCGCTTCGGTGATGGTGACCGCATCGGTGCCGGTCTGCTGGGCGTTGAGCAGCGCGGCGCGGCCAGCCTCGGTGATGATCAGGTTGAGCGACATGTCAGGCTCCGAGAGTGAGGATTTCGCCGGAAAGCGAGAGCGGCATCCCGCGCAGGGTCAGTGCGTTGTCAGGCGGGGGTGATGCGTCTGCGGGGCTGGCAAGGGCGAGGCGGGCATAAGTGACCGGGCGCGAGACGGCGCGCAGGCCCACGCCGCCCTGCGCGCGCTGCGCCAGCGTGAAGGTGAAATGGCTGCGCAGCGGCTTGGTCGCGGTGATTTCGCTGATCACGGCATCGACCAGCGAAGCCGCCGGGGCGCCCGTGCCATCGCCGGGCAGTGAAAGGATCACATCGAAGGTGTGCGGGGTGCCGGGGGGCGAGGTCTGCCACCATTCGCGCAGCGCGAGGTTGCCGCCGAATGCGGTGATCACGCGGCGCACCGAATCGAACGTGCCCTTGCGCCGCTGCACCGCGATGGCCTGCGCCACGCGGGCGCGGCGCGTCGCTTCGGGCCATGCCGGGTCCCATTCGTCGATCGAGAGCGCCCAGGCGAGCCATGGCAGCAAGTCCGCCGGGCAATCCTGCGCCGACCACAGCGTGCGCAGCGGCGAGCCTATGTCACCAAGCCGCTGGGCGGCGAGGAGATCGGTCGCCAGCTCCAGCGCGGTGCTGTTCGGGGGCAGGATGGGCGGTGAAGGCATCGATCAGGACGCCGTGCCGCCATCGGCGAGCGTGATGCCGGTGCAGATGGCCACCTGCAGCGCGGTGGGTTCGAGATCGGCGGCAGGCTCGGCCAGTTCGACGTTCTGGACGCCATTGGCGAAGAGCGCGGCGATCACCCCGGCGCGGGTGACCGAGCGGCCAAGGCGGCGCGAGACGGCGAGGTAATCGTCAAGCGCGGCCTGCGCAGCGGCGAGCACCACGGCCTTGTCCGGCCCGGCGCGATAGGTGATCGTCGCATCGACCGTGAATTCCAGCAGCTCGGCCGCAGCAACGTTGACCAGATCGGTGAGCGGGGGACGGTGGAAGCATTGAGCGCGGCGGCAACGGTATCGAGCAGGCCTGCGGACGGGGTGCCATCGCCGCTGCGGGCCAGCACGGTGACGACAACCTCGCCCGGCGCGGGGCTGGTGGCGCTGGCATCGGCCACATCGCCCGAGGCATTGAGGGCGTGGAAGATGTAGGCGCCGGCCGGACCCGCCACCGAATAGCCTTCGGGCGCGAGCACCACGCGGCGGCGGAAATCATCATCGGATTCCAGCACGGCGGGGGTGCCGGCTTCGGGATCGGCGGGGGTGATGACGTATCGCTCGACCTGAAACAGCGCGCCCAGCGCATCGAGATCGGCGCCGCGCGCATAGGCGACCATGACCGCGCGGGCCGCGTCGTTCACCCGCTGGCGCAGGATCATCTCGCGGTAGGCGCCGACTTCGCAGAGCTTGACGATGGGATCGCTTTCCACCGCCGCGTCGAAGGCGGGGAACTTGGCCTGAAAATCCGCGATCCACGCCGCGCGCAGGGTTTCGAAGTCCAGCGCCTCGATCACATCGGGTGCGGGCAGACGGCTGAGATCGACCCCGGTGAAACTGTCTGTGCTGCTTGCCATGGCGGCTGTTTCCGCCGGGGGAGGCCCGCGCGCCTAGTCGCGCGCGTTGTGCGGGGCAGGGCCACAACGCCGCACGGTGGCGGGGGCAGCCGCAGGGCGGCGATGCAGGGGCGCAACGCCGCCCGACGCGCGGCTCATCAGGAGCATGCCTTGCCAAAACCCGTCGAAAACCTGACCGGCGCGGATGCGACGGCCTTCCAGCAAGCGCTTACCCCGTTCGTGAGCGCGATCGTCGATAACGAGGACATCCCCGCAATCACTGCGGCGGTCGCGCAGGCCGAGGCGGCTGCTGCGAATGTGAACAACGGGGTAGCGGCAGCGGCAGACAGCGCCAACACGGCAAGCCTTGCCGCCTCGGCCATGCTCGGCATCAACCGCGTCTTCACCACCACCGCGCTCGGTATCGCAGGGACGACGAACGGGCAGGGCTTCGTGGTGATCCCGGCGACGGGCGCGACCTCGGCAATCCACTACTACAACCAGTCCGGCGTGGCGGCAGCCAGCGGGTTCCAGTTCGCGAGCGAGGCCACCCGCATCGCGTTCAACGTGATCATCACCACGAGCGTCACGAACAGCGGCAACGCCTATTCGGCAACTGCGGCGGGGCTTGGCACGCTCGCGGCGGGCCAGCGCGTCAAGATCGTGCCCTCGGCCACCAATACCGGCGTTGTGACCCTCGCGCTCAATGGCGGATCGGCGCGCACCGTGGCCGATGCCAAGGGGCAAGCCCTGCAGGCGGGCACGTTCGAGGCGGGGCAGGATTACGAGCTGGTTTACACCGGCACGCAGTGGCGGCTGCATTGGGCCATCCGGCAGCAATTCTTCGAAGTCACGGCGCGCAGCCGGCTGTTCCTCGGCACTGCCGGTCTCGTCTCGCTTTCGGCCAGTGCCAATGGCGAGCTGATCGTCACGAGTTCGCTGAACGGCGTTGCCACCGAACTCGCCCGTTTCGACTTTGCGACGGGTTTCCTGCGTGTCGTCAACGGGCTGCGCATTGGCGCCACGGCGGGTTCTGGGGTCGATGTCTACTGGCGGAACAACCCGCAGCCGTTCATCCCCGGATTGGCCAACTCGGACGCTCTTGGCGAGACGGCGGCGTTCACGCAGTCCATCGAGCGGCCCGATGACAGCGATCCGGTCATGATCGGCTCGACCAAGCCATACTGCGTTACCGCATTCGATCTCGGCCGCACGATCATGGTGACGGCCGCCGGCGCGACGATTGACCTGCAGAAATGGACCGATGGGCAGTCGATCAAGATTGCGACCAGCGCGGCCTGCACGCTCTATTCCGGGCCGGACAAGACCTGGTTCGGGCAAAGCTCGACCAACCGCAACATGGCGCTGCCGGCGAACAGCATCGTCACGGTGACGCGGGTGGGAACCGTGCTGTTTTACGAGACGGCGGCCGGCATCACCTTCAACGCCGCTGCGCAGGCCGCGCGCGACATTTCCATCGCCGCGATCGGGCAGTCGCTCGCCGCCTATTTCATCGAGCACGCGGGGGTGGGCGGCTATCAGGCGCAGCAGGCGCTGCTCGCCGGATCGAGCGCAGCGTGGCCTGCTGCGGGATGGGACGCCTCCCGTTCCTCGATCTGGCCGATCAATGCGGCCCTCGGCGCTTCCGCGCTGCTCGAGGCGAACAATCCCTCGAACTTCTGGTGGACGACTGCGGGCGGGCCGGGACCGCGCGCGACCGAGGCAGTGACCAAGATCAATGAGGCGGTGGCGCTGGGCCAGCCCATGCCCGCGCTGCTGCACTGGGTGCAGGGAGAGGGAGATCGCGCTGGCCTGGCGGCGGGCACAACCACCTTTACCCAGTATCGCAACGCGCAGGTCGCCCTCTTCAACTGGCTGCGGTCCCAGCTTTCGCGGCCCAATCTGCCGATCGTGATCTCGCCGCTCGGCGCGGACGATACCAACGCCATCGCGCGCGGTGCCTACATCGCCATCCGCGAGGCGCAGGTCTGGGTCTGCGGGCAGCTTTCGAACGTGAGCCTCGCGCCCGAGAAGTACGACTTGCCCCGCAAGTACACAGACGTCCACCTGACCTACAAGGGGACCGGCATGATGGGCGCGCGGCTTGCGCTGGCAGCCGGGAACATCCTGAGCGGGCAGAACAACAACCTTGGCCCGGCGATCCAGAGCTTCGTCGGCGGTTCATTCACGCACACGATCACGTTCAGCGGAACCGCGCAGCCGGATCGCCCCGGCGCCAGCACGAACCCCGGCCAGCCCCCCGTTGGCTTCGTTCTGCGCTCTCCGGGCGATCCGGTAACGGCGACCTACTACACGATCCCGAGCTACGGCTATGCATGGTCGACCAATGGCAACGGCAACCCCGTTCTGACGCTGACCACGCTTGAGGACGCAACCGGGTGCGTCCTCGCCTACCCCGGCACCTCGCTTCAGGACGTCCGCACCCGCCGCATCGTGCGCGGGCTCTTTTCGCCGTTCCTGCCGCTTCGCACGTGGGGAGGGTAAGCGCCATGGCACCCGAACCACGCTGGCTCACCATCGCGCGCGGCCATATCGGCGTGCGCGAGATTCCGGGGCCGCGCCATAGCCCGACCATCATGGGCTGGCTGCGCAGGCTCGGCTCGTGGATCAAGGATGACGAGGCAGCCTGGTGCGGCACGTTCGTGGCCGCCGTGATGCAGGAAGCGGGGCTGCCAGTGCCGAAGTATCACATGCGCGCGCGGGCATGGGCGGACTGGGGCGCGAACCTGCGCGAGAGCGTGGTGGCGCCGGGCGCGGTGCTGGTCTTCGCGCGCGAGGGCGGCGGGCACGTGGGCTTTTACGTGGGCGAGGATCCCGCAGCCTATCATGTGCTGGGCGGCAATCAGGGCAATGCCGTTTCCATCGTGCGGATCTCCAAGGCGCGCTGCATCGCCATCCGCTGGCCGCGCGGCGAGCCGGTGCTGGGGCGCCCGGTGCTGCTGGCGGCGAGCGGCGAAACTTCGAAAAACGAGGCGTGAAAAGGACTTCGCATGACTGAGGCTGTAAAGCTCAATGAAGGCACCGGCGGCGCGAGCATCGTCGTCGACGAATTGGAAACGCTCAACGGCGAGCCTGTTCCTTCCGAGACGACGCCGCCTACCGGTCCGGTTGTCCAGCGCATGAAGGTCGGCTTCGGCCCGGATGGCGCGCTGAGAGACGTGGATGCCGACAACCCGCTGCCGATTGCGGGCGCTGTCACCATCTCGGGCGTGGCGACGGCAAGTAAGCAGGACACGGGCAACTCCATCCTCGACGCGATCCTGGCCGCGCTGCAGAGCACCCTGGGCATCGGCGGTGCCGTCACGGTCTCCAATCTTCCAGCGACACAGCCGGTGAGCGGGCCCTTGACCAATGCAGAGCTTCGCGCCTCTGCCGTGCCGGTTTCGGGAACGGTCGACGTTTCAGGCTCGGTCGCTGTCACCGGCACTTTCTGGCAAGCCACCCAGCCAATCAGCGCAGCAAGCCTTCCTTTGCCCACGGGCGCAGCGACAGCCGCATTGCAGACCACGGGCAACGCCACGCTGACAAGCATCCTGACGGCTCTCGGCTCTCCGCTGCAGGCAGGCGGATCGGTAAGCATCGCGGGTACGGTGGATGTCTCGGCCGCAAGCCTGCCCCTGCCCACCGGTGCGGCCACGGCGGCCAATCAGACGACCGGCAACACCTCGCTCGCCAACCTCGATACGGACGTGGGCGCGATCGACGCCACTCCCGCTGCGGCGGACGGCACCGGCAATTACAGCCTCGTGGCGGCGGCCAAGCGCGCGCTGCTCAACTGGGCCAACCTGCTTGCGATCCTGCCATCCTCGCTTGGCCAGAAGACGATGGCGGGCAGCTTGTCGGTTGCGCTGGCGAGCGATCAGTCTGTCGTTCCCGTCGCGCTGCCCAACATGACGCCGTTCACTTACAACGGTTCAGGCCCCATCCCGATCAATACCGACTTGATCGTGGTCGATTGCCGAGGTTTTGCGGCGGTGTCGATCCACTGTGTTTCCATGGGCACAAGCGGCGTCGCCACCTTCGCGTGGTCGAATGACGCCACGAACTATTCAAGTGGCAACGTAATCGCTTCGAGCGGCAATCCCGCTGGTTCAATCAATGCCGCAGGTTTGTTCAACACGCCGGTTTTTGCCCGCTACCTTCGGGTCCGGCTCACCACCGCAACAACCGGCGGGACCACGACGTTTGCGGTCCATGGGATGGTGCAGCCGGGCAACCTGCCAACCATTAACCAGCAAGTCTTGCTTACGTCAGGCAGCTTCACCTTTGGCAACCTTGTCCGCGTCAACGGCTTCACCGACAGCAGCACACCACTCAGCAGCGCGGGCGTTTTCACCGGCACAGGCCGCGTCACGACCAACGCTAACTATCCATGGTTTTGCGCAAGGGCTTTTGCCGATCAGGCGGGCACGCTGTTTATCGAATGTTCGGTGGACAGCGGCACCACGTATCGCGTTGCAGACAGCATTGCCTTGGCAGCCGGCGAAACCAAGAGCCTTGCCGTTCGAGCAACCGGCGCTGCGGGCACGGCCACGCTCTACCGCGTGCGCTATGTCAACGGCGGCAGCGCGCAGGGCGCGTTCCAGCTCAGTTCCATGTTCCACGCGTGAGGCCCGCCATGTCCAAGCCCCCGACCTGCAATCCGAACATCGCGCACATAACCGCAGAGGATGGCACTGTATTTCAGGTGCTCAACGAAGCGGGCGACGACTACGACGAAGCTGCCACGCGCGCCGAATACGAGGCATGGCTGGCAGAGCAGGACGGCGGCGCATGAGCCTGCTGACGCTGTTTCAGCTCAATCTGGTCGCGGTGAGCGTGCCGGTGACGGTGTTGCCCCAGCATGCCTACACCGCGACAGGCCGGGAGCGCGCCAGCACGGCGACACCGCGTCAACGCGCGGACAAGGCAAAAAGGCGCAATCGCAGTTTTGCCGCTACCAGTCGTCGCCGCGCTTTCACTGCAGGACATTGAGATATGAGCATCACATTGCAGAACATGCTCCCGGGTGCAGATATCCGCTATTCGCTGGACATGACGCCGATGCTGCCGGAGGGCGCAACCTTGACAGCAGCGGCGATCACGATGCGGCTTGGCGAAGATCGCGCGAGGGTGACGGCGAGCGTCCAGGGCACGAAAGCGATCGTGCGCGTGGAAGCTCGCGAGCTCGGTCCGGTGTCGTTCGATGTGATCGGCGTATTCAGCGACGGCCAGAAGGATGGCGAAACGATCCGCGTCCAGATCGTTTGACGAAAATCGCCACTCAGCGCGCCAGCCAGTCGGCCACTTCCTTGTCGATCGCCTCCAAGTCCGCCGGGGCGAAGCCGAGCAGGGGGCGGGCGGGATAGCGCACCTTGATCGAGTTCGGGATCTTCGGATCGACCGGGGCGGTGAGGCCATAGTGGTGGATCTCGGCGGTGCCGGCCACCAGCGGGCGGAACGCTACCTCGATCTCATCCGGCCGGGCGAAGGCGCGCAGGTTTCGGGCGAGGCTGGCCTTGGGGAACATGCGGCCCCGGCGCTTGCGCAGACGGCCGCGCCTGTCTCGCTTCGATTTGCGCGGTTCCATGGGGGCGCCATCGGGCGTCACGTTGTCGCGGATGCGGGCGGCGTTGGCATCGCGCAGGGCCTTGCCGATCTTGCGGGTGAGGCCGATCCGCTCACCCGGTTCCAGCTTCTGCAGCACGCCGCCGAGCCAGGGGGCGAGGGCGTCCAGGCTGTCCGCCTGCGTTTCGCTCATGATTCGGGGAGGGGCGCGAGCTGCTGGCCGTCATGCCAGATCGAGAGGACCGGGCCGGGGCGCGTGGGCTCGCCATCGGGATCGATGGGGACGGGCTGCGCGATGGGGGTGAGGTGCCACTGCCCTTCGCCCTGCGGCGCCGCGGCGACGCATTCATCGAGGGTGAGCACGATCTGCACATCGAAGGTCTTGTCGTCGAGGATATCGACTTCGAACGGGAAGCCGTTCTGCCCGCCGGGGGCGAGCACCTCGGGCTGCTGCTGCCGCAGCCATTCGGTGACGGCGAAGAAGGGGACGGCGGGATCGCCTGCGAATTCCTTGAGCAGAACGGTGAGTTGGTATTCCCACGCGAAGCCGTGCGCGCCGAGCCGGCTGCGGACGCGGCCTTTCTCGATCCACATCGCCAGCGCATCGGGATTGCGCCCCAGTTCGGGCATCAGCGCCACCAGCATGGCGCGCAGCGAGGCGGGCTTTTTCATTCGCCCGGTTCGGCCTGGTCGACCGGCTGCGGCGCGTGCTGGCCCGAGAGCAGGTGCCAGTGCGACTGGAAGGCGACGCCGAGCGCGGTGGCGGCGCTGAGGCCGCTGACGATCGAGATCAGCGCGAGGATGAAATCACCCATTGCTTGTGTCCTGCGATAGCCCGATGCGGCGCTTGAACAGGAAGGCGGCGCCATCGAGCAGAAGGGGGAAGCCGACGAAGCCCTGCGCCATGGCGAGGAGCACGGCGGCGACCGGGTTGAGGTGATAGTAGCTCACCAGCACAACCGAGGCGGTGGCGAAGGCGGGAAGGGCCGAAAGCTCTGCAATCGCGATGTAGCGGCGGCGGCGCACCCAGTGGACCGCGAGCGCGGGATCGGTGGGCGCATCGGCGCTATCGCCATAGAGCTTGAGGCCAAGCTTGGCGACCACGATGGTGGTGCTGGCGAAGAGGCTGGCCATCCACCAGAACAGGAATTCCAGCCAATCGTCAAAGTCGCTGCCCATATCAATCCCACAGGTTCACGGTTTCGAGGGTGCTGGAGGTGGCGGCCTGCGGCGGGTCTGGCAGAAGCACGGTTGTGCCTTCCGCGATCACAGTGCCCAGTTCGGCGATGCTGGCCCCGCCGTTACGATTGAGCTCGAACGCGGCCTCGACCACGCCGCCGGCGGTGGTGCCGAGCTCGCGCCAGCAGATGAGATCCAGCGTATCGCCCTCGCGCGCGGGTGCGGTGATCGTCATCAGATCAGCTCCACGGTGCAGCGCGGGGTGCCGATCAGATCGCGGATGGCCTGCGTGCAGAGGCGGCGATAATCGGCGGCGGTGAGGCGTTCGTCTTCGGCCACGGTCTGGCCGTGGGCGGTGGCGCTCATGTCGCGGTGAAGGTCCGCCAGCTCGGCGGCCGCGGCGAAGCGGACGGCGCGGGTGAAGAGGAGGACGCCGCGCGGCTTGCCGCCGAGGGTGCGGTCGGGCTGGAATTCGGCCAGGGCGGTGATCCCTTCGCCCTCGCGCGCGGCGCGCCAATCGGCCAGTTCGCCATCGACGGTGAGGAGGCCGCCCTCGATCGCGGCGATGAGTCGGGCGTGGGGCACGGTATCGCCCAGGCGCAGCTCATCGCGCATGGCGTTCACATCGATGGACGGCCAGAAGCCATCGCCCGCGACCTCGGCATTCTCGGGCGATGCGGAGGGCGGAGGGACGGTGACGAAGGACATCGGGCTCGGTTCCTAACGGGGGGTGAGGGTTAGGGCCTTGCGGCTGCTGCCTCCGGCCCTGCCCGCCCCCCGGCGCGGGTGGCGCAGCTTGTTCAACTCGGTTCGGCAGGCGCGAGCTTGCCGAGATCGCGGGTGAGGGCCTCGATCAGCTTCTTGACGCCCACCGCCTTGTTGAGGCCGAGCGCAGCCTGCAGGTGGGTGAGGGCGGCTTCGATCAGCGCGCGCTTGCCGCCGGCGACGGCGCTTTCCGCTTCGGGATCGAAGGCTTCGGCGCGGGCGTGGAAGGCGAGGCCGAGTGCCTTTTCCAGCTTGGCGCGCACCTGATCGTGCATGTCTGCATCGGCGACCAGCGCGGCGACGGCCTGCAGCGTTTCGAGATCCACCTGCGGCGGGGACTTGAGCCCGGCCTCGGCGAATTCCTCGGCGATCAGGGTGGCAGGCTTGCGCACGTAGCGTTCGGGCAGCGCCAGGCCGTGCTGCAGCACGTGGGCGGCGAGGCGCAGGGCATAGGACCAATCGGCAACGTCGATCGCCCAGATCAGCATGGTGGTGACGATCTCATCCTGCGCGGCGGTTTCGGCAGAGAGCGCGCCTTCGACCCACGGGCGGTAGCGATCGATCATGCCGCGCTTGGCTTCGATCTTGCGCTCGACGCTTTCGATATTGCGCAGTTCGTTGAGATCGATGCCCAGCGCGGCGAGGAGGAGCTGGTATTCGGTGGCGACGGGGCCATCGACAGGCATGGCAGGCGCGCCGCTGGCGGCCTCTGCCGTGCCCGAGGCGAGGCTGGCGAGGACGCGCTGGCGGTGGGCGAGGGCGGGGCTGAAAGACATGGGCGCGGGTTCCTGCTGGGGGGTGGGCACGCTATCCGGCGCTTGCCCGACCGGTTTGGTTATGCGGCATCCGCCACCCTCCCCGGCCTCTGTCTGGGCTCTTGCGGTCCCGGCCCGAATGCCAGAAACCGCCGTCAAAGCCTCTCGGGTTGTCCCTTAGACCGGGCGAGCCGGGGCGGCGCCGATGACGATGTTCTCGACCAGCGCGACCAGTTCGTAATCCTCGACCACGTAGTCTTCGTTGACGCTCTCGTAGTTGGCGATCCGGTTGTATTCCGGTTCGTCCTTCAGGTAGCGGCGGCGGGTGCCCTCCTGATAGTAGATCGAGAGGTTCTTGAGCGTGGTGATCAGGATTGCATTGGCCGGGAAGAACGGCACCGTCACAGCCTGAAGACCGCCGATCGTTTTGTTGGAGCGGATGATGCGATCCGTCGCTTCAACTTCGGTAGCCGTCGCGCCGGTGGTCTGTGCGATGGTGAAGTACTTGTCATCGACCAGATCGCTGCCAATGATCACCACCAGATCGGTGCGATTGCGGTGCCATTCGGGCAGGAGGCGCTTGGCATCGAGCACGAGGGCATCGAGCGAGCTGTAGTCCGCGGCGGCCGTAGTCGAATGACCGGGCTGCGCGGAAGTCGCGTTGGGATCGAACAGCACCACGCCGGGCTTGACGTAGATCGCGCGCAGAGCGGCGTTGTTCGTGCCATTGGTGCGGACGGTGAGCGCGCCATCGTTCATCACCTGAGCGGGGGCGCGATCGCGGATCTTCTTGAGCCAACCGATGTTGACATCCTGCAGCAGCGGGTTGGCGACGCGATCGGTGGTGGCGGCGGCGGAAGTGCCGTTCCAACCGATCATGATGCGGTCGCGCGCCTGCTGGCGCAGGATTTCATCGCGCAGCAGCGTCTCGAATTCCGGACGGTGGCGCCAGGCATCGAGCAGGCCGTAAGCCATCGCCCAATCGAAATCGGTCTTGCGGCAGAAATAGGTGTTGGTTTCCGCGCTGCCGGTCGGATCGGCCGGATTGCGCCGCGCGCCGCCCGAGGTGTCCGTCCGGCCCGCCATGCTGCGGGTGGTGCCGAGGCCGAGGGTCTGCTCGGTCTGATCGACGACCGGAGTGACGTTGATCATGTTCAGGAATTCGGACGATTCGCGCATCTTGACTTCGAGGCGCTGCTCGACCGCCGGATCGACCGAGAACTTGGTGGTGGCATCCTCGACGCCGTTGAGCAGCGCGATCTGGCTGACGTAGGCGTTGAAGCGGAGCCGGGTTTCGTTGCGCATTGTCTCTTCCTTGGTGCGGGTGGCGCGGGGCTTTGGCGGATCGGCGGGAGCGTTTGAGGGGCGGGATCAGCAGTCGGTCTTGATCGTGTCCGGTGCGCCGCCGGTGGCGGGGGCGCGCTGCTGGAACTTGTTGGCGGGGGTATTTTCGAGCAGCTCGCGGAAGGTCTTCACTTCGGCCTCCAGCGCGGCGGTGCGGGCCTGACTGGCTTCGGTGAAGGCCTTTACGGTGCTGGCCATCTCGGTCATCACCGCGCCGATCTGGGCGAAGGCGGCAGCGGTGGCCGCTTCACCTTCGGGTGCCGCCGCCGGTGGGGAGGGGGGCGCCGGCGGCGACTTCGGTTCGGCAGGCTTGCCGGAAAGGCTGTCCACGAAAGCGCTGATCTTGGCGAAGAGGCCGGTGGTCGGATCGGCGGGCGGGGTTTCCTCGGCGAGTTCGATCATCACTTCCTCGGCGGCGGTGAAGAGGTTCGCCTTGTCCTGCTTGCGGTGGGCGAGGGGGTTGTTCTCCCCCTGCGAGGCGGCGAACTGCAGCATTTCGGTGCCGAGGCTGGCCGGGCTGTCCGTGACGGCGAGGCCGACCAGGTAGGCCTTGCCGGTGCCGGCGAAATTGGGCGCGATCTCGACCGAAGAATAGAGCTTCTGGCCCTTCTTGTTCATCGCGATCAGGGGATCGAGGGCATCCACCTCGGCGAAGAGGGCGAGAAGCTTCTTGGGCTTGCCGCCCACATTCAACTCGACGGTATCGGTCTTGAGGCTGAGCACATCGCCATAGGCCTGGAACGGGCCATCGGCGGTGATCCCGCGCACATGTTCGAGGTTGACCCGCGCGGCATAGGTTTCGCGGTTGTAGGTCTCGGCCGCGTCGAGCAGCCACTGGCGGTCGATCGCGCGGCCATCGGTGGTGGCGCCTTCGACTGCGACGCGGAAGAAACGGGTCTTGGCCATCGGTATGCTCCGGTTCGGGTGTGGCTGGCTGGTGGCGGATCAGCCGGGCCGGACGGGTGCAAAAGGCATTCGGCGCGGCAACCTTGCAACGCGGGCGCGTTGTGAGGGCAGGGGTCACAACAGGGCGACATGGGCCGCGCGGGCGGCGCGGGCATAGCGTGCCGCCGCATGGAGCTGCCGCCCGACAACGATAATCCCCTGCCCGAGGAGGACGACGCGCCCGAGGCCGATGCGGCAGCGGGCGGTCTTGCCGCGCCGGTCGTTTCGCTGCCGGCGGTGGTGGCGAAGCGGCTGCAGGCCCGCTCGCTCTACTGGCGGGGCTGGTCGATCACCCAGATCGCGGACGAGCTGGCCATCCCCTACACCACGGTGGCGAGCTGGAAGGTGCGGCATGGCTGGGACAAGGCGAGCCCGGTGGAGCGCGCGGAGGAATGCCTCTGGGTCCGCTACAGCCAGCTCATCGCGAAGGAGAAGAAGACCGGGCACGACTTCAAGGAGATCGACCTCCTCGGGCGGCAGTTCGAGCGGTTTGCCCGGCAGCGCAAGTATGAGGGCGAGGGCGGGAACGAGGCGGACCTAAACCCGAAGCGCAGCAACGGGGCCAAGGCGGCGAACGCCAAGAAGGACGCCGAAAAGAACCTGATCACGCCGGACATGACCGCGCTGCTGCGCGCGGACATGGAGGCAAACCTCTTCGGCCATCAGGAAGACTGGCTGAATACCACCAGCCTGCGCACGCGCATGATCGTGAAGAGCCGCCAGATCGGCGCGACCTGGTACTTCGCGCGCGAGCGCCTGCTGGTGGCGCTGGAGACCGGCAAGAACCAGATCTTCCTTTCGGCGAGCCGGGCGCAGGCCAACATCTTCCGCGCCTACATCGTGCAGTGGGTGCAGAAGGTTTGCGGCGTCACCCTGAAGGGCGACCCGATCGTCATCCAGCGCGGGGTGATCGAGGGCGAGGATATCGGCAGCAAGGTGCTGGAGCCGGTCGAGCTTTACTTCCTCGGCACCAATTACCGCACCGCGCAGGGTTATCACGGCGACGTGATCATTGACGAATGTTTCTGGATCTACGGGTTCGAGGAGCTGTTCAAGGTCGCCGCCGCGATGGCGACGCACAAGATCTACACGCGCACCCTGTTCTCGACGCCCAGCACTCTGGCGCACGAAGCCTATGCGATGTGGAGCGGTGACCGGTTCAACCGGCGCCGCGCCAAGGCGGACAAGGTGCGGATCGACCTTTCGCACGATGCCCTCAAGAACGGCGCGATGGGGCCGGACGGGATCTGGCGCCAGATCGTCAACCTGTTCGATGCGATCGCCAAGGGTTTCGACCTGGTCGACGCCGAGGAGCTGCAGCGCGAGTATTCGGTCGACGAATTCGACAACCTGTTCCGCTGCATCTTCCTCGATGACAGCCAGTCGATGTTCCCGTTCGAAGTCATGCGGCGCTGCATGGTCGATAGCTGGGAGGTGTGGCGCGATTTCCAGCCCTATGCGCAGCGGCCCTATGCCGGCGAGGTGTGGCTGGGGTACGATCCGAACGCGAGCGAGAGCGCGACCGGGGACGACGCCGCGCTGGTGGCGCTGGCGGCGCCCACCAAGCCCGGCGGCAAGTTCCGCGTGCTGGAAAAGCAGCGGCTGAAGGGCCTGCAGTTCGATGCGCAGGCGGACGCGATCAAGGCCATGACGGCCAAGTACAACGTGACGCGGATCGCGATCGACACCACCGGCGCGGGCAAGGCCGTCCACCAGCTCGTGGCCAAGTGGTTCCCGACGGCCGAGGCGATCCACTATTCGCCGCTGGTGAAGAGCCAGATGGTGCTGAAGGCCAAGAACGTGATCACGGCCGGGCGGCTCGAATTCGATGCCGGTTGGCTGGATGTGATGGCCAGCTTCATGGCGATCCGGCCCGAGATCACCAAGCAGGGCATCACTTATACCGCAGGCCGCGCCGGGGGCGTGGGCCATGCCGATCTTGCCTGGGCGATCATGCACGCCCTCTATTTCGAACCGCTCGATGCATCGGATCCGGGCGGTGGTTCCACGCTGGAGATTTTCGATGGCGAATCCTGAGACCCTTCCGGCCCCTTCGGGCGTTTCCGCGTTTGCCTTTGGCGATGCGGTGAGCGTGCTCGATCGGCGCGAGCTGTTCGACATGTTCGAGGTGGCGCACAACGGGCGCTGGTATGAGCCGCCGATCAATCCGGCAGGCCTCGGCCGGGCCTATCGCATGGCGCCGCACCACCAGAGCCCGATCCTGCTGAAGCGGAACATGCTGGTGGCTTCGTTCGTGCCGAGCCGCTGGCTGAGCAAGGCCGATTTTTCGCGCTGGGCGCTGGACTGGATCATCTTCGGCAACGCCTATCTGGAAAGCGTGCCCAACCTGGCCGGACGCCCCGCGATGCTGCGGCCTTCACCGGCGGCATGGACGCGCGTGGGCGTGAAGCCGGACACCTTCTGGTTTGCCCCGCGCACCTATAATTCGGCGGACGCGACACAGTTTGCACCCGGCACCGTGCACCACATGGCCGAGCCCGATCCGATGCAGGAAATCTATGGCATGCCCGAATATCTGAGCGCGCTGCAGAGCGGCCTGCTCAACGAGAGCGCCACCCTGTTTCGCCGCAAGTTCTACATCAACGGCAGCCATGCCGGGTACATCCTCTATGTGGGCGAGGAGAGCTTTTCCGAGAAGGACAGCGAGGCGCTGCGCAAGGCCATGCGCGAATCGAAGGGTCCGGGGAATTTCCGCAACTTCTTCCTGCACATCCCCAAGGGCAAGCCGGAGGGGGTGAAGATCCTGCCGATCGGCGAGGTGGGTGCGAAGGACAACTTCCTCGATATCAAGAACGTGACGGCGGAGGATATGCTGGCCGCGCACCGCACGCCGCCGCAGCTTTGCGGCATCGTGCCCAAGAACACCGGCGGCTTTGGCAACGTGGTGGATGCCGCGCGCACGTTCTACCATCTCGAAATCGTGCCCATTCAAGACCGCATGCTGGAAGTGAACGACTGGCTGGGGCTCCCCGCGATCGCCTTTCAGGAGCCGGATTTTGCGAGGCTGGTGGCGGCGCCGGCGTCGAACCCCTGATTTCACGAGTTCCCCCGTGAAAGCGGGGGCCAGGCTGTTAGCGCAGCCCAAGCCGGCGGACTGGACTCCGCCACGAACCGATCGAGCTCGAATCGATCCGTCCCGCTCCCCGGCCGGGGATGGAACGGATGCGGAACAAATGAAGCGGAGTCCAGTCCCCATGATGATCGAAAATGATGCAATCGAAGCCCTGCAGCCGGTGGCGCCGGTGCGGCCGCTGGCGCCCTACATCGGCGGCAAGCGCAACCTCGCCAAGCGGGTGGTGGCCCGCATCAACGCCTTGCCGCACGAGACTTATGCCGAGCCCTTTGTGGGCATGGGCGGGGTTTTCTTCCGGCGCGACCGGCGCCCGGCGGGGGAAGTGATCAACGACTGGTCGGAGGACGTTTCGACGTTCTTCCGGGTGGTGCAGCGGCATTACGTGCCGTTCATGGAAATGCTGCGCTGGCAGATCACGAGCCGCGCGGGGTTCGAGAAGCTGCTGCGGCAGGATCCGGCAAGCCTCACCGATCTGGAGCGATCGGCGCGGTTCCTTTACCTGCAGAAGCTGGCCTTCGGCGGGAGGGTGCGGGGGCGGACGTTCGGCGTGGTGCATGGCGCGCCTGCGCGGTTCGATGTGACCAAGGTGGGGCCGATGATCGAGGCGGCGCACGAGCGGCTTGCCGGCGTGATCATCGAGCGGCTGCCGTGGGCCGAGTTCATCGCGCGCTATGATCGGCCGGGCACGCTGTTCTACCTCGATCCGCCCTACTACGGGTGCGAGCGCGACTATGGCGAAGGGATGTTCACCCGCGAGGAGTTCGCCGCCATGGCGGAGCTGCTGCGGGGCGTGAAGGGGCGCTTCCTGCTCTCGCTCAATGACCACCCGGATGTGCGCGAGATCTTCGCGGGGTTCCGCTTCGAGGAAGAGGCGGTGCGCTACACGCTGGCGGGAATGGCGAACAGCAAGGTGGTAGGCGAGGTGATCATCTCGAACTAGCGCCAGCGGCGGGCGAGGCCGCGGCTGATGAGGTAGCGGCCCGCATCGACGCCATTGACCCAGATCCGCGCGAGCGTGCGGCCATAGCGATCGGTGCCGGTGCGTTTCAGCTTCACCGGGCCATGCGCGAGGAAGAGGGCGAGTGCGTCTCGGGCGCGCTCGCCCTTCGTGTAATCGCACCAGGGCGGGTTGCGGCTGCCTTCAAGGCGGCGCGCGGCGGCGGGGCTGCAACGCTGGGAGCGGAACAGCTCGGGCGCGTCGATATCCTCGATCCGGATGCGCTCGCCGCTGCAGAGGCGGACGGTGTCGCCATCATGCACGCGGGCGATGCAGACGGGCGCGGCGGCGAGCGAGAGGGCGAGGAGGAGCACGGGGCCTAGCGCTTTCGTTCGAGCTGGTAGAGCGCGGGGAGGACTTCGCGCTCGATGAGCTGGCGCATGTCGAGGAAGGCGACGAAAGCGCGGGGATTGAGGTGGGTGCCGTGCTCGCACCGCCCGGCTTCGGGGAAGTCGCGGAGCTGGTCGTAGAGGCCCTTCAGGCGATCGTGCAGCGAGGTGTCGTCCATGGGGGCGATATGGGCGCTGCGGGGGTCGCTGTCAGCCCCAACGGCGGCAGGATGGCTGGCTGGGCGCGATAGGCCGCGCGAGGCCCCGCCTCGCCCCCGCGCGCCGCGCTTGCCCCCACACCTCGCCCGCGCGCTTCAGGTGCTGGAACTACGCAGTCCCAGGCTGATCGATGCGGTAGATTTGCTGATTAAGTGGGAGGTTTGGCCAAGCGCGAATTGACGCGTGTTGTCTCTCGCTTCTTAACACAGCCAACGACTTGGGGGAATAGGGGGAGGTCGGGAAACGCCTCACATTCCTCACATGCCAAATTATGGGCACTCAAACCCGCAGAAATCTGCCGTTTCTTATGTGATGACTAGAACATCACCTCACCTCACATTGCTCCTCACCTTTCTCAAGAATGGCGGATTTCCGCGCTTTTTCATTCCTCACATGTGATGATCGATAAACCTCACATGATGATGAATAGGTGAGGCAGTTTGTGAGGCTCCAAACCCGCAGAAATCAGCCAATGTGATGAATGTGAGGAGCTTCCCGATACCCCCCTGCACCTTTGGCGCGGAGGTACGCATGCGCATAAGCAAGAGAATGCCTCGGCATCTCTCATCGGCCATCGGAAGGTTAGACAAGCGGATCGGGAAGTGGCGGGATTGCGTAGGTCAGGCTTGGTCGGTTAGCCAACGTAAGTGTCGGAGACCAAAGGGGATGCGCAGACCCTCCACTCCTGCCACGTTCCGCTGAGGAACGCTGCGCCGTTTCCCACTTTCGTGAGTTTGCCGTGGCCTGCGCCGCCTGCATGGTGCGGCGGCAAGCCACCCCTCCTGCCGAAAGCCCCAGCCATGACCGTCAAAGCCTATGCCGCCGAGGCCGCCGACAAGCCGCTCGGGCCTTTCGCCATCGAACGCCGGGAAGCCGGCCCCAACGACGTGGTGATCGAGATCGCCTATTGCGGCGTCTGCCATTCGGACCTGCACACCGTGCGCAGCGAATGGGGCGGCACGCTCTACCCTTGCGTTCCGGGGCACGAAATCGTCGGCACGGTCAGCGCGGTCGGCAGCGCCGTCACCCGATTCGCGGCTGGTGACACAGTCGGCGTCGGCTGCATCGTCGATAGCTGCCGCACCTGCGCCGCCTGCGGTGAGGGGTTGGAGCAGTTCTGCGCCAGCGGGATGACCGGCACCTACAATTCCCCCACCCCCGATGCGCCCGGCCATACGCTGGGCGGCTATTCCGAGCGGATCGTCGTCGATCAGGCCTATGTCCTCGCCATCCGCCACCCGAAGGAACAGCTCGCCGCCGTCGCGCCGCTGCTCTGCGCCGGGATCACCACCTGGTCGCCGCTGCGCCACTGGCAGGCGGGTCCGGGCAAGCGCGTCGGCGTCGTCGGCATCGGCGGGCTCGGCCATATGGGCATCAAGCTCGCCCGCGCGCTCGGCGCCGAAGTGACCGGCTTCACCACCAATCCCGCCAAGGCGCAGGCCATCCACGATCTCGGCGCGCATCATGTCGTCGTCTCGACCGACAAGGCCGCGATGAAGGCCGCGCGCGAGAGCCTCGATCTCATCATCAACACTGTCTCGCACAGCCACGATCTCGATCCCTTCCTCCTCACCCTGAAGCGCGACGGGACGATGGTCATGGTCGGCGGCCCCGAAAAGCCGCACCCGATGCCCACGCTGTTCCATTTCCTCACGCGCCGCCGCAGCCTGGCCGGCTCGTTGATCGGCGGCATCGCGGAGACGCAGGAAATGCTCGATTTCTGCGCGGAGCACGGCGTCGTCTCCGATATCGAACTGATTCGCATGGAGGAAATCGAGGCCGCCTATGCGCGCATGCTGAAGAGCGACGTGCGCTATCGCTTCGTGATCGATACGGCGACGATCTAGCCGCGTCCTGCGGTTGCCCGGGCCGGACACGAACAAGGCTCCGCCCATGCTCTTGCCAAATTCCGGCCTTGCGCCTAAATGCGTGGCTCTTCCGACATCGGAAACTTCACCTGCCCCTCCCGGACCTGTCCGGGGCGGCGATGAGGCCTAGGCGGAAGCCGTGAAGGCGCCCCTCCCGGCGCAAGCGAGAGCAGGACGACGTGATGGCAAAGTTGAGCCCCGGTGAATTCATCAATCAGGTCCGCGCCGAAGCGCGCAAGGTGATCTGGCCGACCCGCGCCGAGACGACCACGACCGCCATCTTCGTCGGCATCATGATGCTCATCCTCGCGGTGTTCTTCCTCGGCATCGATTCGATTTTCAGCCTGATCGTGCGCTCGCTGCTGTCGCTGGCCTGATCTTCGGCGCCTGATCACACGACCCAATTCAAGGACTGCCCCATGGCCCGCTGGTACATCATCCACGCTTATTCCGGCTTCGAGAACAAGGTGAAGGAAGCGATCCTTTCCGAAGCCGAACGCATCGGCCTCTCGCAGCTGGTCGAAGCGGTCGAAGTGCCGACCGAAACCGTGACCGAAGTGAAGCGCGGCAAGAAGGTCCAGGTCGAGCGCAAGTTCATGCCGGGCTACGTCCTCGCCAAGCTGGCGATGAACGACGATATCTACCACCTTGTGAAGAACACCCCCAAGGTCACCGGGTTCCTCGGCAACAACAACAAGCCGCAGCCGATTTCCGACAAGGAAGCCGCCCGCTACTTCGGCGCGCGCGAAGCTGCCGCCGCCGAACCGCGCAAGCAGGTGCTGGTGGATTACGAGATCGGCGATTCGGTCAAGGTCAACGCCGGCCCGTTCGCCTCGTTCAACGGCACGGTGGAAGAACTCGATTTCGAGAAGCAGCGCGTCAAGGTCGCCGTCTCGATCTTCGGCCGCGCCACGCCGGTGGAACTGAGCTTCGAGGAAGTCGAACTGGTGAAGTGAGGGGTGGGGGCAGCTGCCCCCGCTTCAACTTGGCGACCAGCCGCCGATTTCCTCATCGTTCAGCGGCTCGTCGAACGAACCGGCCAACGCGATCCGCCCTTTGAGCGCGCCAAACTGGCGTTGCCCGCGCGGGGTGATCGGCACCAGCCGAACCGCCGGGATGTCGTCCCGAGCAATCACCACCACTTCATGTGCGAGGGCCTCGTCGATTAGACGAGACAGGTTGGCTGCGGCTTCAGGAACCGAGTAAAGCGTCATGGACTGCTCCTTGGCCAGCCATCATCTCAGCGTGCGCCAGGCGCTTCACGAGTCATCCCCAAACCGGAAGTTCCGTTCCGCGACATGGCCGAGCCTTAGCTCGTCAGGAACATGAAGCCCGCATAATGAGTGAAGTTCAGGTATTCTGGGCAATACATCGCTGAGTGATCGATGAAGCCGGTCTGTATTGCGATGCCACTTTACCAAATCCGGATAATCCGTGCCACCGCAGGAGCCCGAATTAGGGTTCACATAAGCTGTCGCTGTTATCCGCAAACCCTAAGTAAGCTGTCACCATAACTCCAGGCGATTTCGCCAATGGATGCGAATTTAAGGGACGTGTATGATTAGAAATCATTTGGCATTACTTATATCGCTTCACCGAGAAGGAATATCTTCTGCTCAGTGGATGTTCCAAATCTTATATCAAGAGACTTAAATACGATTTCTTGCTCAGAAAGATTTGATTGTCCCTTTGGAGGCTCTTGGCAATCTTCGCCTATGGCCTTAAACTTAATGTGATCTCCGATGGAAACATCTCCTTCGGGGAAAACAAACTTCTCTCCGGTTTGTTCATCTTTGAACTCAGGGGCAATAATGAAAGTCGCAACAACTGAATTTTTTTCCGATCTCACAAGGCAATGCGCAGTTGCCAGCCACGTTCTCTGCTGGCGTCCTGCTGGAACAGGATCTGGAATAACCTCATTAGTTCCAATTTGCTGTGTCTTTGGCTGACTCAGGGACAAGTCCGCGAACATTATGACCGGATTACCGTCTAATGCGAAAAACACCCACCCCCGACCAACAATGCGCGAAAGTACAGCCTCGTCCTTCTTCGCAAGTATTTCCCCGGCAGTGACAGTGCATACAGGACAAGATGCCTTTGTGACGAGACTTCCCACCCCCTCATAAAACTTATCTTTATCAAGTGTAACTGCGCCAGCGACGGTTTTGATAGTCGCTGGGATAGGGTTTAGGCTGTCTACTGTATTTTGTCCGATTCGTATTTCTGGAATATAATCTTTAGGCTTGCTCGGAAGGGTGATCTTGGGACCCTTTATTTTAATTCTCCATCCAGCATTTGCAGCAGAGGAAGAAATAAAAAGCGCCCCAATCAACAAAGAAGCAAATATGCGCTTCATTTGGTCACCCTCCTATCTTACCGAATCTTTATAGCGCTTCATATTTTTGCCGTCAATCGGCGCAAATAGTGCTTTGCTAAATATTTGGATTACGGTGACACTTTACTAAATCCCCAAACCCATCCACCACCCGCACCTCTTAGCTAACCTCGGCAAGTCAGGCTGAGCAAGCCTGCTTCCTCAAGTCCTTTAGTGCAGCGCTGCGCCCTTGCCCTCCTCCCCATTTGTGCGTGCCGCAAGAATGGGGAGGATTGTCGCCTTGTTGCTCTGGATTGCTTCGCTCCGCTCGCAATGACGAAGGGTGAAGGACTGACGAAGAGTTTGAAAATTCGCGGGAAAAGTATGGGGATGCAAGGTTGGTAACCCTTGCCCGCCGGAGGCCATCACCGCCCCTCTGCCCTCGCCGAAGCCGCAGCGCAGGCGCCATTTTCCTACTTCGCCCGAATCTGCGATAAGGTGCCTCGCGCTCCGGCGCGGCTCTTTCTGATCGTCAGCCAGCCCGGAAAATGCGCGCGCAAAGCGTGTCCGGTTGTCGCCTTGGGCAAAAGCGCAATCATATCAAGGAAATACAGGAAAAATTTGTAGGTGACACTGGTGTAACTTGTGTCACCCTGGATCTGTCCCGCAATGGGCCGCCCCCTTCACGGCTTGATCCCATAATGCGCGTAGAAATGCCCCACATCCGGGAACACCGTCTTCGCCGCCTTGCTCAGCGCCGCTGCCTTGGCCTTGTCGCCCATACGGTCTGCCACGATTGAAGCCATGAACAGCGATGCCGTTTGCTCCGGCTCCGCTGCCAGCGCGGCTTCGTAGTCCGCCATAGCTTCCTTCAGGCGGCCGGCGCGGAAGTGCACCAGCGCGCGGCTGTCCATGTACATGGCCGGATCGGAATCGAGCTCGATCGCCTTGTTGCAATCGCTGAGCGCGGTATCGAGCGCGGTGTTGCGAAGGCCCAGATACCAGCAGCGCGCATTGCGCAGCTTGGCGGATGAGCCGCGCTTCTCGAGCGCCTCGTCGAGCATCGCCAGCGCCTCGTCATGCCGGTCGGCCTGTTCCAGCCGGTCGACTTTCTCGAGGAAGTTCGAAAGCCCGTCGTCGGTGGTGATGTCGAGGTCGGTCGGCAGCAGCTCCAGCCCTTCGTCGATCTTGCCCGCCTCGATCAGATCATGGGCAAGGCTGCTGCGCGCATCGGCATTGCCCTGTTCGAGGTCATAGGCCGCTTGCGTATCGGCCAGCGAACCCGCGCGGTTGCCCAGCTTGGAGCGCAAGGAAGACCGCTTGAGATGGCGATCCGCCGAGGCATCGAGCGCGATGGCGCGGGTATAGTCGGCTTCGGCGGCGGCCCAGTTGAACAGGGTCCGCTCGAACCAGGCGCGGTCGGTCAGGCGGGTCGCGTCGTCGGGCTTGTCGGCAATGCGCGCGTCGAAAATCGCGCGGACCTTGGCCAGCGCCGGGCTGCCCTTGCGCCGCGCCACATCGTCCCACCACTTCGGGTAGGAGGGATCGAGCGAGAGGCGCGCGGTGCGCTCCATCGCATCGGAAATCGCCTTGGCGGTGCTGCTCGCCTTGTCGGGCGCGATCTCGGCCCCGCTTTCGCGTGAGACGATCTCTTCGGAAAGCGTGCCCCCCGCCAGCGTCAGGCGGCGCTGCCAGTTCGCGGCGGGCAGGTCGAGGCTGCCGGGATCGCCGCCGCTCAGCGTCACGCCCTTGCCCGCATCGGGCAGGATCCAAGACGTGCGCAGCCGCGCGTGCCACGGCTCGCTGATCAGCGCCGGGATCGCGCGCCAAGCCGCCCGGTCGCGCGGGGCATCGTAGCTGATCTTGAGGCCCGGCGGCACGGCGAGCGCATAGTGCCCGTCGCGGTACTTCCAGTCCGGATAGGCGATGCCGTCGAAGTCCAGCGTCCACACGCCGGCCTCGGCATCCCAGGTCGAGCGCGGTTTGCCGACGAAGGTGTTGCCGACCCAACTGGTGGCGGCCTTCTCGGCAAAGCTCGTCAGTTTCTCGTCATAACTCGGGCCCGGATCGACTTTGTAGGCCGCCGCATAAGAGCCGTTGTAGCGCAGCGTCAGATGATAAGGCGTCGCGAGGTGCGGCCCGGCGGTCATGTCGTAGGACAGGTTCGCGTCGATATCGGGCCGGGCATGCGCGCGCAGCGGCAGGGCAAACAGCGCGGGCTTGCTGCCCTCGATCGTCCCGCCCATCGGCAAGACCCAGCCGTAGCGCGGCACGTCGCGGATATCGGCAAGGCGCGAGCCCAGCATCGTGCCGTCGAGCCAGAAGTCCTCCTCGCCCACTTTGGCGTGCACGAAGACATGGTCGAACGCGAGCGCGGCGGGCACCAGATCGGGCACTGCATCGCCGCGCTTGCTGTTTGCCATCACCGGCTCTGCCTTGATCCCCAGCCGATCGAGCACGGCGAGCAGCAGCAGCGTCTTCGCCTTGCAATCGCCATAGCGCTTGGCCCAGGTATCGGTGGGGGCTTGCGGCACATAGTTGCCATTGCCCATCGCGATCAGCTCGTAGCGCACCTCGTCCTGCACCAGCCGCAGCGCATCGGCCATGCGGGTGACCGGATCGGGCGTGCGCGCGGCAATCGCATCGACCCGCGCGGCAAGGTCCGAGCCCGCCGGGATCGTGTCCTTCACCGCATAGAGCGGCGCCATGACCTTGGCGACGGCCGCCCAGTCGGGGAAGCTGGTGAACTGCAGCAGGGGCAGAGGCGTGAACCGGCTCGGCGCGTTCTTGGCCGCATCAGGCAGTTTGGCGACGGGGAGCGGCACCACGATCTCGGTCCATGTGCCGTCGATGGGTTTCGCCACCGGCGTAACCCCCGGGGCGAGCGATTTCACCGTCAGCGGGCTGGCCGTCTTCCACACCAGCCGCGCGCGGCCGAAGCCGACCTTGAGCGGTGCGGGCAGCAGCACGAGGCCATCCTGCACATGCCCCGCCAGTGCGGTGTCGCGCTCGGAAATGCTGAACACCATGCGCAGCACATCGCCCACGCGCAGGCCTTCGATGTGCTTCACCGCCGTGAGCTGGCCATCGACCATCAACCGTTCGAGCCCCGCTTCGCGCCGGATCACCGTGATGCCCTCGCCTTTGCCGAGCGCATCGATCACCTGATCACCGCGGATGATCTCCAGTTTGTGCAGCGTGAGGTCGCCGTGGTCGGGCTGCCAGCCGAGCGTGAGCGTGCCCATTTGCTGCAGCGCCTCGGGGCTTGAGGCTTGGCGCATGGTGTCGATGTAGACCGTTGTCGTGTCGCCATCGACCTGCACCTGCTCGTCGAAGCGCACCGCGCTGTCGGCCTTGACCACGGGCGGGGCCGGGGTGACCCATGTCGGCACCGGGCCAACGAGCACCTTGTCTCCGGCGTGGACCGCCGTGCTGGCGAGCGCGGAAAGAACGACTGCGCCGAAAAGTTTTTTGTGCAAGGGAGGCCCCGAAAGATCGATCAACACCCAAGGGATAACCGAACACCGCGAAAGCGCAACGACTGGTCGCACCGAATTGGCCGCTGCACTGCGCGCCTTCGCACCATTGCCAAACCGGTGTTCCCCCGCTATGCGCCCCCACTTCCGGTGGGGCCTGCGCCTCGCCTGATTCCATGCGGGAGGGTGCCTCGGCATCCGTCTGACCGCTCACTCTGCGGGGTCGCCAATTCCTTTGGCGCCTCCAACAGGACGAAAGGAGGCCCCTCGTGGCCAAGAAGATTGATGGTTACATCAAGCTGCAGGTTGCAGCCGGTGAAGCGAAGCCCTCGCCGCCGATCGGGCCCGCGCTCGGTCAGCGCGGTGTCAACATCATGGGTTTCTGCAAGGAATTCAACGCCGCCACCCAGGAGATCGAAAAGGGCACTCCGCTGCCCACGATCATCACGGTCTATTCGGACAAGTCGTTCACCTTCGTGACGAAGACGCCGCCGGCCACCTTCCTCATCAAGAAGGTGCTGGGCCTCAAGTCGGGCTCGAAGGAGCCCGGCAAGGTCTCGGCGGGCAAGATCACCCGCGCGCAGCTCGCCGAAGTCGCCGCGATGAAGATGAAGGATCTGAACGCCAACGACGAAGACGCCGCGATCAAGATCATCGAAGGCTCGGCGCGCGCCATGGGCCTGCAGGTGGAGGGCTGATCCGATGAAGACGACCAAGAACAAGAAGGCCCTCGCGGAAAAGCTGGGCGACAACCAGAAGCTCTACAAGGTTGATGAGGCGATCCAGCTCCTCAAGGACCTCAAGCGCACCAAGTTCGACGAGACCATCGAAGTCGCGCTGAACCTCGGCGTCGATCCGCGCCACGCCGACCAGATGGTCCGCGGCATGGTCACGCTGCCTTCGGGCACCGGCAAGGACGTCAAGGTCGCCGTGTTCGCGCGCGGTGACAAGGCTGAAGCCGCGCTCGCCGCCGGCGCTGACCGCGTCGGTGCGGAAGACCTGCTCGAGGACATGCAGAACGGCAACCTCGACTATGGCCGCGTGATCGCGACGCCCGACATGATGGGCATCGTCGGCCGCCTCGGCAAGGTGCTGGGCCCCAAGGGCCTGATGCCGAACCCGAAGCTCGGCACCGTCACCCCGAACGTTGCTGACGCGGTCAAGGCTGCCAAGGCCGGCCAGATCGAGTTCCGCGTCGAAAAGGCGGGCATCATCCACGGCGGCATCGGCAAGATGAGCTTCTCGAACGAGGCGCTGCGCGCCAACTTCGATGCCTTCGTCGATGCGATCGTCAAGGCGAAGCCCGCCGGCGCCAAGGGCAAGTACCTGCGCAAGGTCGGTCTGTCCTCGTCGATGGGCCCCGGCCTCAAGGTCGATGTGGCGGAAGTCCACGGCGGCTGATTTACAGCTTTGCTGACATACGAAAGGCCGGGAGGGGAAACCTTCCCGGCCTTTTGCGTTTCAGCGGCCTTGGACCAGCGGCGAGGTATACGCCGGGTCGTGCGCGAACGGCAGCGATGCGCCGGTCCGAAGCGCTTCCAGCACGGCCGCAAAGTCCGTCTGCGCGCGCCAGCCCAGCTCGCGTTCGGCTAGCGCCGGATCATAGACCCGCCCCAGGCTTCTCGGCATTTCCCAGCCGCGCGCTGCAAACAGCGCGTCGGCGTGAGGAAACCGCTCCCGGATGATCGCCGCAGCATCAGCCTTCAACGCCGCTGCATCCTCCCGCACAAATGGTGTCGGCGCGCTCACCAGATAGAGCCCGAAACCCAGCTCCGGCGCTTTCTCGAGCGCCCTGACATGCGCCGCGGCCGCGTCCTCCACCGTCAGCCGCCGGTGCAGCAATTCGATCGCCTTCAAGTTCTCGCCGGAAGGCCGCTTGTGCGTATCGTCATCCTCGGGAAAGAACCGCGATGTCCGCAGCACCACGCAAGCCAGCCCGTGCTCTGCCGCGTAAAGCCGGCACAAACCTTCCGCCGCCAGCTTGGTCACACCATAGATATTGCGGGGTGCGAGCGGCCCGGTCTGCTCGTCGAGCCAAACCGCCTCGGGTGCGTTTTCGCGCCTGATCGCCTCGCTGATCATCAGCGATGTGGTGGAGGTCATCACAAAGCGGTCGTGCCCCGCCGCCTTTGCTGCCTCGAGCAGGTTGAGCGTGCCGGTCACGTTCACATCGATGAAGGTCTGCGCCGGATAGCGCGCGATATCGGGCTTGTGCAGCGCCGCTGCGTGCACCACCGCGTCGATCCCCAGACCCATCGCCCGGTCGACCACCGCGCGGCTGGCGATCGTGCCCACGACATGCGTTTCCGGGCCGGGCGCCGCATCAAGACCCGTCACCGTATGCCCTGCCGCGCGCAGAGCCGGGGCGAGAAAACGGCCGAGCCAGCCGGAGGAGCCGGTCAGAAGAACGCGCATCAGGAAGTCCCCTTGGCCAGATTGGCCCGCGTATAGCACTCCGTCACGAAGCTGATCCCGCGTCCGTCGCTGAGCCGCAGCACGGCCTTGTGCGAGAGCACCGTCCCTGCCGGGCACTCCGCCGCTCTCCCCCGTCGGCTCTCAAGCCGTTCGCGATGGAAACCCAGCGGCCGCACCACTGTGCCGAACGGCGTGCGCGTTGTCTCCAGTGTGGTGTTCATGGCCGGGGTCAATCGCGCCGGCACGTACCAATTCTTTGCATCGGACAGCACGGCATCACCGCAGCGTAGGCGCACATGGCGATAGGCCAGCGGCTCCTCGGGCCCGACGCCGAGCGCCGTGCGGATGGCGGGCGAGGCGGCTTCCCGTTCGCTGCGATCACTCTCCGCTTGGACTACTGCCGGCGCGGCGATTCCACGCGTGGCACACCATTGCTGCAATGCCGCCGTGGCACTGTCATTGGTGGCGAGCGTGCGTTCGAAACGGGAGAGCGTGGGGGAGCAGGCGGTCAGTGCCAGCCCCAGCCCGATCAGCACCAGCACCATCCCGCGCGACACGAACGGGATATGGGATGGTGTGCGGGGCAGGAGGCTCAAATGCCCCCCGGCACGGCCTCGCGGCCCAGTGCGGTCAGTCCCTCCACCAGAACCCCGGACACAGCATCCAGCACCGCCTGATCGGTCGAACGGATCACGAAATTCGCGCCCACCTTGCCCTCGCGGAAGAAGGGATAGCTGCCGATCTGGCACCCATCGTGCGCCTTTTCGGTCTCGCGCAGCAGGTCCGCCACTTCGCTTTCCGCCACCCAGCAACCGACCGTCGTCGAAAGCAGCGGAGCGCCGCCCTCCAGCGTCCCGGTAAGGCCATCGAGCATTTGGGCAGTGATTCCCGGCACGCCCGCCATCAGGAACACGTTGCCGACCTGGATCCCCGGCGCGCCCGAAAGCCGGTTGGGGATGAGGTCCGCGCCTTCCGGCACCCGCGCCATGCGCAGCCGAGCCGGATTGATGCCGCCGCGCGTCTCGTAATAGCGCGTCAGCATCGCCTCGGCCTCCGGATGAATCACCACCGGCACGCCCAGCGCCTCGGCCACCGCGTCCACCGTGATGTCATCATGCGTCGGCCCGATGCCGCCCGTGGTGAAGAGATAGTCATTGCGCGCCCGCAGCGCGTTCACCGCCTCGATGATCGCGGCCATATCATCCGGCACCACGCGCACTTCGCGCAGGCGAATGCCCTGCACCCCCAGCCACGTCGCGACTTGCGCGATGTTCTTGTCATGCGTGCGGCCGGAAAGAATCTCATCGCCCACGACGATGAGTGCGGCGGTCCAGATGCGGGAGGTTTGGGTCATGCGCGCAGCGATAGCGCAAACCGGGTGCGGCGCAATGGGGCTTTCGCGCAGGGTGGAGTTGATGGTCTGTCAGTCGAGGCTTGGGCGGGAAGAGACCCTCAAAATGGACGTAAAAGCTCATGTGAGGACATTGCAACCAAAGGCGTGTTGATTGAAAATACCGACCACCCCGTGGAGTCGTCAATCATGCCCGTACCTGCTGTGCTTCAAGGCGCTTCCTACGCTCATGTCTGGACTGGTCAGCTTGATGTCACAGGTAAGTCAGTCGGTGGACAGGCTCCCGTCAAAGAGCGTAACTTCATTACTTATATTGAGGTGCGCGAACAGGGCGCTCACGATCCCGAGATCAGGTCACTGTGGCAGGAAATCATCAGGCAAAACCCTGGTTCGCCAGCACCAAGGCCAATGCATGAAGGGCGTGTCAATCCGCGCAATGCTCCAGCGACACGGTTGACCTACTATCAGACGCATGGCCAGATGGCAGCTTCAATGGCCTCACAAGAATTGACGAGAAAATGGGATCAAAATCGAACTAACAATACTGTCTTTACCAGAGGTATGGCCCATCAACTTACGCAGCTGAGAACACCGGGAATAAAAGGGGCCACGGATCGGCCGGTAGCACCGGATTAAAAATGGGCCAGTCCTGCTAG
>NZ_JAIEPN010000043.1 GCF_019748365.1 Novosphingobium sp.
CTCAACTACAACATCATGTATTCGAAGCGCGGCGTGCTGATGCTCGCGCACAATGTGCATGATGTGCAGAGCTTCAAGCGGCATATCCATGCCAACCGCTTGAACGGCGTCGACAACGAGTGGCTGACGGCGGAAGAGTGCAAGGCCTATTGCCCGCCGCTCGATATCTCGCCGCGCACGCGCCATCCGGTGCTGGGCGGCGCGCTGCAGCGGCGCGGCGGGACGGCGCGGCATGACAGCGTGGCCTGGGGCTATGCGCGCGCGGCTTCGGCGCTCGGCGTTGATATCATCCAGAACTGCGCCGTCACCGGCATTCGCCGGGGTGCTGATGGCGCGATCGAAGGCGTCGAGACCGAGCGCGGCTTCATTGCCTCGCGCCGGGTGGGCGTTTCGGCGGCGGGCAGCACATCGCTCGTCATGAAGATGGCGGGCCTCGATTTTCCGCTCGAGAGCTATCCGCTGCAGGCGCTGGTTTCGGAGCCGGTCAAGCCGATCTTCCCGTGCGTCGTCATGTCGAACACGGTGCATGCTTACATGAGCCAGTCCGACAAGGGTGAACTGGTGATCGGCGCGGGCACGGACCAGTACACCAGCTATTCGCAGCGCGGTGCGTTCCATATCGTGGAGCATACGCTCGCGGCGATCTGCGAGATCTTCCCGATATTCACGCGGATGCGGATGCTGCGGACCTGGGGCGGGATCGTCGATGTGACGCCGGACCGTTCGCCCATCCTCGGCAAGACACCGGTCAAGGGGCTCTATGTGAACTGCGGTTGGGGCACCGGCGGGTTCAAGGCGACGCCGGGTGCGGGTGATCTTCTTGCCTATACCATAGCGCATGATGAGCCGCACAAGATCAACGCGCCCTACAATCTTGACCGGTTCCGCAACGGCCGGCTGATCGACGAGGCGGCGGCTGCCGCCGTCGCGCACTGAGGCACCCGAAATGCTGCTGATTCACTGCCCCTATTGCGACGAGGCGCGGCCCGAGGTCGAGTTCGCCTATGGCGGCGAGGCGCATATTGCGCGGCCTGTCGATCCCTCGACCTATTCGGACGAGCAGTGGGAGGAATTTCTCTACATTCGCAGCAATCCGCGCGGGCGGCACCATGAACGGTGGCGGCACACGCATGGGTGCGGGCGCTTCTTCAATGCGGTGCGTGATACGGTGAGCGACGTTTTTGAAACAACCTACAAGGCCGGGGAGGCCCGCAAGTGAGCGGATTTCGTCTGGCGGATGGCGGGCGGATCGACCGCCGCACAAAGCGCACGTTCACCTTCGATGGCAAGGCGCGCTGGGGCTATGCCGGGGACAGCCTCGCCTCCGCGCTGCTGGCGCAAGGGCAGATGCTGTTCGGGCGTTCGTTCAAGTATCACCGCCCGCGCGGCATTCTGGGTGCAGGTGTCGAGGAACCCAACGCGCTGGTGACGGTGGACCGTGGACCGGGGCGCGTGACGCCCAATCTGCGCGCGCCTTCGGTGCCGATCTACGACGGTCTCCACGCCACCAGCCAGAACCGCTTCCCGACGCTCAAGACCGACCTGATTGCGGTCAACAACGTGTTCTCGGCGTTCTTTCCGGCGGGTTTCTACAACAAGACCTTCATGTGGCCGCGCGCTGCGTGGGAGAAGGTCTACGAGCCGATCATCCGCCGGTTGGCGGGTCTGGGTGACAGCCCGACGACGCGCGATCCCGATCACTACGACGCGACTTATGCGCATTGCGAGACGCTGGTGGTCGGCGCGGGGCCTGCGGGCATTGCGGCGGCGCTGGAAGCGGCGGCGAGCGGCGGCCGGGTGTTCCTGATCGACGAACAGGAAGAAATTGGCGGCGGGGCCTTGAGCGATCCGGCGCAGTGGGCCTGGCTGGCAGAAGCAAGCGCCAAGCTGGCGGCGTTGGACAACGTGACCGTCCTCGCGCGCACGACGGCCATCGGCCACTATCATCAGAACTTCGTGGTCGCGGCGGAGCGGCTGACCGACCATCTGGCGGTGGACGAGGCAGAGGGTCCGCGCGAGAAGCTGTGGCGCATTCGCGCGGGCGAGGTTGTGCTCGCGATGGGCGCCATCGAGCGGCCATTGGTGTTCGAAGGCAATGACGTGCCCGGCGTGATGCTGGCGAGCGCGGCCAAGACTTTCGCATTGCGCTATGGCGTTGCGGTGGGCCGCAAGCTGATTGTCATGGCGGTGCATGACAGCGGGTGGCGCGATGCGCTGGCGCTGCACAAGGCGGGCGTGAATATCGCCGCCATCGTCGATATCCGGCGCGATGTGGCGGCGGACCTGATCGAGGGCGCGCGGGATGCGCGGATCGCCTGCTATCAGGGCTATGCGGTGACGAGCGCGTCCGGCGGCCAGGCTGTCAACGGCGTGACCATCGCGCTTGCCGGGGTGGGCAAAGGGCAGAAGCTGGATTGCGATGGCGTGCTGATGGCCGGTGGCTGGACGCCGACCGTGCATCTGTGGAGCCACGCCAAGGGCACGCTGCGGTGGGATGAGGCCTGGGGCGCGTTTCTGCCGGACAAGACGCACGAGAACCTACGTTGCGTCGGCGCCTGTGGCGGCGACTGGGATTTCGGCAAGGGCCTCTCGATCGGCCTGCTGCCCGCGCCCAAGCCGCTCCACGAAAGCAAGGCTTTCGTCGATTTCCAGAACGACGTGAAAGCGCGCGATATCGGGCTGGCGGTGCAGGAAGGCTTCCGCTCGATCGAGCATATCAAGCGCTATACCACCAACGGCATGGCGACCGATCAGGGCAAGACGTCGAACCTCAACGGCTTGCAGATCGCCTCGGGCGTGCTGCACCGCCCCGTGACCGAGATTGGCCTGACGACGTTCCGCCCGCCCTATACGCCCCAGAGCTTTGGCGCGATCCTCGGGCACCACAAGGAAGCGCTGTTCCAGCCCTTGCGCAAGACAGTGATCGACGACTGGGCGGCAGATCACGGTGCGGTTTACGAGAACGTCGCGCAGTGGCGGCGTGCGCGCTACTTCCCGCAAGGAAGCGAGGACATGGACGCGGCGGTGGCGCGCGAATGCCGCGCGGTGCGCTCGGCGGTCGGCGTGTTCGATGCTTCGACGCTTGGCAAAATCGAGGTCGTCGGGCCTGATGCCGCCGAGTTTCTCAATCGCATGTACACGAACCCGTGGAAGTCGCTGGAGCCGGGGCGGTGCCGCTATGGCCTGCTGCTGGGCGAGCACGGCTTCATCATCGACGACGGTGTTTCGGCGCGGCTCGCGCCCGACCGGTTCCACCTGACGACCACCACCGGCGGCGCCGCGCGCGTGCTGAACATGATGGAGGATTATCTCCAGACCGAGTGGTCGGACCTCGATGTGTGGCTGACCAGCACGACCGAGCAGTGGGCGGTGATCGCGGTGCAGGGGCCGAAGGCGCGCCGCGTGATCGCGCCGCTGGTGGAGGGCATCGACCTTTCACCAGAAGCGTTCCCGCATATGGCGGTGCGCGAGGGGCAGATCTGCGGCGTCGAAACGCGGCTGTTCCGCGTGAGCTTTACCGGCGAGCTGGGTTTCGAAGTGAACGTGCCGGCGCAGCATGGCCGCCTGGTCTGGGAAGCGATCTGGGCCGAAGGGCAGAAGCATGGCGCGGTCGCCTATGGCACCGAGACGATGCATGTGCTGCGCGCGGAGAAGGGCTTCATCATCGTCGGGCAGGATACCGATGGCACGGTGACGCCGGACGATGCGGGGCTGGGCTGGGCAGTCGGCAAGAAGAAGCCCGATTTCGTCGGCAAGCGTTCGCTGGCACGGCCCGATATCGTCGCACCTGGACGCAAGCAGCTGGTGGGCCTGCTCACCGATGATCCGCAGGCGGTTCTGGAGGAAGGCGCCCAGATCGTGGCTGATCCCAACCAGCCCGTGCCGATGACGATGATCGGGCACGTTACCTCATCATACCACAGCGCCACCTTGGGCCGTTCCATCGCAATGGCGTTGGTGGCCGGTGGGCGCGACCGGATGGGGGATACGCTGCACATTCCGATGCCGAATGGCACGATCAGCGCCAAGGTCGTGGCCCCGATGTTCTATGATGCTGAAGGGAGCCGCCTGAATGGTTGAGATCGCAGAAATCGCGGTTTCGGCGGCGGAGCTGAAGCTCGGCACCGAGCCGGTGCAGGGCGCGGGCGTTCGCCTGTCGCTGGCCGAGGGCAAGGTGCGCTATTCGATGCGCGCGCGTGATCCGAAGGTGCTCGAAGGCGTCCTTGGCCGCGAAGTGCCCAAGCGGATCGGCGGTACGGACGCGGGGATTGCCTGCCTTGGGCCGGATGAATGGTATGTTGTGCTGCCCGACAACTTCGACCTGCCGCGCGGCGAAGGGCTGCCCGTCAGCGTGGTCGATGTGTCTTCCCGCGCGCTCGGCTTGGTCCTCGAAGGCCCGGGCGCGCTGGCGGTGCTCTGCAGCGGCTGCCCGCTTGACCTCGCGAAGATGGGCGTTGGCCGCGCGACGCGGACGGTGTTCGAGACTGTGGAAGTCGTGATCTGGCGCGAGGCCGAGGACCGCTGGCATGTCGAGGTCTGGCGCAGCTTTGCGACCTGGCTGTGGAACGCGTTCCTTGCCGCGATGCCGGACGCGAAATGAGCGAGGCAGCGCTCAAGGATGCCCTCGCGGCACTGGGGATCGGGTGGTCGATCCTCGAGCATGAGGCGGTCTATACCGTAGAGGAAAGCCTCGCGATCCACGATGCGCTGCCGGGCGCGCATACCAAGAACCTGTTCCTGAAGGATAGCGGCGGCCAGTTCTGGCTGGTAACCGTCGAGCAATCGCGCCGCGTTGACCTGAAAGCGCTGGCGGGCGCGATCGCCGCCAAGAAGCTCAGCTTCGGCAAGGCCGAGGATATGGAGCGGCTGCTGGGGGTGACGCCGGGTTCGGTGACACCGCTCGCGGCCATGAACGACACCGGCGGCGCGGTGCGCGTGGTGCTCGATCCGGAGCTTGCGGCGGCCGATGCGGTGCACGTCCACCCCTTGCGCAATACGGCGACGGTTGGTCTGCCAGGCGCCGATCTGGTCCGCGCGCTGGCGGCGTGGGGGCATGACCCGCTGATCGTCGCCATCCCCGAGCGCATAGCCGCCGATCCGGCATGACCGTCTCGACCTTCGAGCTGTTCAAGATCGGCATCGGGCCTTCAAGCTCGCATACCGTGGGGCCGATGGTTGCGGCGCGGCGGTTTTGCCTGCTGCTGGAAGAACGCGGACTGCTGGCTGACACGGTGCGGGTCGAGGTCGATCTCTATGGCTCGCTGGCGCTGACGGGGAAAGGGCATGCCTCGGATACCGCGGTGCTGCTGGGGTTGATGGGCGAGACGCCGTCCGGGATCGATATCGACGCGGCGCCGGCGAAGATTGCGGCAGTGCACGAGACGGGGCAGATCGATTTGCTCGGCCGGCACCGCGTGCGCTTCGCCCCGGCAGACGATCTCCATTTCCACCAGCGCGAGCGCCAGCCGTTCCACAGCAACGCGATGGCGCTGTCCGCCTTCGGCGCGGATGAGGGCGTGCTGCTGCGGCGGTTCTACTATTCGGTCGGCGGCGGCTTCGTGCTGGATGAGGACGAGGCGGGCCGCAATGCGCCGGCGGGTGATGCCGCGCCGGTGCCCTATCCTTTCACCACCGGCGATGAGCTGATCGCCATGGCGGGCGCGGCGGGCCTCACGATTGCCGAACTGATGCTGGCGAACGAGACGGCGCTGCGGCCTTTGGCGGACGTGGAGCAGGGCCTCGATCTGATCGCCGATACCATGGCGGCCTGCATCGACCGGGGAACCTCGCAAGGCGGCGTGCTGCCGGGAGGCCTGCGCGTCAAGCGCCGGGCGCAGGGCATCGCGGCGGAACTCGTCGCGCGCCAGCAGGCGGCGCTGAGCGATCCGCTGGTGGTGCTCGACTGGATCAACTTGTGGGCCATGGCGGTCAACGAGGAGAACGCGGCGGGCGGCCGCGTGGTGACGGCGCCGACCAATGGCGCGGCAGGGATCATCCCGGCGGTGCTGCGCTACTACGAGCGCTGCTATCGCGGGGACACGGCGGGGCGGCGTGTGTTCCTGCTGACGGCGGCGGCGATTGGCGCGCTCTACAAGCGCAATGCCTCGATCTCGGGCGCGGAAGTCGGCTGTCAGGGCGAAGTGGGCGTGGCCTGCTCGATGGCGGCGGCGGGGCTGACGGCGGTGCTGGGCGGCAGCAACGCGCAGATCGAGAACGCGGCGGAAATCGGGATGGAGCACAACTTGGGGCTCACCTGCGATCCGGTGGGCGGGCTTGTCCAGATCCCCTGCATCGAGCGCAACGCGATGGGCGCGGTCAAGGCCATCGACGCCTCACGCCTCGCGCTGCTGGGCGATGGCGAGCATATGGTCAGCCTCGACAAGGTGATCGAGACGATGCGCCAGACCGGGTTCGACATGCGCGACAAGTACAAGGAAACCTCGCAGGGCGGGCTCGCGGTGAACGTGGTGGAGTGCTGAGGGGGCTGCAATATCCCGCGGTTCTCTTCCGTCACCCCGGGCTTGACCCGGGGTCCCGCTCGCCTCTCACCCTGGTCTCCGAAAGGAAGCGGGACCCCGGATCAAGTCCGGGGTGACGAAGAAGGGCCTAAGGCGGTCGACAGCACTATGCCCACTTGATACGATCTAGGACAGGCGTTCAGGATCGGGGGGTATCGACATGGGAGTTTCGCGGCGTATCGGGCTTTTGGGTGGACTGATTGCGGCAACATTGGCGCAGCCTGCTTCGGCCAAGGAAGCTGTCGACCTCATCCTCCACAAGGGCCAGGTCATCACCGTTGACCGCGCATTCACGCTGAAGACGGCGGTGGCGGTGAAGGGCGAGCGGATCGTCGCGGTGGGCGGCGAGGAGCTGCTGGATGCCTATTCGGCGCCCAAGGTGATCGACCTTGCGGGCAAGACGCTGATGCCGGGCTTTATCGACACGCATCTGCATCCAAAGCCCGTCTCGCCCAATGACATCGCGGTGCAGGATGCCAAAAGCATCACCGAAGTGCAGGCCATGCTGCGCGCCAAGGCGAAGGAACTCGGGCCGGGCAAGTGGATCACCGGCTATGGCTGGCAGGAATCGAACTTTGCCGAAAAGCGCAATCTGAGCCGCGCCGATCTCGATGCCGCCGCGCCGAACAATCCGGTGGCCCTGCTGCGCGCCGGATCACACTCGGCGGCCTACAATACGGCGGCGTTCAGGATCGCCAAGATCGACAAGTCGACGCCGGAGCCCGCCACTGGCCTCATCGAGCGCGACGCCAATGGCGAGCCCAGCGGGATCATCCGCGAGCGCATGGACGTCGTCTCGAAGTTCATTCCCGATCCGGGCTGGGAAGCCATGCGCGGGCCGACGATCACCTGGCTCAAGCAGATGCTCGCGCTCGGCATCACCAGCTTCCACGATGCCAGCGGGACGATCGACGACGAGCCGGTGGGCAAGGGCGGTACTGCAAGCAAGGACCTCGACCCGCTGTGGGGCGCTTCCAACATGACCTGGAAGCGCGCGCGCGAAGTCTACGCCAAGATGGGCGCCGAGCTGCCGCGCATCACGATGTACATCATCCATCCGGGTGCCGAGCGGCTGAAGGCGTTTCCCTATCACACCGGCTACGGCGACAATCACCTGCGGCTCGGCGCGATTGGCGAGAACGCGGTGGATGGCGGCTTTACCGGGCCGACCGCGTGGCTGCTTGCGGACTACAAGGGCCAGCCAGGCTTCCGCGGCAAGGGGCGCTTCACCGATGCGGAACTGCAGGAGCTGGTCGACAGTGCGGCCAGGCTGGGCTGGCAGATGGGCATCCACGCGATTGGCGATGCGGCCATCGTGCAGGCGGTGAAGGCCTATCACAACGCGCTGACGACGATCCCCGATCCCGCGCATGCCGCCAATGACCGGCGCTGGTTCCTCGATCACTTCACCATCATGCCGCCCGACGAGACCATGGCGACGATGGCGCAGGATCATGTGATGATCTCGCAGCAGCCCAACTTCCTTTACAATCTCGATGACCGCTATGCCGCGCTGCTCGACGACTGGCGGCTTGCGCACAACAATGCGGTGGTAACGCCGGTAAGGAAGTTCGGGCTGTTCATGGCCTTTGCCAGCGACAACCTTCCGATCGGGCCCTTGGTGGGGCTCTATGCCGCGACGACGCGCAAAGGACCGAGCGGCGTGCCGCGCGGTCCGGAGGAAGCGGTTTCCCTGCAGGAGGCGATCCGGATGTATACCGCCAACGGCGCCTACCTTTCGTGGGAAGAGAACGAGAAGGGCACCATCGAGCCGGGCAAGCTGGCCGACATGATCGTGCTGCCGTTCGATCCGCTGACGGCGCCGGAAGCAAGCTTCCTCACCGGCAAGGTGGACATGACGTTCCTCGGCGGGAAGCTGGTTTATCAGCGTCCGGTGAGTGGCAAAAAGGTCGCACTCGCCAAGTAATGGCCTGTGGATAAGTCGGGGGATACCGCCAATATTGCAGTCCTGCGGCAGATTCCGGGAACTGCCACGCAGATGCCTCTGAACATCGTCACCGGGGCGCCGAAACCCAAGGGCTTCGGAAAGCATTACGACGATGATCGGCAAGCTTCTACGTGGCGGTTTTCTGGCCGTGCTCAACCTCGCTTCGGGCATTTCCCTCTCGGCTTCACCCGGATCGTTCAGCCCCGCGACTTATGACGGAGAACTGGAGCACGGCAGATATGTCGGGGCGCTGCAGCTGCAGGGCGAGGTGTTCCATGTGCAGGGACTGGCGCTCGATCCCAAGCATGTCTGGGTGACCTCGGTCGATAACGCCGGACAGCGGGCGTTCCTGCACCTGTTCGACCGGGCGAGCGGGCGCTTCCTGCGGCGGCTCGAACTGACCGACGGCGCGCGGTATCACCCCGGCGGGCTTTCGCTGTCGGGCGGGTCGCTGTGGGTGCCGGTGGCGGAACTGCGGCCGGACAGCTCGGCAGTGCTGGTGGAGATCGATGCCGAGACGCTGACGGTGCGTCGGAGGATCGCGGTGGCGGATCATATCGGCTGCGTCGCGGCGGACGGCACGAAGCTTGTTGCGGGTAACTGGGACAGCCGGCAGCTCTATACCTTCGATCTGGCACGCGGGACGAGGCCGGTTAAGGTCGTCGACAATCCATCAGGTACGCACTTCCAGGACATGAAGTTCGTGGACGGCAAGCTGGTGGCGGGCGGCAATACCAGCTGGCTGGGGGGCACGCTCGACTGGATCGATCCTGCGACCATGCGGGTGACGCGTTCGCTCAAGGCGGGTTCGATCGGTCCGGTGCGTCCGTTCGGGCGCGGCGGGCCGGTGACGGGTGAGGGCATGGCCATCGAGGGCCGCGAGGTCTACGTGCTGCCGGAGGATGGGCCAAGCCGGGTGTTCCATTTCCGTCTCGACGCCTGAGGGTCCACGGCGGCTATCGCAATTTTCTATGGGTTTTCCGCAAAGGGTGCTTCCGGAGGCCATGCCGGTTGGATAGGCAGGGGCAAACGGCGCAAGGCCACGAGAGGAGACCCATGCAGCCCCCCTATATTCTCGCCATCGATCAGGGCACCACATCGAGCCGCTGTATCGTGTTTGATGCCGCCGCGAAGCCGATTGCGGTGGCGCAACGCGAATTTGCGCAGCACTATCCGGCCTCGGGCTGGGTCGAGCACGAGCTCGAGGATATCTGGCAGGACGTCGTCACCGTGCTGCGCGAGGCGGTCGGCAAGGCGGGAATCGATGTGGCGGACATTGCCGCCATCGGCATCACCAACCAGCGCGAGACCGTGGCCGTGTGGGACCGCGCGACAGGCAAGCCGATCCACCGCGCCATCGTCTGGCAGGACCGGCGCACGGCGGATACGTGCGCAAGATTGAAGGCCGACGGGGCCGAACCGCTGTTCGCCGCCAAGACCGGCCTGCTGCTCGATCCCTACTTCTCGGGCACCAAGCTCGCGTGGATCCTGGATGAAGTGGCAGGGGCCCGCGCGGCGGCGGACCGCGGCGAGCTGGCGTTCGGGACCATCGACTGCTTCCTCCTGTCGCGGCTGACGCGCGGCAAGGTCCACGCGACCGATCCGACCAATGCCTCGCGCACGCTGATGTTCGATATCGGCAGGCAGCAATGGGACGAGGAACTCCTGCGCCTGCTCCGCGTGCCGGCTTCGGTGCTGCCCGAAGTGCAGGACAATTCGTACATCTTTGGCGAGTGCGATCCCGCGATCCTTGGCCGCGCGATCCCGATTGCCGGCATGGCGGGCGACCAGCAGGCAGCGCTGTTCGGGCAGGCCTGCTTCCGCGCAGGGATGACCAAATCGACCTATGGCACCGGCGCCTTTGCGCTGATGAACATCGGGAACAAGCCGATCCCTTCGAAGAAGCGCGTGCTGACGACGGTAGGCTACCGGCTGAACGGCGAGACGACCTATGCGCTGGAAGGCGCGATCTTCGTGGCGGGTGCGGCGGTGAAGTGGCTGCGCGATGGCCTCAAGATCATCACCCATGCCTCGGACACGCATGACATGGCGGTGCGCGTGCCGGACAACCACGGCGTCTATATGGTGCCGGCCTTCGTGGGCCTCGGCGCGCCGCACTGGAACCCCGATGCGCGCGGACTGATTTGCGGGCTCACGCTGGATGCGGGCGCGGCGCATGTGGCCCGTGCGGCGCTGGAATCGGTGGCCTACCAGACGCTCGACATGATCAATGCCATGCGCGAGGACGCCAATCCGGGCGATGCCGCGCTGCGCATCGACGGCGGCATGGCGGCGAACGACTGGCTCGGGCAGTTCCTGTCCGATGTGCTGGTCGCACCGGTCGAGCGGCCCGTCAGTGTCGAGACAACGGCGCTGGGCGCGGCCTTCCTTGCGGGGCTGGCAACGGGCGTGTGGAGCGATCTCGCCGCCCTGGAGGCGACCTGGACGAGCGACCGCCGCTTCGAACCGAAGATGAGCGCGGCGCTGCGCAGTGACCTCGTTGCCGGGTGGCACAAGGCGGTGGAACGCGCGTTGCTCTGACCCCTAACTTCTCGTCATTCCCGCGAAGGCGGGAATCCAGAGCGACATACGCTGTGCTTGCCGCTCTGGGCCCCCGCCTTCGCGGGGGTGACGAAGGGGAGTTAGAGCAGGGCTTGGGCGCGCGCGAGGTCCTCGGGCCGGTCCACGTCGAGCGCTAGCCGGGGATCGAGCGGCACGGTGGGGCCCCCTTTGAGCCTTGCAGCCCCGCCGCGATCGCCATCGAGCGTGGTCAGGGCGGCGAAATGCGAGGCGACGAAGATGGCTGGCGGCATCGTCACGCCGCCTGCTTCGGTGGCGATGCGATCCCCGTCGAACTGGCGAACGAGGGCGTGGATATGCGCCGCCGGCACCAGCGGCATATCGGCCAGCGCGACCAGCACGGCGCGCGCGCCGGCAGCTTGCGCGGCAGCGACCCCGAGGGCGAGTGAGCGTGCCTGCGCAGCACCGGGCGGGGTCAGCGGCACGGTCTGGTAGCCGAACGCCGCAAAATCCGGCACGTCCGGTCCGATTACCGCAAAGCGCGTTGCAAAGGGCAGGGCGGCCAGCATCCCGGCGGCGTGGAGGGCAAGCGGCTTGCCGCCGAGCGGGGCGATCAGCTTGGGGCCACCGAACCGGGCCGATTGCCCGCCAGCGAGCAGCACCAGCGCGAGGCCGGTGAAGCCGGCCTCAGTTGCGGGTGGGGACATGCGAGGCGGGATCTTGCCCCATCCGGCCCGGCGCGCGGCCGCTCCAGCCGGGCATGCCCGCGCAGGCCTGATAGTCCTGCACCAGTTCGCCAAGGATCGAGAGCGCCAGCGTGGCGGGATCGCGAGTCGCCGGGATCAGGCCGATGCCGCCGCGCAGTGCATCGAGGCTTGCTTGCGGCACGCCGATCGTGCGCAGACCCGCAAGGCGTGCGCGGTGCGTGCGCGCGCTGCCGACGGCGCCGTGGTAGAAACCCTCCTGCGCCAGCGCATGGGGCAGCAGCTGTTCTTCCCAATCGTGATCGTGGAACAGGAACACGAACGCCGTCCACGGATCGCCAACCAGCTCGGGAAGAGCGGTGCGGCTGCCAAGCGGCTGCACGCCCGGTTCGGCAGTGGCCAGACGGTCGCTTGCCGGCGCATAGGCTTCGACCGCAAGGCCGAAGGCGCGGGCAAGGCGCACGAGCGCGGTGAGGTCTTCGCCATGGCCAAGCGCGACGAGGCGCAGTGGCGGGGCATAGGCGCGCTGGAAGCCGTGGAAACCGGGCGTTTCCGAGAGCGCAGCACCACCTTCGTTGAGGCGAAGCACCGCCGCCTTGCGCGCATCGAGCCGGGTCAGCGTTTCTTTCAGCACCACAGGATCGGGACGCGGGGTGAACAGCAGGTCGATGCCGCCACCACAAGGCAGGCGGATATCGAGATAGGGCGAGCCGATGCCGTAGCGCACGGTGCGGCCATAGCCCTGCGCCAGCACGTCCTGTGCTTCCGCGATGACGGCAGCCTCGACGCAGCCGCCGGAGAACGAGCCAGCGCTGCGACCATCCGCGAGCACCGCCATCTGCGCGCCGATCCCGCGCGAGGAGCCGCCTTCGATCCCGGTCAGCGTGACGAGCACGCCTTCCACACCCGCCGCTGCCCCTTCGACCAGCAGACCAAGAATGCTGCGATCGTCGTGCGCGATCACTGCTTTGAGCCGGGATATTGCAGGCGGAGCGAGGCCGGCGCCCGGCACTTGGCGATCGCCACTTTGGCCAGGCGCAGCCGCTCGGCCTGAAGCGAGACACTGGTGAGCGGGAACTGGCGTTCATGCGCCACTTCCTCGCCGGTAAACGGTTTGGTGCCTGCGGGCACGCTCTTGCCGCCGAGCACGAAGACCACATAGTTCATGAGGTCCGCGAGCTGGGCATTGTCCGTGATGCGGCTGTGCGCGACATTGGGCAGGCGCAGCAGATAGGCTCGGCTTTCCGGGGTGCACATGAACCAGCCGACGCGGTCCTTGATTTCAGGCAGATGCGCGGGAGCCGTGGTGCCGCGTACGCCGTGGCAGCCCGCGCACTGTTCGATGAAGTCGCTTTGCGCAAGCTCGGGATCCGCCATCTTGGCGCGGACTTCTGCCGTCATTTCGGGCGAGTGATTGTCCGGCTCAGCCGCGCGCAGCGTGCCGAGCGACAACACGCCTAGCAGCGTGGCAGCGGCGAACAGGCCCATGCGCTTCTTCATACGCCTATCCTTAGACCCGCTCGCCGCTCGCCGGAAGCCCTGCCGTGCCCGCCGATCAGGCGGTGCCGACGAGAACCGCTGTCGAGCAGTGGTATTCCATGCTCGTCGTACCGAAGCACCAGATCACGTCGTTGTTGAGCTGCGGCACATAGAGCTGCGTTTCACGGTCGGTGCCGTCGCAATCGCACTTGTTGCAGTATGTCTTGCCGCAGCAATCGCGGTAGGCGATCAGGTAGGCACGGCCATCGTCGGGATTGATGCAGGTGCCGACCCACGAGACGGGCGAGTGCTCGGCGCCAGGAGGGCAGCGATTGAGCGCGCCGCCGCAGCACGAGCAGAGCGAACCGTCGATCGCACAATAGCGCCAGTAGGTGCACTTGGTGTCGTCCGTGCTCTGCGCGTTGCGGGCGAAGTTGGTCTTTGCTTCCGGCGAGCGGTCGGGCTTCGCGGCGCTCGCGCGGCTGACAGGCAGCAGCGGGAAAGCCGGCGCGGCAACCAGCGCGAGGCCGAGCCGGGAAAGAATGCCGCGGCGCGAGGTTCCGCCGGCAAGGCGGCGGAGCAGCTTCTCGCCCATGGCGTCGGGATTGAAGGTCTTCATGAGCTTGTCCCCTGTTGTGCGCTGGAACCGTGTTGGTGTGAGTGGATGAGGGCGATCAATTGGCCACGGCCTTGAGCTTGCCGATGTAATCCTGCACCGAGCGGATGCCCATTTCGTGCGCGATGACCAGGCTTTCGAGATGCTCGCGGCTGTTGACGAGGCCCTTGGAAAGGATCGTGCCGTGCTCGTCCATCAGGACGGCATAGGGCAGCTTGGCCACTTCATAAGCCTGGCCGACATCGGGCCCGTTGATGAACTGATACCCGCCAAGGCCATGCTCCGCGATCATCTGGCGCTGCGCGGCGGCATCATCATCCCCGATGAAGATGAGCTGCACGCGTTCATCGCGGGCGAAGGACTTCGCCACCGGAATGAGGTTCTTGCACAGCGGGCACGAGGGCGAGACGAACATCAGCAGCCGCAGCGGCACGCCGTGGAGATGGCCGCCCACCGTGGTTCTTGTGCCTTCGATCGTCGTGGCGGGTATCGCCGCCGCAGCGCTGCCGACGGCGGGACCAGCCGATGTGGTCAGCGCACCGGCCGGGGCGACGCGCATGTGCAGGACGCCGACCTGACGGGCGAGCGCGAGCAGCGCCACACCCAGCAGGAGGATGACAATCCAGGAAACCACCGTCGATACGAGCAAGGCTTGCAGCATGCAGTTACCTCCGCGAGGCGGCGAGCGGCGATGCCGCAAGCGCCCCGATGGCGTTGAAGAGCTGGACGATCACAAAGACCGCAAGGCCGCCGGCCAGTGCGATGGCAAGATCGGCATAGGTTGATGCGCTGCCGGGCAGCAGGCGCGGAACAAGCAGCGCCGCGAGCAGCAGATTGCGCGTGACGAGAAGCCAGCTGAGCGGTTGGCGCAGCTGCGACCGACCGCATCCGCAATCGATCTCGCGCCGGCCGCGCGTGATGTTGATGGCCATTGCGGCAGCAAAAATGACCAGCAGCGCGATGGCGGCTGCCGCCGCAAGGGGCTGTCCGCCCAGCAGCAGGCCAAGCGCGACGGCGAGTTCGGCCGGGGCAAGCAGCAAGGCTGCCGGACCGACGAGCACATTTGGCAGGAGGCGGTAGTTGGCGATGACGCCTGACAGCAGTTCGCGGTGGCGCAGCTTGGCAAGCGCGGCCTGCAGGAACACGAGGCCGACCCCCATTGCGCCGGCGAGGCCGATCACGCCCAGCCCGGTTCCGCCGAGGGCTGCCAGTGTCAAGGCACTGCTATCTGCCATCAGGGCTCCAGTGTCCGCAGCACGCCGCCGGCGGACTTTTCGAGCTTGAACTTCTCGGCGCCGGTCTTGGCGTCAAGGATGAGCAGCGTACCGTCCTCGATACCGAGAACCAGCTTGGGAGCGGCTTCCTGCGTCACGGCAATCGTCGCCGCCGGTTCTTCGAGCGGGATCCGCTTGGTGACCTTCTTCGCCGCCACATCAAGAACCCAGATTTCGGTACCGGGTTCCTTGTGGGTCCAGTATTCGCCGGTGTGCATCAGCACATAGGCGAGCCCCGAGGCGGAATGGAGCGCGAGACCCTGGCGTGCGCCAGGGTACCAATACACATCGAGCGGCTTGGTATCGGCGGGAGTCACACCGGCGGCCGCCTGGATCGAGAAGGGCTCGGAGATCGTCGGCGTGGCGCCGAGCTTTGCGGTGTAGACCTGCCCGGTATAAGTCAGGAACACGGCTTCCTGCTTGGGGCCGTTGAAGCCGAAGTTGTCGAAGATCGGATCGTTGGTTGCCGAGAAGAACGGCGCCGAACGGACGATTTCGGGCTTGGCGCCGGCGGTCTTGACCGTGGCGAGCGAACCGTCGGAGCACAGCGCCGAGAAGCCGACGCCATCCACCGGCATCAGGCTGGCGCAGCCGGGCAGCTCGATCTTCTTGACGAACTTGCCCTTGACCAGATCGATCACGTTGACCGAGGATGCGGGATCGAGATTGTAGACGTAAGCCGTCTTGCCCGCTTCACCGATCACGAAGTTGAACTTGCGCCCGCCGATCAGGATGCGGCCGGGCATCACGATTTCGCTCTTCAGCTTGAGCGTTGCGGCATCATAGACCGTGATCATGTCCTGCCGCGTGCCGCGCGAACCCTTGGACCAGATGCTTTCGGCCACGTAGTAAACCTTGCCGGCCGGATCGAGCGAGAGGTCCGAGAGGTGCGAGGTTTCGACCTGACCGAGCATCTTGCCCGTGTCCGTATCGTAGATCGTGTTGCCGGGCACGACGAAGCCGCGTTCAACGAACACCCAGCTTGGCTTTGGCGCAGAGAGCGTGACCGCCTCGAGCTCGGGATCGGGCTGGAGCGGATCCGCTGCCTGCGCCGCAGGGGCGCCGCCAAGCAGGGTCAGCGCGCAGACAGCCGCGGCGGTGTACCTGGCTCTAGCGGAGAGCGAAGACTTGCCCTGAACCTTCATCATCTTCATCTGGCCTGGCCCCTTCTGTCTGAAACGCCTGAACCCCATGCACTTTGTGCGCTTGCGAGAAAGATTTGACGACCGTCCAGTTTTAGTCAAGCGCTTTGTAATGCCGATCGCGCGGTTCCTGTGCAGAGCCGCGAAAAAAAACGCTTCAGGATCAGGTGCTGGCGGCGATCTGCTGCGGCGTGATCGACTTGGCGAGGGCCACCAGGGCCTCGGCGGCGATCGCGGTGATCTGCGGCATCTTTGCGGCCCACGGCTTTTCGAATCCGAGGAACGGAGTCGACCCTTCCATCGAGGCGCTGATGTAAAGCGCGACGGTGTGCACCTCGTCGGGCGAGAGCGCGGGGTTGAGCTCGGTCACCACTTCGCCGATGAAATCGTGCACCCGCTGATAGAACACGCGCACCCGGTCGGCGACGAAGGCATTGTGGTTCGCGAGCGCCCAGAGCTCGGTAAACAGGCGGGTGGTGCGCTTGCCGGCAATATCATCGAGGCAAAGCTTCACCATCAGCCGGAGGCGGTCTTCCGGCGGGATTTCTGGCTGGCGGACTTCGTTCTCGAGCAGCTTGTCATAGCTGTCGAGCAACTCGTCCAGCATGATCTTGATCAGCATTTCCTTGCGCGGGAAATGATAGCTGACATTGCCGACCTTCATGCCGCTCTTGGTGGCGATCCGGCGGATGGTGAAAGCGCTGGCGCCTTCCTCGATCAGCACATCATGCGCGGCTTTGAGAATGGCATCGACCGTTTCTGTCCCCCGCGCATAAGTGCCGGGGCGAGGGCCGGTGGCCATGCCGTCATCGCTTGCGATACCGGCTTCGCGGTGTGCTTCGTCAAGCATGACAGTATTACGATCCATGGGGGTTGCGTAGCACGCGCGCGGGGCCCTCACCAGAGTGCCCTTCCGGCAAATCGCTCTTGACGGAATCCCGAAGTTTGTACAGACTTTGTTCTGGTTATTCAAGTCACTGAAAATTATAGATTATTACTCGGCCAAGGCTCCATTGATACCATGCTGTATCCGGGGCGAATCAAGGCCGAAGTTCCCCCGAATTCGCCGGTTTGGCGCGCATTTGCCGCCCCGGCTTCTCGAAAGGACCGCAATGGCGATCTCGCTGACCGTGAACCGCAAGCCCCGCACCGTCGATGTCGAATCCGACAAGCCGCTGCTTTGGGTCCTGCGCGAAGACCTCAATATGCCGGGCACCAAGTTCGGCTGCGGCGCCGGGCTGTGCGGCGCCTGCACGGTCATCCTCAACGGTGAGGCCGTGCGCTCCTGCCAGACGCCGCTGGCCGATGCCGCGGGCAAGGACATCGTGACGATCGAGGGCGTGACCGCCTCGCCGGTGGGCGCCAAGGTGGTCGAGGCGTGGACCGCGCTCGACGTGCCGCAGTGCGGCTATTGCCAGGCGGGGCAGATCATGTCGGCCACCGCGCTGCTGACCGCGACGCCCAAGCCTTCCGCCGATGAAGTGACGGCGGGCATGGCGGGCAACATCTGCCGCTGCGCGACCTACCTGCGGATCCAGAAAGCCATTGCCGAAGCCAGCAGGGCCATTGCGGGAGCAGCCGCATGAACGCCGTTTCCGTTTCCCGCCGCTCGTTCCTCGCCGCCAGCCTTGCGAGCGGGGCCGCGCTCACGTTCGAAGCGAAGCTGGCGTTTGCCGCCGCGTCCGGCGCGGGCGAGCCCGCGATGCTGGGCGTGTTCGTCAGCATCGCGCCTGACAACACGGTGACGATCCTCGCGAAGAACCCGGAGATCGGGCAGGGCGTCAAGACCATGCTGCCCATGCTGATCGCCGAGGAGCTCGACGTCGCGTGGAGCCAGGTGAAGATCAAGCAGGCCGACGAGAATCAGGACAAGTATGGGCCGCAGTTTGCAGGCGGCAGCATGACAACGCCGCTCAACTGGCTGCCGGCGCGCCAGGCCGGGGCCGGTGCCCGCGCCATGCTCGTGGCGGCGGCATCGCAGCAGTGGGGCGTTCCCGCCGCGAGCCTGACGACAAGCGAGGGTTCGGTGAAGCACGCCGCGACTGGCCGCTCGATCACCTATGCCGCGCTGGCCCCCGTCGCGGCAAAGATCGCCGCGCCCGATCTGGAGAAGGTGCCGCTCAAGAATCCCAAGGACTTCAAGATCGTCGGCAAGTCGCGGCCCGGTGTCGATACGCCTGCCATCGTCAAGGGCGAGCCGCTGTTCGGCATCGATGCCCATCCGGCGGGCATGCTCTATGCCGCGATGGTCAAGTGCCCGGTGATCAGCGGCACCTTGAAGAGCTTTGACGACGCTGCGGTCCGCAAGGAAAAGGGCGTGCTGGCGGTGGTGCCGATCACCGACGGGGAGATTCCGGCGGGCAAGCACAATGCTGTGGCGATAGTCGGCGACAGCTGGTGGCGCGTCCACAAGGCGCGCGAAAAGCTGGCGGTGCAATGGGATACCGTAGGCTTCGACGGCTATTCGACCGAGGGCTATACCGCGCAGGCCAAGGCGCTGCTGGCTGCGGCACCCACGGCGGACCTGTTCAAAGCGGGCAATGCCGATGCCGCGCTGGCCAAGGCTGCCAAGGTGGTCACGGCAGACTACGCCTATCCCTTCCTTGCCCACGCCACGCTCGAGCCGCAGAACTGCACCGCGCTGTGGCACAAGGACGGCAAGCTTGAATTCTGGGCGCCGACGCAGGATCCCGGCACCGCGCGGGCCGATATCGCCAAAGTGCTGGGGATCGATCCCGCCTCGATGACGATCCACATGACGCGCATCGGTGGCGGCTTCGGCCGGCGCCTGATGAGCGATTTCATGATCCAGACCGCCTGCATTGCCAAGGCGGTGCCGGGCCGCCCGGTCAAGCTGCTCTATGATCGCACCGACGACATGCGCAACGACTACTACCGCCCCGGCGGGTGGCACCGCATGACGGCGGGGCTCGATGCGAGCGGCGCGCTGGTGGCGCTGAAGGACCACTTCATCACCTTTGGCACCGACGGCAAACCGATGCGCGCTGCGGAAATGCGGGCGACCGAGTTTCCGGGGCCAGTGCTGCCGGATGTGCATTTCGGCATGTCGTTCCTCAAGACCAACGTGACCACAGGCTGGCTGCGGGCGCCGACGTCCAACGCGGTGTCCTTCGTGTTCCAGGGCTTCCTTGATGAAGTGGCCGAAGCGGCGGGGACGGATCTGCCCGAACTGATGCGCCGCACGCTGGGCTCGCCCAAGCAATTGCCGCCCGAACCGGACGACACCCCATTCGACACAGGCCGCGCCCGGGGTGTGATCGATGCTGTTTGCAAGTTCGCCGGATGGACGGGCAAGCGCTCGACGACGCCGGGCAAGGGGCGCGGATTCGGGTTCTACTTCAGCCATCGCGGCTACTTTGCCGAAGTGGTCGATCTCACCGTGGCCGATGGCCAGATCACGATCGACAAAGTCTGGGTGGCGGGGGACATCGGCAGCCAGGTGATCAATCCGATGGGGGCCGAGCATCAGATGCAGGGCGCGGTGATCGATGGTATCGCGCAGGCGCTGGTGTGGCAGCCGATCGAGCAGAAGGCGGGTGCGGTTACGCAGGAAAACTTCGGTGATTTCCCGCTGATCCGCATCAACCAGACCCCCGGCGATGTCGCGATCACCTGGGTGGTGACCGACAATCCGCCGACCGGGCTTGGCGAGCCGACGCTTCCGCCGGTGATCCCGGCGATTGCCAACGCGATCAAGGATGCAACGGGCAAGCGCCTGCGCAGCCTGCCGATGTCGCTGGCTTGATCCTGCCGGGTTGATAGCGGCCCTTCGGAGAAGATTTCCCGAACCCCTCTCGCTTTGCGGGAGGGGTTTCTTCTTGCCCCGGGTTTTCGGTCATGCCCGCGCCGAAATGACGAAGGGGCAAAGCAAAACCCCCCGCGGCCGGAACCGCGGGGGGCTTGTCGCCTATCGGCAGGCTATCGGCCGAAGCCAGCGCCTCAGTAACGATAGCCGATCTTGAGCCCGAAGAACTGCGGCCGAATCGGGAATGTCCGCGAAGAGCCGGAGCACACTGCGATCGAGCAGAAAGTGGTCCGGGTCAGCTGGCCGCGGCGGTCGAACGCGTTCTGGATGAACGCATCAATCGTCCAGTGTTCCTTCCTGATGCCGGCCGCAAAGTCGAAGCTCACAAAGCCCGGGGTGTTGCCGAGGAAGTTGTTGTTCTCGACGTTGAGATCCTGCGTCGCGCCGGTCTGGTAGAGCGCCGCACCCTGGATGTATGCCTTGTAGTCCCCGATATCCGTGTCGTAGCGGATCGTGGTCGTGCCCTTGAACTTGGGCTGGCGCGGCAGGCGCGTGCCGTTGGCCGCCGCAACCGTCGGAGTACCGAGGTTGGTGCCACCAGAGTTGTCTGTCACGATGTTGCCGTCGGCGTCGATAAAGGTACCGAGCGAGCAGGTATCAAGCTGCGAGATGGTCTGCGCGGCGCGGTTGGCGACGAAGTTGCAGAAATCGCCCTTGAGCTTGCCATCGTTGTACGCGCCGCTTGAGGTGATCGTCCACTTGCCGAGGCGAAGGTCCGCATCGAACTCGATACCTTTGACCTCGGCCTTGCCGGCGTTGCCAGTGTAGCCAGCGCCCTGGGCCCCTGCGACGACCACGCCGTACTGGATGTTGTTCCACTTCTCGAGATAGATCGCGGCATTGAGGCGGAAGATGTTGTTCCACGTCGTCTTGAAGCCAAGCTCGAAGTTGGTGAGCGTTTCTGACTTGAAGGCAGGCGCTGCCACGACCACCGATGGTTGCGTCGTGGTGGCGCGAATGCGCAGCGGCCGGTTGTAGCCGCCGGGGCGGAAGCCGGTCGAGTAGTTGAAATAGACCAGCTTCTGATCCGCGAACTGCCAGTCGACAACGATCTTGTGCGTTTGGCCCTGTTCGCTGTAGCGGCCGATGCTTTCCGGATCGAGGCGGTTGGTGTTGCGGCATTCAAGGCGCGCGCCGGTCAGCGGCAGCGGGCAGCCGACCGCGCCTGTCGGAATGAAGATTGCCGGCGCATTGACTGCCGAACTCTGCACACCGCCAAATCCGGTGATCTGGTAATCGGTCCAGAAGTACCGGATGCCGCCGGTGATCTTGATCGCCGGAGTGATGTTGTAATGCGCTTCGGCGAAGACGGCTGTATCATGATAGAGCGTGTCGTTCTCGGTGATGTAGAACCCGTCTTCACGCACCGCGGGCGAGCCGAGAATCATCGTGCCGCCCTGCGCTTCCGGAATGCCGAAGCCGGCGAAGTTGGTATCGCCGCCGCCAGGCGCAGTGTAGCCAACGATCTGGTCCAGCCCGCGGATCGCGTAGAAGTCGTTTGTGTTGTTCTTCTGGCGCTGATAGAAACCGCCCACCGTCACATCGAAGGGCCAGGACTTGGGCGTCGTCAGGCGCACTTCCTGGGTGAACTTCTTGTTGGTGTTATCGGCGTGGTAATACTGGGTCGGGTTGAGCAGCGTGGTGCACTTGAGCGTTGCACCGCTACCGGTGCAGCCAGCCTTGTCGAAGAACTGCAGGTAGCTTTCATACCCCGGACCAAAACCGTCGTAGGCCACGGTGTAGTAGGTGTAGTCGTTATTGATCTTGCGGTTACGGTGGTAGTAGCCCGTCGCCGACACGAGATCGAAATCGCCGATGTGGCCGTGGATGGTCAGCGCGGCCTGATACCATTTGTCGTCATTGCGGGTGAGGTCGTAGTCATGGACCTCAAGATCGCCAAGCCTTGGGTCGAAGCCGAAATAGCCGTAGGAAATCTGCCGCTGCGCGGTGATTGACGGTGTGATCTCCCAGCCATCGGCCACGTCCCACAGCATCGAGAGACGGCCGCCGTATTCGTAGACCGGGTTGTAGTTGTCCTTGGCAATCGAAGCGTTGTTGAGCGTGAAGGACGTGAGCGGATTGTCGTCGCCAAGATTCAGCACCGCGGGGCGGCCGTCGTTGAACTTGCCGTTATTAGGCGTGTTGTCGATGTAGCCGCCTTCCTTGCGGTAGTAGGCCATCGCGCGGATCGCGAGCTTGTCGCTTACGGGAATGTTGACGAAGCCCTTGAAGGTGCCCCCCGCATCGCCCTTGCCGAACTTGTTGACTTCGGTGTCAACGCCCAGTTCGAACGAGCCGATCTTCGGCTTGGCGGTGATGAAGCGCAGCACGCCCGCGAGCGAACCTGCACCGAACAGGGTGCCCTGCGGGCCCGACAGCGCCTCGATGCGTTCCATGTCATAGACCTGGATATCGGGCACTTCGGAGCCGGTGATGGGAATTTCATCAAGGTAGTAGCCGACCGAGGCGTAGGCGCCGCCGGCGGGAACGATACCGCGGAAATAGACCTCGCTACGACCGGGTCCGATGCCCGCGAAAGATACCGAAGGGAGCAGCGCGGCGTAATCGGCGAGTCCCTTGACTTGGCGCTGCGCGAGGAAATCGGAGGAAAGCGCCTGGATCGCGATCGGCACCTTCTGCACGGACTCGGACTTGCGCGTGGCCGTCACGATGATTTCTTGGAAACCGCTCGCCGGGTTGGTTTCATCGGCGGGAGTCGCCTGCGGGGCAAGGGTTTCCTGCGCGAACGCGGCCTGCGGCGCGGCGATGCCGGTAAGGATAGTGGAAAGGCACAGCGCCCTCAGCGTGTGCGACCGGCGACCGGTTTTCTTTGTCATAATCTGTGTGGCTCCCTGGGTCGATACTCTGGTCTTCAAAAGCTCCTTCGTGTCCGTTCCTGCGAAGCGACTCGTGGCCGCAAAGCGCACTGCCGAAGCAGTGCATTCACCCGGGTCTTCGCCTGCGCATTCGCATTCTTGCGAAAAACCCTTGAGCCATGGCCGCTTAGCGACCTCTGGCTGACCGCGCGCGAGCACGGCGTGAAAAATGCAAAATTGTCCCCCGGATTGCGCCGTTTCTTGACGCCTGTCCTAAAGGGCAGGATGCCACATTGTTGCCGAGAGTCAACATCCAATTTCGCATTTGCAGCATGGCCCGGTCATCAGCCGTTGCACCTGTGTCAAAACCTGCACATGATGCAGCATGCGCAAGAGCCGGAACTGACGATGGAAATTGGGAACACTGTCGCGCCGGGACGCAACGCCCCATCACAAGCGGCATTGCGGGCCGCGCTCGATGCCGCTGCGGCGCAAGTCGAGACGCGGCCGGACCTTGCGCTTGCCGCAGCAAACGAGGCGCTGCGTGCTGTCCCCGGATTGCCGCCTGCACTGTTTGTTGGCGCTCAGGCCCTGCGCCGCCTGGGCCGCCCGACGGAAGCCTGCGCCCGGCTCGCGCTGATCCCCGGCGGACTGCGCCGTCCCGCGATGGTGCTGTGGGAGCACGCGCAGGCGGCCAGCGCAGCCGGGCGGAGCGACGAGGCCATCACCGTGCTCGAAGCGCTGACGGAGGCGCAGCCGGGGGTGGCCAGCGGATGGTTGCTGCTGGCGTCTGAACTGCGCAAGGCGGGGCGCGAGGAAGACGCCTGGCGGGCGGACTTGTCCGCCGTTCATGCCTCTTCGCGCGATCCCGACCTGCTGGCAGCAGCGACAGACATAAACGACGGCAAGCTCGACGAAGCCGAGGCGAAGCTGGCCGCCCGCGCCGCACGCCTGCCGGATGATCCCGTCGGCACGCGCATGCAGGGCGAGGTCAAGTGGCGCCGCGGCGATATGACCGAGGCGCTGAGGCTGCTGGAGCGGGCGGTCGCGCTTGCGCCCGGGTTCGATCTGGCGCGCGATTTCCTCGTGCGGCTGCTGATGCAGGTAAACCGCCTGCCCGATGCGCTGGTTCACGCCGAAATGCTGGCAAAGAGCCCGGTGGCGGGCGCGGCGGCAGACCTGATCCTCTCATCGGTGCTGGTCAGGCTTGGCGATCAGGAGCGCGCGCGCACGATCTATGAGCGTATGCTCGCGGCCCAGCCCGAACAGCCGCTGCTGTGGCAGAACCTGGGCCACGTGCTCAAGACGCTGGGCGAGCAGGGCGGGGCGATCGAGGCTTACCGCACGGCCGTCACGCAGCAACCGGCGCTGGGCGAGGCGTGGTGGAGCCTTGCCAATCTCAAGACGGTGAAGCTGGAAGCGGGCGATATCGCGCAGATGGAGACCGCACTGGCCGGCTTGGAGGCAGAGGCCGGACGCGACGAGGATGTGTTCCACCTCCATTTCTCGCTCGGCAAGGCCTATGAGGATGCCGGCGACGTCGCGCGCTCGTTCGAGCATTATGACAAGGGCAATCGCCTGCGCCGCTCGCTGGTGGGCTATGATCCCGATCTGCTCGCGGCCGAGGCGGGCGCTGCGGCCGCGACCTTTACCAGCGCCTTCATCGCCGAAATGGGCGAGGGTGGCTGCCCGGCGGAGGATCCGATCTTCATCGTTGGCCTGCCGCGCTCGGGCTCCACGCTGGTCGAGCAGATCCTTTCCAGCCACAGCGCCATCGAAGGCACGATGGAGCTTTCGGAGATGATGGTGATTGCAGCGCGCCTGCAGTCACGCATTGACGAGGGTGAATTCGCCGATTTCGCGGCGATGGTGCGCTCGCTGGGGCCGGTCGAGCGCCTGCGCCTTGGTGAGGAGTATATCGAGCGCACGCGGGTGCACCGCAAGACCGACCGGCGGCGCTTCACCGACAAGATGCCCAACAACTGGCAGCATGTCGGCCTGATCCGGCTGATCCTGCCGAACGCGAAGATCGTCGACGCGCGGCGGCACCCGATGTCGTGCTGCTTTTCGGGCTGGAAGCAGCATTTCGCGCGGGGGCAGACTTTCACTTATGATCTCACCGAGATCGGCCGATATTACCGCGATTATGTGCGGCTGATGGCGCATTACGATGCGGCGGCGCCGGGAGCAGTGCACCGGGTGATCTATGAGCGGATGGTGGCGGATCAGGAGGCCGAAACCCGCGCGCTGCTGGCTTACCTTGGCCTGCCGTTCGAGGAGAGCTGCCTCGAGTTCCACCGCAACACGCGCGCAGTGCGAACGGCGAGTTCGGAGCAGGTGCGCCAGCCGATCTACACCGATGCGGTGGAGCACTGGAAGGCGTTCGCGCCGTGGCTCGGCCCGCTGGAGGCGGCACTTGGGGATGTGGCGACTTGCTATCCCGAGGTGCCCGCGGAATTGCTGGCCTAGCGGAACGCCACCCGCACCCCGGCCCAGAGCGTGCGCGGGGTGCCGAGATCGATCGAGCCGCCCGAATTGCGCGTCACCACGGTCTCGTCAAACAGGTTCTCCCCGCGCAGCACGAGGCTGAACGGGCCGGCGATGGGTGCTTCGGCATAGGCATCGAGCGTGGTCGCAGGCGGCAGGACGTCGGTTTCAAGATCGTCCTCGAACTGCGCGCCGGTGTGGCGCAAGGTGAGGGCAAGCGTCGTGTGCGGCGTGGGGCGCCAGGCGGCGGTGGCGCTGGCGGCATAGCGCGGCGTCTGCGCCGGACGCTTGCGATCGAGCGCGGTGCCGGGGGCTTCCACCTTCGCATCGGTATAGGCAAAGGAGCCGCTCAGCGTGAAGCCGCCGAGTTTTGCCTCGGCGCCCAGCTCGATGCCCTTGGCATGGACGGCGTCGACGTTCTGGCGCTCGCGCAAGGTCGGCGAAAGCGTGACATTGGCAATGGCGTTGCGCACCTTGTTGTCGAAGGCGGTGGCGGAAAAGGTGAGGCCCGCTGCGGGCTTCCAGTCGAGCCCGCCCTCGAAGCCGCGCAGCCGTTCATTCTCCAGCGCGGCGTTCGCGCGGGTCACGATGGGGAACACGGTGAAGGTGCGGTAGAGCTCGTTGAGCGTGGGCTGGCGCAGGCCGGTATAGGCCGATCCGCGCAGGGCGAGGCCGCCACCCAGCTTGAGCACGGCGCCGCCGCGGAAGCTGCCGGCCCAGCCGGCCCGGTCCGGATAGAGCGTGGTTGTTGTCGTGCCGCCCAGCGGCGTCTGCTCGAAGAGGCCGCCGCGCACCGACCAGCGGTCCGCCCGCGCGCCTGCGGTCAGGATCACCGGGCCGAGGGTCCAGTCATCCTCGATGAACAGCCCCAGATCGCGGTTCGTGCCGCCTGCGCGGCGCGTGGCGGAGATCCTTCCAGCGGTATAGACGTCTTCCTGGGTCTGCCCCTGGGCATAGCGCCAGTCCGCGCCGAGCCGCAGGACATGCGCCTTGCCCACGGGCGGGCGCAGTTCGAACTTGCCGCCGATGCCGGTCGAGGGCGTCGCGCGCTGGTTCAGCGTGGGTAGGAAGGTCCGCGCGCTGATCACCACATTGTTGAAATCGCGGCTCTGCACATAGGCGAGGGCATCGAACTGCCACGCCCCCCGCCCGACAAGGCGCAGGCTGGCGTCCTGCCCGCTGGCTGCGGTATCGGCCCCGGCAAAGCGCAAGGTGCGCGCATCGTTGAAGGCGGCGACGCGCGCCTGCAGTTCGATGTCGTTCGAAAGCGGTGCAACCGCGCGCAAGCTGGTCGACCAGCTTTCATAGCGGGCGCGGACGCTGGCGGGGACGCGCTGATCGGCGGGCGTGGTCCAGAAGCCGCGGCCACGATCCCACCGGCCCGAGGCGACGAGGTATCCGGCGCCCAGTTTCGGGGCGAGCGTGGCAGAAAGCTCGGTCTCGCCGCGATCATCGACCAGCGCGCGGCCGCCGAAGAGGCCGAGCTGGTCCGGCCCTGCGCTGGTGAGGTCGATCGTGCCCGCAACTGCGCCGGCACCGAACGCGCCCGAGCCGCCACCGCGCGTGACGCGGGCCATGGCGAGCCGCTCCGGCGCCAGTGCGGAGAGCGGGACATAGCCGAAGAACGGATCGGCCATCGGCACGCCGTCGAGCAGCAGCAGCGTGCGGCTCGTGGCATTGCCGCCAAGTGCGCGCAAGGTGATGCCCTGCGCGGAGGGATTGGACGCGCGGCTGTCGGACCGGCGGAACTGCTGGAAGCCCGCGGCGGCGGAAAGCGCATCCTCGAGCCGGCCCGAAGCGGCAACGGCCAGACGGTCGCGGTCGATGTCCTGAACATTGTAAGCCACCGCGGCGGGCGCCGCATCGAGCCCGCGCCCGGTCACCACGATCTGCTGGTCCGGCGCGGCCTCTTCGGCGCGCGCCAGCGAGGGCAGCGAAGCGCCGGCGAGAAGGGCGATCAGGGCAACTTGGCGAAGGCGGAATGGCACGGAGCTGTGAGCTTTCAAGCGGAAGGGCGCGCATGGGCCGTCGCCGTGACGGGTCTGCCTGTCAAGGGGATAGCCGGGCAGGCGTTGTAACCGGTGAAAGGCGCGGGCCGAACTGAGTGGCATCCCCCCTGCTTCTTCAAGGTTTCCCCATGTCCCGCTCTCCTTCCTCCATTCGCCGTCTTGCGGCGATTGCCCTGCCGCTGGGCCTTGCCGGTGCGGCCCTCGCCGCAGGCCACTTTGCCAGCAACACCGCGATGGCCAATGCGCCGGCGGCTCCCCGCGCGGCCGCCGCGCCTGCTGCCCCGGTTCTCGTCGAGCTCTACCAGAGCGAGGGCTGCTCCAGCTGCCCGCCTGCCGAGGCCTATCTCAACAGCATTGCGGGCCGCGCCAATGTGATCCCGCTCGCGTTCGAGGTGACTTATTGGGACTACCTTGGCTGGAAGGACAAGTTCGCCAGCCCCGCCTATACCCAGCGCCAGCGCGATTTCGCGGCGCGTTCGGCGAGCCATGAAGTCGCGACGCCGCAATTCTGGATCAACGGTTCGCAAACCGTGGTCGGTGCCAATCCGCGCGGCGTCGAAGCAGCGATTGCTGCTGCGCGCAGCACCGCGCCGGTGCCAAGCGTGGGCGCGGACGGCGTGACCATTGGCAAGGGCGCCGCACCCGCACGCCCGGCCGATGTGTGGCTGGTGCGCTATGATCCGCGCACGATCGATGTGCCGATCAAGGCCGGCGAAAACGGCGGCCGCACGCTGCCGCACAAGAACCTCGTGCGCGAACTGACCAAGCTCGGCACCTGGAACGGCAGCGCGGCGCGCTTTGCCTATGCGCCCGCCACCGGCGGCTTGCGCAATGCGGTGTTCCTGCAGGACGGCCGCGGCGGCGCGGTGCTGAGCGCGGGGAGTGACGCGCGGTAACGGAAGACCGGCTTTCGGCGGCAAAAGGAATTGTGCCTGCCCTTGCACCGGGTGCTTGGGCAGGATCGATGCCCGGCGGGTGAAAGGTGCTCGCCGAGCATCGAGGTCCGCCATGTTTGAATTGCCCGCCACGCTTCCCCGGACCGGTATCGGCGAGGAAGCCGCGCTTGATCAGCTGGGCGCTGCGGCGATGGCACGTGCCGCCGATCTCGCGGCGCCCGATGTGCTGGCGCATATGGATCCGCCATCCGCATCGGTGGCGGCGCAGATGGCCTATCTCGTCGCGCAGGCCAATCAGAACATGCTGCATCCGGCGACCAGCCCCTTCGCGACTCTGGCCGAGGAGCGCGTGCTGGAATGGATTGCGCCCGCTTTCGGCATGGCCTGGGGGCAATTCTGCAGCGGATCGACGCTGGCCAATCTGACCGCGCTGTGGGCTGCGCGGGAGGCCGGCGCGCGGACGGTGGTGGCATCGGCAGAGGCGCATGTTTCCGTGCCAAAGGCGGCACGGATTCTTGGCATGGGCTATCATCCGGTGCCGGTCGGCGAGGATGGACGGCTGATCCGTTCGGCCCTGCCGGACCTTGCCGCTGCTGCACTGGTGCTGACGGCGGGCACGACCGGGCGAGGTGCCATCGATGAGCTGGCGCCGCTTGCCGCGAAGTGGCTCCATGTCGATGCGGCCTGGGCCGGACCGCTACACCTTACCGCATATGCCGAAAGGCTGGCGGGGATCGAAGCGGCGGACAGCATCGCGATCTCGGCACACAAGTGGTTTTTCCAGCCCAAGGGTGCGGCGCTGGCGCTGTTTCGCGATATCGATGCAAAAGCTTCGATCACGTTCACATCGTCCTATCTCGCGCGCCCGAACAGCGGGGTTGAAGGCACCCGCAGCGCCGCGGCCTTGCCGCTCTTGGCAACTTTGCTTGCGTGGGGCCGCGACGGACTGGCGGAGCGGATCGAGCGGTGCATGGCCATTGCCGAAGAACTCGCGCAGCGGCTCGAGGCGGACCCGCGCACGGTGCTCAGGCAATGGCCCGAAACAGGCGTGCTGAACTGGCGTCCGGCTGCCACTGATAGCGCCGGGGTGATTGCGGCGCTTGAGGGCACGAGTTCAGCCTTCACCATTGGCGAGACGGTATGGGTGCGGCAAGTTGCTGCCAATCCCCACGCCGAAGTCGATGCGATCTGGGCGCGGATCTCCGCTGCGCTGGGTTGAGCGCCAAGGAAGAGGCTTTTGATCCGATGACCCTGCTTCCCGGAACCGACCACATCGAAACCGAGCGCCTGCTGCTGCGCCGGATGGACGAGCGCGACCTTGAGTTCATGACTGCGGTCCATGCCGATCCGGATGTCGCGCGCTATCTCGGCACCGGCAATGCGCGCACCCCGGCGGAGACCGAGCTGTGGCTGGCCGATGTGCTCCATGGCTATGCGATCGCTGGCCTTGGTCCGCTGCTCGTGACACGCAAGGCCGATGGCAAGCGGCTTGGCCGGTCGGGCCTGAGCGACGGCGTGCTTGAGCGCGATCCGCTGCCCGGAAAGCTGCGCCGGATGTGGTTCTTCCGGACGCACGTGCCGGAAGGCGTCGCCTTCGAGCATATGCCCGAGCTTGGCTACACCTTCGCCCGCGAGAACTGGGGGCAGGGCTATGCCTCCGAAGCCGCGCGCGCGGTCTGGGCTTACGCGCGCGCGCATCTTGCTCACCCCGCGATCATGTCGGTGATCCATCCCGACAATTTGGCCTCGCGCTCGGTCGCGCAGAAATTCGGCGTGCGCCATGATGGCGATGTCGAGATGGGCGGCCGCGTTTACCAGCGCTTTCTGTGGCCGCAATCCGCGTCAGACTGACCTGATCAAGCTACGCGCTGATCGGCTCCGCCAGCGGGGCGAGCAGGCGCGCCAGTGCGGTGCGGTCTTCTTCCGCCACGCGCGCGCCCAAGGCAGTCTCGATCGCCTCTGCATAGACCGGCCACATGGCGGCACGCATCGCGCGGCCTTCGATGGTGAGATGCAGCAGGTGGCCGCGCGCATCATCGGCGCAGGGAACGCGGGTGAGGAGGCGCGCCTTGACCATGCGATCGACGAGGCGGGACAGGGCGTATTGCTCGGTCCCCAGCGCGATCTGCAAGTCGCGGGGGCGCTGGGCGCCGCCGCGTTCGATGGCCAGCAGCACATCGTACCATTCCGGCGGGGGCAGCCCCAGCGCGCGCAAGCTTGCGGCACAATGCTGGCTGGCCAGATCCGCCGCGCGGAGCAGGCGGGTCCACGCAAGCAGGGTCGTGGCGGCGGGCATGGCCATGGCGGATGAGCCTTTCGATGCGATTGCATGGAAAAACCCATGCGGTTGCATCGATAAAATGATGCACTTGCATGGGAATGTCCATGCAAGTGCAACTACTTAGCCCGGCTCGCCTTCCAGTTCCTGCGGCTCGGGCGCGGTGAGGATCCGGTCGCGGGCCACGCGGGGATCGCCGGCTTCGACCTGCAGGGCAAGGCGCTCGCCGTCGCGCGCGCGAAACAAGTTCTCCGCGCGGGTGATCGCCTCGTTGCTGAGGCCGGCATTGTCGAGCGCGGCGCGGGCCATGGCGATGGCGGATTCGAAGGTTTCGCGCATGATCAGCGTGACCGGGGCGCCGCGCAGCTTGATCACCGCGCGGCGATCGAAGACGCGGACGAAGACAGCGGCGCGGGGGAAGGATTCGTGCACCGCGGCGAGCATCGCGGCATCGAGCTGATCGCCATCAATGCAGAACAGGATCATCTCGGCCTCGGCCGCGCCCGCCTGGCGGAGCATGTCGATCCGCGTGCCGTCGCCGAAATAGACCTTGGCGCCGAACGTGCCCGCCACGTCGATCATGTCGACATCGGTATCGATCAGGGTGACCGTGATGCCGCCTGCCTGCAGGACCTGACCGACCGCCTGCCCGAACCGCCCGTAGCCAACGATCAGTGCATTGGCGCCGTCGTTGCTCGGGCCTTCGCGGGTGGCGGCGGTCTTGGGCACCGGTTCGGCACGGAAGCGGCGCGTGGCCATCATCAGGAACGGCGTTGTCGCCATCGAGAGCGTGACGACCGCACCAAACAGGCTGGCCGCTTCGGGCGCGATGAGCAGGGCATGGTTCGCCTGCGCAAAGAGCACGAAGCCGAACTCACCGCCCTGGCTGAGCAGAAGGCCGAGCGCGAGCGCCCCGCGCCAGGGTACACCGAACAGCCGCGCCAGCCCGAACATGACCGCAGCCTTCACCGTGATCAGCATCAGCGCCATCGCAATGACGAACAGCGGATCGCGCGCGATCGCGCCGAGATCGAGCATCATGCCGACGGCGAGGAAGAACAGGCCGAGCAGGATCGAGCGGAACGGCTCGACGTCGGCCTCGAGCTCGTGGCGATAGGGGCTGTCGGCCAGCATGACCCCGGCGATGAAGGCGCCCAGCGCGGTCGAAAGGCCGAGCAGTTCCATAACCGCCCCCGCCGCCATTACCGTGAACAGCGCGGCGACAATGAACATCTCCCGCTCGCCCAGATTGCCGATCAGGCGGAACAGCGGACGGATGAGGAAGCGGCCCGCGGCGACCAGCCCCGCAATCGCGGCCACGGTTTCCAGCGCGAGCAGCCAGCCCGGCGGGCCGCCCACATCGGCCGGATTGCGGCTCAGCGCGGTGATGATCGTGATCAGCGGGATGATCGAGAGATCCTGGAACAGCAGGATCGAAAAGGCGCGCTCGCCAAAGCGCGTCTTCAGCCGGCCCGAGGACTGCAGCATCGGCAGCACCTGCGCGGTCGACGAAAGCGCGAGCGGCAGCCCGAGCGCGAGCGCGGCGGCTGGGGAGAAGCTCGTCGTCAGCATGATCGCCCCGGCCAGCGCGAGCCCGCAGATCGAGACCTGCAGCAGACCGAAACCGAGGATATCGCGCTTCATTTTCCACAGCTTGGCGGGATCAAGCTCCAGCCCAACGAGGAACAGAAGCAGCGTGATGCCGAGTTCGGCAAAGCCCAGCTTCTGTTCGGCCTCGCCGACCATGTTCAGCACGAAAGGTCCGAGCATGGCGCCCGCGACGAGATAGCCCAGCGTTGCGCCGAGGCCGAGGCGGCGGAACAGCAGCACGAAGGCGAGGGCAAATCCGAGCAGCAGGAAGCCGTCGTGCATGATGGAGGCGGGATGGGTCGAGGTCACCTGCCGGTTGTCAGGCCTTGCGCTCTGGAGGTCAACAGGGCTTGCTGTGAACCGGCCCGGACCAATCCTATTGACATCGATGTAGGCAGCGTGGTTCCTTGCCGGTCGAACGACTGACGAAACCACTTTGGGAGAGATCCATGTCTGTTGCCGGCAAATATGAATGCGTGACCCGTTCGCCGATGGGCGATCAAACCTCGATCCTGACCGTCGAAGTCGACGGTGGCAGCTTCAGCGGCAGCAATTCCGGGCCGATGGGCAATATGGAGATCACGGACGGGACGGTTGATGGCAACACCATCAGCTGGTCGAGCAACATCACCGTGCCGATGCCGATGAAGCTGGATTGCACCGCCACGATTGACGGCGATGCGCTGAACGGCACGGTCACCGCCGGCATGTTCGGCAGCTTCCCGATGACGGGCAAGCGCATCGGTTGAGCCTTTGCGGGGGGAGGGCGCCGTCCTCCCCCTTTCGCGTTCAGCGCGCGTGGATGCGCTTGAATGTGCCCGAGAAGGCGAGGCTCGGTTCGCCATCCGCAGTGATCAGCCCGCGCGCGAAAACCAGGCTGCGGCCGGCGCGGATCACTTCCCCGCGCGCTTCCAGCAACTGACCGGCACGGGCCGGACCGACGAACTCGCAATTGAAGGTGACGGTCACCCCGCTCATCTCCTCGCCCGTTGCGCTGGCGATCATGAACAGCGAAAAGTCGCCGAAGGTCATCAGGCAGCCGCCGTGGATGCTGCCGTGCGCGTTGCAGTTCTTCGGGCGCGGCCGGAAGCCCGTCACCACCCCCTGTTCGTCGCGGCGGACATAGAACGGGCCAACATCGTCCTCGAAAGGATCGTTGCCCGCCCAGTGATACCACCCGGCCCAATCCGGATCGGTCGCGGCTTCAAGTTTTCCTGCAAATGGCGGCGTGTCGGTCGTCATGGGGTCGGTCAATCCGTGCTGATGGCGTCAGAGCCCTAGGGCAGGAACAAGACTTCTGCCAGCATCTGCGGCCGCGACATCGCCGAACCCTGGACTCCAACGCTGCAGCGTTCGGGCTTCCTGACATCGCACTGCGTAAACGTCCTGTGCCCGAAATGTGCTTTTCCGGTTGAATCGGCGGGGCAAGTGTGATTCTGTCAAATTGATGAAACGCCGCAGCTCCTCCCTCAAGCTACCGCGCGAGAGCATGACGCAGAGCTTCGCGCTCGTGGCGCTCCTGCTGCTGGGTGCGATTGCGCTTGCCGGGCCGAGTGGCGTGCTGGCGTGGACCGAGAATGCCCGCCTGCTCGAGCAGCGGCAGGCCGAAGTGAAACAGCTTCAGGCCGAGCGGGACCGGCTGCGCAACCGGGTCAATCTCCTCGATCCGCGTCATGCCGATCCCGATCTGGTCGGCGAACTGCTGCGCTCGGATCTCAACGTGGCGCATCCGGACGAGATCGTCATCCAGCGCAAGTGAAGCCATCCGGCACTTTCGGCGCGATTTTTCACGGAGCACCACTGGCGATGACCGTCCACCACGGACACGATGACGACGATCTGGGCGAGGACGGCAAGATCGCGGTTCCAGAGCATGTGCAGGAGGCGATCCGCACCCTCATCCGCTGGTCGGGCGACGATCCGGAGCGCGAGGGCCTGCTCGATACGCCGCGCCGCGTGGCCCGCGCGTGGAAGGAATACTGCCAGGGCTATGGCGAGGACCCGGCCTCGCACCTCGCGCGCCAGTTCGAGGAAGTGGGCGGCTACAACGAGCTTGTGCTGCTGAAGGACATCCCCTTCCAGTCGCACTGCGAACACCACATGGCGCCGATCATCGGGAAGGCGGCGATTGCCTATCTGCCGCGCAACAAGGTGGTCGGCATTTCCAAACTGGCGCGCGTGCTCAATGCCTATGCGCGGCGGCTGCAGATCCAGGAGCGGCTGACAGCGGAAGTCGCCACCTGCATCTGGGACAACCTCAAGCCCCATGGCGTCGCCGTGGTGATCGAAGCGCAGCATGGCTGCATGACCGGGCGCGGCGTGCGCACACCGGGCGTCGGCATGGTGACGAGCCGGCTGATGGGCACGTTTCTGGAAGACAACCGCAGCCGCAAGGAAGTGCTCAGCCTGATGGGCTACTGACCGGGCGATCGGGTTGGTTGAACTGTTGCTGACGAGGTGACCTGACCGCTCGCCCCGGTGTGACCGGTGCGCAGCAATCATAAATCACCAAGTAGCCGTTTTCTGCACATCGGATCGTTTCTATTTTTCGTTTGTATCCGGGCTGACCGGGTCGATGCACATTTCTTGCCGAAGCGGACCGCGTGCTGGGCACGCCGAGTGAAGGGTAGTCACAACATGGCTCGCTGGATACGCATGCTTTTGACCGGGGCTGCTGCGCTCCTGTCATCCACTCACGCCTATGCGCAATCGTTCGAGGTCGGTGCCGAAGCGGCCAGCGACGAAGTCCGCGCCGGGATCAGCTGGAGCGGGGGCAAGGCCTCGGCCTCTGCCGACGCCCGGCTCGATTTCGGCGTCGTCGATGCTTCGGCGCGGATCGTGCTGCTGCGGGGCAGCCGGCGGCAGGCCGGTGCGGATGCGGTCGCGGATCTGGCGATCGGGCGCGACTGGAACCTTGGCGCGGTAACCCTGCGGACCGAAGCGGTGGGCCACGTTTTTGCCGGCGCGGAACAGTCCATGCACTTCGGCGAGCTGGTTCTGGGTGCGCGGTATGGGCTGGGGCCCTTGCGGCTTGCGGCGACCGCCTGGTACGCCCCGCGGCAGAGCACGATCGGCGGCGACAATCTGCATTTGCGCGCAGGCCTTGATGCGGGGCTGCCGGGCCTGCCGGTCACGCTGCTGGCAAGCCTGGGCTATACCACCGGGAGCGGCAACGACTTGCGCGCCGCGCGGCTTCGCCCTGGCGGTGACTACGCGGACTGGAAACTCGGCGCCGAGTACACGCGCTTTCCGCTGACGTTTGGACTGGATTACGTCGGCAACTCGATTGCGCGGGACCTTGTGACCGTCTCACCGTTTGCCGATCTCGGGTCTACCGGGGAGCGTGTGGTGGCGAGAGTGCGCATCTCGTTTTGAGATTATGCAGCAAGATCGATCAACCCGCGCAATTTTTATGGCGAAATCCGATCACTGCGATGAACTTTACTCGCTTCCGGCTCCGCTCGCCTAGGCGTAGCTTTGCTCCATCGAACACCTGATGGAGTCTCTACCCATGAACATGCAGACCGGCGACGCAGCAAGCGGTTGCCCCGTCCACAAGGGCGCCGCGCGCGCTCTCCTGGGCCGTACCAACAAGGACTGGTGGCCCGAGGCGCTGCCGGTCGATATCCTCCATCAGGGCGGCGTTTCGCCCGATCCGACGGACCCCGGCTTCGATTATGCCGAAGCCTTCAAGGCGCTGGATTATGCGGCGCTCAAGGCCGATCTCACTGCGCTGATGACGGACAGCCAGGACTGGTGGCCGGCGGACTATGGCCACTACGGTCCGTTCTTCATCCGCATGGCATGGCATGCGGCCGGTACCTATCGCACGGCTGACGGGCGCGGCGGCGCCAACAGCGGGCAGCAGCGTTTTGCGCCGCTCAATTCGTGGCCCGACAATGGCAATCTCGACAAGGCGCGCCGCCTGCTCTGGCCGATCAAGGCGAAGTACGGGAAGCACATCTCGTGGGCGGACCTTTTCGTGCTGGCGGGAAATGTCGCGATCGAATCGATGGGCGGGCCGGTGTTCGGCTTCGGCGGCGGCCGTGCCGACGTCTATGAGCCTGAGCGCGATATCTATTGGGGCCAGGAATCGAAGTGGGTCGATGCCGAGGAAACCCGCATTCAACCCGAGAAGCAGCTCGACCTCGAGGAGCCGCTCGCCGCGATCCAGATGGGGCTGATCTACGTGAACCCCGAAGGCCCCGGCGGCGTGCCTGATCCGCTCGCCTCGGCGCGCGACATCAAGATCACTTTTGCGCGCATGGCGATGAACCTTGAGGAAACCGCCGCGCTCACCGCGGGCGGTCACACCTTCGGCAAGGCGCACGGCGCGGGCGATGCCGCGCTGGTCGGTCCGGCTCCGGAAGCGGCGGATATCACCGCGCAAGGGTTCGGCTGGCTCAGCACGCATGGCAGCGGCAAGGGCGGCGATGCGATCACCAGCGGCATCGAAGGCGCGTGGGTGAACACGCCGACGGAATGGTCGGGCAACTACTTCCGCCTGCTGCTCGATTACGACTACGAGCTGGTCAGCTCGCCTGCCGGTGCGCGCCAGTGGCAGCCGATCGACCAGCGCGAGGAGGACATGGCGCCTGCCGCGCATGATCCGAGCCTGCGCGTGCCGACGATGATGACGACGGCGGACATGGCGCTCAAGATGGACCCCGAATTCCGCGCGATTTCCGAGCGGTTCCGCAATGATCACGAAGCCTTCAAGGACGCTTTTGCCCGCGCGTGGTTCAAGCTGACCCACCGCGATATGGGCCCCAAGGCGCGCTACCTCGGGCCCGAAGTTCCGGCGGAAGACCTGATCTGGCAGGATCCGGTGCCGGCAGGGCAAGTTCCCTCGCCGGACGCGGAAGCGGCCTTCAAGGCGGCAGTTCTCGCCTCGGGGTTGAGCATCGGCCAACTCGTCAAGGCGGCCTGGGCTTCGGCCTCGACCTATCGCCGCACCGACCATCGCGGCGGGGCCAACGGCGCGCGCCTTCGTCTGGCGCCGCAGAAGGACTGGGCGGTGAACGATCCGGCGGAACTGGCCGAGGTTCTGGCGAAGATCGATGCTCTGCGCGGCAGCCTTTCGATGGCCGATGCCATTGTGCTGGCGGGTACGGCGGCGGTCGAGGCGGCAGCCAGGGCTGGCGGCTATGGCGGCGCAGTGCCGTTCACCGGCGGTCGCGGCGATGCGAGCGACGAGTGGACCGATGCGGAAAGCTTTGCCGTGCTCGAGCCGCGCGCCGATGGCTTCCGCAACTACCTCGCGGCCAAGCATTCGGTGAAGACCGAGGAACTGCTGATCGACCGCGCTTCGCTGCTCGGCCTTTCAGCGCCGGAAATGGCCGTGCTGGTCGCCGGTCTGCGCGTTCTTGGCGCCAATCAGGGCGGTAGCGAACTTGGCGTGTTCACGGACCGCGTGGGTGTTCTCACCAACGACTTCTTCGTGAACCTGCTCGACATGGGCACGGTGTGGAGCGCGGAGGACGGCAGCGGTGAAGAACGCTTCATTGGCCGCGACCGCGCGAGCGGCGCCGTGAAGTGGCGGGCCAGCCGGGCCGACCTCGTGGTCGGTTCCAACAGCCAGCTGCGCGCGGTGGCGGAAGTCTATGCCGAAGCGGGCGGTGAGGCGAAGTTCGTGCGCGACTTCATCAAGGCCTGGACCAAGGTGATGAACGCGGACCGCTTTGACCTCGCGTGATCACCCTGCAAGCGTTCGCTGGAACAACCGCCTGATCAGCCACGGCTCGAGCAGGCGGCCCAGCACCCACAAGGCGGCAAAGATGCCGGCGAAGACATAGGCGGGCGTGGGGGAGAAGCCATCCTTCTCTTCCTCGCCGTCCTTCTTCTTGTCTTTCGCGTCCTTCTTGTCGTCCTTGGGTTTTTCCGGAGCGGGCGCGCCGAGGAACTTGTCGACCGGATTGAGCTGGATCTCGCCCTTCTTGTCCTTCTTGGCCTCGTCCTTCTTGGCCTTTTCCTCGGACTTGGCCTTCTCCAGGCCGCCCAGAAACACGGTGAGCTGGCCGACCGCCAGAAACAGCAGCGGCGCGAGGAAACAGTAAAGCAGCGCGCGGCTGACGAGGTGGTAGCGCAGCACGGCGCCCTGCTCGGCAGGCTCGATGCACAATGTGCCCGAATCGACCACCGAAAGCGGATCCTGCGCCAGCTGATCGCGCTTCGTCACTCTGACCATGTCACCCATGCGGGCGTGGGTCGTGCCGGTATGCGCAAACAGCGGATCGAGCCTTGCAAAGGCCTCGTCCGAAGTCTGATCGGCGGGAAGGGGCACTTCACCGCGGATATGCCAGATCCAGTTGATCCAGCGCACGCGCGAGCCTTTGCTGACCGAGGCGGAGAGCGTCTCGCCGTCCGATGCGCTGAGCGATGCCATGCCTTATTCCGCCGGCACTGCGGAGTGGTCGTCGAAGAACGGCTCGCGCGACTTGCGCTCCTTGTAGGCCTTCCAGCCCTCGGTGAAGGGATAGAGCATCTGCTCGCGGATCGACATGCGGCGCCCGCCTTCCATGCCGAGCAGCTCGGCCTCGCCATCGATGCAGGTGCCGAACATGCGATCGATGAAGATGAAGGTGTTGGCGTAGTTGCTGCGCGTCGATTCGAAATCCTGCGAATGGTGCAGGCTGTGGTGCTCGGTCGTGTTGAACGTCCAGCGCCACCAGCGCGGGCTGTTGAAACGCACGTTGATGTGTTGATAGGCGCCGACCGACATGCCGATGGCACCTGCCAGCAGAAACGCGCGCGGCAGGAAATCGAACAGGCCGCCGATGCCGAGGCCGATCAGGAACAGCTCCACCGGATTGCCGACCGCGCCCTTATGGACGTTGAGCTGAGTGATATAGTGGTGCACCGAGTGCGGCAGCCACAGCGGGTACCAGTTGTGCATCCCGCGATGCATCCAGTACTGGCCGAAATCGAAGATGAAGATGATCAGGAACGCCTGCAAGAGCAGCGGCAGACCGGTGAACCAGGCAAACTTTTCGAGATGGAGGCTGCCCTGGATCGCCTCGATCGCCACATCGCTGCCGATATAGTTCTCGGCCAGATTGACCATCGTGTAGGACACGCCGACGTAAAACAGATCGGTTGCCAGTTCCTTCCAGGTGATCCGCCAGCTTTCATGGCGCGGGTTGGTCAGCTCAAGGATCTGGAGCAGCAACCGAAACCCGATGCCGATGCCGATCGCTGTCGAAGCCTTGGCGATCGAGTTCGGCGCATAATACCAGAAGGCGATCATTCCGAAGAAGACTGCGGGCTGGAACCAGCTGAAGAACAGGCGCTTGAAGGGGCCGCCTTCCACCTTCGGAATGTTCTCCCAGCCGATCGTGACCGGCGATTGGGTTCCGACAATCCGTTTACCGACTCGAATACCGTCCATCACGCGTCCCCATGGTGCGGTGCAGCGAGGGGGAGGATGGCAAATATTTGACAGTCGTCAAGCCCGCAGCATCGGGCATTTCGGGCAAATCCATGCCGCAGCACTGCGCCGTATGCGCTGCACTGCGGCATGAGTATTACGATTTATTACTTCAAAGGTTCTCGAGCACATACTCGGCCGAGGAGACCTTGAAGTCGCCCGGGGCTTCGACGTGGAGCTGCTCGACAGTCCCATCGTTGATCACCATGGCAAAACGCTGGCCGCGGATGCCAAGGCCGAAGCCGGTGCCGTCCATCGTGAGGCCGAGCGCCTTGGCGAAATCGCCGTTGCCGTCCGCCAGCATGGTGACGTCGGCTGAACCGGCAGCAGCGCCCCAGGCCTTCATCACGAAGGGATCGTTGACGGCAGTGCAGGCGATCTCGTCCACGCCCTTGGCGCGGATTTCGGCGGCCTTTTCCACGAAGCCGGGCAGGTGCTTGGCCGAGCAAGTCGGGGTGAAGGCGCCCGGAACCGAGAACAGCGCGACGCGCTTGCCGGCAAAGTATTCGGCGGACTGCACCGCATCGATGCCATCGGCCGTGGCTTTCACCAGCTTCACGTCAGGCAGCTTGTCTCCAACCGCAATCGTCATGGGCAAGGATCCTCTTTGTTGTGTTGATCTGTGCGTTGATGCGCATGGGCCGATATAGGCCCGGTGTGTGACAGCGCAACCGCTGCGGCCATGGTTAAGTCCGCTTCACCGCGACTCTTGAAGAACGGGTAAATCCTGAGCGTGCTTCCTGTTCCCGAAGCTGGGAAGGCTTTGAGGGGAGATTCGGGACATGCGCCTTAACACGCTTGCGCGGACACTGAGTGCAGCAACCATGGCCTGCGCGCTCGCAACAACCACGACAACATCCGCCATGGCGGCACCGACCTGCTGGTCTGCCGATCTCGTGCGTGCGGCAAAGCTGCGGCAGCTTGACGTCATGCTGATGGTGGGATCGCTGCGCTGCCGCACCTCCGGGCAGGACTACCGGGCCGCCTATGATCGCTTCCTGCTGCGCCACCGCCCGATGCTGAGCAAGGCCAACATGGCGATCCTTGGCGAAATGCGCACGAGGCTGGGCTCGGTCGGCGCGCTCGAAACGCTCGACAAGGCAAGTGTGCGCATGGCCAATCGCTACGGTGAGCAGGCAGGCTATGGCTGTGCCGATCTGGGTGAAGTGACCGCTGCTCTTGCCGATAGCGGCGGCGAGGCACTCCCCAATGCCGCGGAAATGCTTGTTGGCGAGGATGTCGCGCTCGAAGCCTGCCCGGTGCAGGTGGCGGTTGCCGGGCTGCCGGCCCGCCGCAAATAGAAGTCAGTCCGCCCGCAAGTGATATAAAGACTTCTTTATATCCCATTGCGCATTGCTGAGAGGCCCGCTAAGGGGGGAGCCATTGCGGCCCTCCAGATGGCGGGCCTTTCGTTTTGCTTGCAATCTTGGAGACTGCCTCGTGGCCAGCGTGCTTGAAGCCCGGAAAGACTATGTGATCGCCGATATCGGCCTTGCCGACTTCGGGCGCGCCGAAATCAGGATTGCCGAGACGGAAATGCCCGGCCTCATGGCGCTGCGCGAGGAGTTCGGCCCCTCGCAGCCGCTCAAGGGTGCGCGCATCACCGGCTCGCTCCACATGACCATCCAGACCGCCGTGCTGATCGAGACGCTCGTAGCGCTCGGCGCCGAAGTGCGCTGGGCCACCTGCAACATCTTCTCGACGCAGGACCACGCCGCGGCCGCCATCGCCGCTGCCGGCATTCCGGTCTTCGCGGTCAAGGGTGAGAGCCTTGCCGAATACTGGGACTATGTCGGCTCGATCTTCGATTGGGATGACGGCACGGGCCGCACCGCCAACATGATCCTCGACGACGGCGGTGACGCCACGATGTTTGCGCTCTGGGGCGCGCGCGTCGAAGCGGGTGAACCGCTGTTCGAGCCGAGCAATGCCGAGGAAATCGAGTTCGTCCGCGCGCTCACCGCGTTCCTCAAGAAGAAGCCCGGCTACCTCACCATGTCGGTCGCCCACATCAAGGGCGTCTCGGAAGAGACCACCACCGGCGTTCACCGCCTCTATCAGATCGCCAAGGACGGCAAGCTGCCGTTCCCCGCGATCAACGTGAACGACAGCGTGACCAAGTCGAAGTTCGACAATCTCTATGGCTGCAAGGAATCGCTGGTCGACGCGATCCGCCGCGCCACCGACGTGATGCTCGCCGGCAAGGTCGCCTGCGTCGCGGGCTTCGGCGATGTCGGCAAGGGTTCGGCCGCCTCGCTCCGCCAGGGCGGCGCGCGCGTCATGGTCACCGAAATCGATCCGATCTGCGCGCTGCAGGCGGCGATGGAAGGCTATGAAGTCGTCACCATGGAAGAAGCGGTCAAGCGCTGCGACATCTTCGTGACCGCGACCGGCAACGAGGACGTCATCACCGCCGATCACATGAAGGCGATGAAGCCGATGTCGATCGTCTGCAACATCGGTCACTTCGACAGCGAGATCCAGATCGCCGCGCTGTCGAACTACAAGTGGACCGAAGTGAAGCCGGGCACCGACCTCGTCGAGTTCCCGGACGGCAAGCAGATCATCGTGCTCGCCAAGGGCCGCCTTGTGAACCTCGGCTGCGCCACCGGCCACCCGAGCTTCGTGATGAGCGCAAGCTTCACCAACCAGACGCTGGCGCAGATCGAGCTGTTCACCAAGAGCAGCCAGTACAAGAACGAAGTCTACGTTCTGCCCAAGCATCTCGACGAGAAGGTCGCGGCGCTGCACCTCGCCAAGCTCGGCGTGCAGCTCTCGAAGCTTTCGGACAAGCAGGCTGCCTACATCGGCGTCTCGCAGCAGGGTCCGTTCAAGCCGGATCACTATCGCTACTAAGCATCGCTGGAGGTCTGCCACCTCCACCGGACGGAATGGGGCCCGCGTGCAAGCGCGGGCCTTTTTCATGCGCCGATCCCACAGCTTGTGCCTTGCGTGACATTGTAATTTGCCGCGCCGCACCCTAGCCAAGCAGGGATGGTCCTGCCGCCCTTTGCCCTTGTTCTCATTGCGCTTGTGCTCGCCGCCTGGACGCTGGGGGCCGCGTGGGCGGTGCTGTCTGCCCGCGGCCGACTCGCCCGGGCCGAAGCGACCCAGCGTCTCGCCCGCCGCCTTTCGCGCATGATCGAGGAAGCGCCCGCGCTGCCTTTGCTCGTGCGGGCGGACGGACGGATCGAAGGGCCCTCCCGGCTTGCGGGCTGGTTTGGGCTCGATGCGGTGCCCGGTTTTCTCAGCGAGCTTGATGCTGGGGAGAACGGGCTCGATGAAGTCCAGCTCTCGCAGCTCAGCGATGCGGTGCGCAAGGCGCAGAAGACCGGCGCCCCGTTCGAACTGGCGCTCACCCCGCGCGGGGGCAAGCGCAGCCTTGGCGCGCGGGGCCATCTCGCCGATCCGCAAGTCTCACCCGGCGGCGCGGCGCTGGTGTGGTTCTTCGACTTTACCGACAGCGTGGCCGAGCTGCGCCGCCTGCGGGCCGAGGCGGCTTCCGCTCGGGCGGATTTCGCGGCGCTGGCGGGCTTGATCGAGGCGGCGCCCCTGCCGATGTGGTTCCGCGGTCCGGATATGGCGTTGCGCCTCGTCAATAGCGCCTATGTCAAGGCGGTGGGTGCCACGAGTGCGGCGGATGTGGTCTCGTCCGGCACCGAGCTGATCGAGCCGTTCGAGGGCGTGAGCGCGGCCAAGATCGCCCAGCAGGTCTTCAGCCGCCGTTTGCCGATCGAACGGGTGGTCTCCGCGACGATCGGCGGACAGCGCCGTTCGATCCGCGTTTCGGACCTGCCGCTGGGCGACGACGGCGTTGCCGGCTACGCGGTCGATACCGAGGAAATGGAGGAACTGCAGCGCCAGTTCCGCCGCTTCCGCGAAGCGCAGCGCGAGATGCTCGATACGCTTTCGGCGGGGATCGCGCAGTTCGATGAAAAGCGGAACCTCGTCTTCGCCAACCAGCCGTTCCTGCGCATCTTCAGCGTGCCGCAGGCCTGGGTGGTCGATACACCGCCCTTCGACCGCGTGCTCGACCGCATGCGCGACAGCGCGCGCCTGCCCGAAGTGCGCGACTTTCCCGAATGGCGGCGCGAGCGGCAGGGCTGGTTCCTTTCCCGCGAACCCCGCGAGGAATCGTGGCACCTCGGCGATGGCACGCATCTGCGCGTGATCGGCCAGCCGATGCCCGATGGCGGCCTGCTGATGATCTTCGAGGACCGCACCGAGCAGCTCCAGCTTTCCGCCACGCGCGATACGCTGCTGCGCACCCGCACCGCGACGTTCGACAACCTGTTCGAATCGCTCGCCGTATTCGGCCCCGATGGCAGGCTGCAGTTGTGGAACCGGCGTTTTGCGAGCGAGATGGGCCTCGAGGAGGAATTCCTTGCCACCCACCCGCGCGCCGATGCGCTGCTCAGCCGGATTGCCAAGCTGCTCAAGCGCCCGGCGCAGGTCAGCACGATCGGGCAGGTGATCCAGTCCGCCTCGCTCGAACGCAAGCAGCAGAGCGGGCGGATCCTCCTCGCGGACGGGCGCTCGTTCGCCATCGCCGGGGTGCCGCTCCCCGATGGCAATGGCCTTCTCACCGTGCTCGACATCACCGATTCCGAAAAGGCCGAGGCGGCGCTGCGCGAACGCAATGCCGCGCTGGTCGAGGCCGACGCGGTCAAAACGCGCTTCATCGCCAACATGAGCTACGAGTTCCGCACCCCGCTTACTTCGATCGGCGGGTTTGCCGAGCTGCTGCAGAGCGGGATCGCGGGCGACCTTTCCCCGCAGGCGCAGGAATACGTGAGCGCGATCCTCACCTCGGTCGAGCGGCTCGGCGAGCAGATCGAGAATGTGCTCGATCTTTCGCAGAGCGAGGCGGGAACCCTGCCGCTTGCCGCCGAGCCGGTCGACTTGTTCCCCCTGCTCGGCGACGTGGTGCGCGAGAGGGCCGAGCGGCTGACCGAAGCCGGCATCACGCTCGATCTGCGCGGCAGTTCGGCCATCGGTAGCGCGACGGGCGACCGCAAGCGGCTGAGGCGGCTGTTCGGCCAGCTGATCGACAATGCCATTGCCGCAACCCCCAAAGGCGGCCGCATCCTCGTCGAAGCCACGCGCCGCAAAGGTGGCAAGGGCGGCAAGGGCGCGCTGCAGATCGTCGTTTCCGACAATGGTCTGGGCATGGACCCGGCGCAGCTTGCCCGAGCGCTTGAAGGGCTCAAGATCAGTGCCGATGGCCGCTCGGTCGAGCGGCGCGGCGGGGTCGGCCTGCCGCTGGTCCGCCAGCTTGTCGCCGCGCATGGCGGCACGTTCGAGCTCCTGTCGGAAAAGGGCGAGGGGACCAGCGCAATGGTGACGCTGCCATGAAGGAGATCGGGGCATGATCATTCCGCTTCCCGATCTTGCTGCAACCGACGCTCTGGCAAGGCGGATCGCCGGCCTGTTGCATCCCGGCGACGTCATCGCGCTCAGCGGTGGCCTCGGCGCAGGCAAGACCACGCTGGCGCGCGCGATCATCGCCGCGCTGGGCTACACTGGCGAAGTGCCGAGCCCCAGCTTCGCGATCATCGAGGTCTATGATCCGCCCGCGCTGCGGCTGCGCGTCGTCCATGCCGATTTCTACCGGCTTGAGGACCCGGAAGAAGCGATCGAACTCGGCCTTGACGACTACCGCGCCGATGCCGTGCTGATTGCCGAATGGCCCGAACACGCTGGCGGTTTCGCGCATGAACCGGCCTGCCTGTCGATAAGGCTGGAAATCCTCGAAAACGAGCGAAGCGCCATTGTGGAAGCGGGGCCCGATTGGCTAGAGCGCAGGGGATGGACGTGACCCTTACCGAAAGCGCCCTGCCAGAAGGCGCCCATCCGTTTCTTTCCGCCGCGGGCTGGGGCACTGCGGTGATCGAACCGATCCCCGGTGATGCCTCCGCGCGCCGCTATTTCCGTCTGCGCCGCCCGGGCGCGACCGCGATGCTGATGCATGCGCCGCCGCCGGGCGAAGACCCCGAACCGTTTCTGCGCGCGGCCCGCTGGCTGGACGCGAACGGCCTGCGCGCGCCGCAGATCTATGCGGAGGATGCTGCGAAGGGCTTCGTGCTGCTGCAGGATTTCGGCGAAGTCCGCATGCGCGAATATGTCGATGCCTGGCCGCAGGACGAGCGCGAAGTCTATACCCACGCGGTCGATGCCCTGCTGCAATTGCATCGTCTGCCACCGGGGCCGTTCACCGGCTACTCGCTGAGCGAATACCAGCGAGAGGCGCGGCTCTTTGTCGAATGGTATTGCCCGGTGCAGGGGCTGGGTGTCGATCTGGCCGGATGGATGCAGGCGTGGGAGCAAGTGCTCGGCCCGCTGCTCTCGCGCCAGCGCCCGGGGGTGACGGTGCTGCGCGACTACCATGCCGAGAACATCATGCTCGATGGCGGGCTCGGCAAGCAGGGCCTGCTCGATTTTCAGGACGCGCTGGTTGGCCATGCCGCCTACGATCTCGTCTCGCTGCTGCAGGATGCGCGGCGCGAAGTTGATCCGGCGCTGGAGCGTGAGATGCTCGATCACTACGTGGCCGCAAGCGGCGCGGACGCGAGCTTTGCCGAGGACTACGCCCGGCTCGGCGCGCAGCGCAACGCGAAGATCGTGGGCATTTTCGTGCGGCTGTGGCGGCGTGACGGCAAGCCGCGCTACCTCGACTATATCCCACGTGTGTGGGGCCTTTTGGAGCGCGATCTGGCGCATCCCGCGCTGGCGCCGGTCGCACGCTGGTTCGATGCCAACATTCCGGATGACTTGCGCGAACGCCTCGGCGGGACGTTCAACGTATGACCACGCTCGTCAGCGATGTCGCCATGGTGCTCGCCGCCGGGATCGGCAAGCGCATGCGCCCGCTGACGGCGACGCGGCCCAAGCCGCTGGTTCGCGTCAATGGCCGCGCGCTGATTGATCACAGCCTCGACAAGCTGGTTGAAGCTGGCGTGTCGCGCGCGGTGGTCAATGTGCATTACCTGCCCGGGCAGATCGAGGCGCATCTGGCGCAGCGCAGTGCACCCGCCATCGCCGTTTCGGACGAACGCGAGGCGCTGCTCGAAACGGGCGGCGGCATGGTCAAAGCCTTGCCGCTGATCGATGCCGATCCGTTCTTCTGCCTCAACAGCGACAATGTCTGGCTTGATGGCCCGCAAAACGCTTTTGCCGCGCTAAGCGATGCGTGGGACCCGGCGCGGATGGATGCGCTGCTGCTGCTGGTGAACCACGCGCGGGCGTTCAACTACACCGGGCGCGGTGATTTCCACCTCGATCCGTTGGGGCGCATCAGCCGCCGCAAGCCCGGCCGGGTCGCGCCGTTTATCTATACCGGCATCCAGATCGTTTCGCAGCGCCTGCTGCGGGATGCGCCGCAAGGGGCCTTCTCGACCGGCGTGCTGTGGGACCGCGCCATTGCGGACGGGCGGCTCTACGGCATTTCGCACAATGGCCTGTGGTTCGAAGTCGGTGCGCCCGAAATGATTGCGCCGACCGAAGCCGCATTGCAGCGTGGCTGACCGCAAGCCGAGCGTCTATTCGATCGCCGCACATCGCGGCTTTGCCGACGCGCTCGTGGCGGGGCTCATCCCGCGCTACCGCGAGGAGGGCTTTGGCCTCGCGCGGCTGACCCTGCTGCTGCCGACCCGCCGCGCGGTGCGCATTGTGACCGAGGCGTTCATCCGGGCGAGCGGTCCGGAGGGCGGGTTGCTGCTCCCGCGCATGGCGGTTGTCGGCGATCTCGATCTCGACGAGACGCTGGGGCCGCTGCTCGATCCCTTGGGGCAGGGCGCCGACCTGCCGCCAGCGGCCGATCCTGCCGCGCGGCTGCTCGCCCTGGCCGAAATGCTCCGCAGCGATCCCGATACGCGCACCACGTCTGCGCCGGGGCTGCTCCGGCAGGCGCGCGTGCTGGCGCAGGCGATGGACCGGCTCGCGGTCGAGGATGTCGAATTGGAAGCGCTGCTCGACCCCGAAGTGATCGGGCTGGTTGGCGAACTCGCCGAGCACTGGCGGCAGGGGACCGCGCAATTTGCCCGCATTCTCGCGCGCTGGCGGGCGCGGTGCGAGGAGCGCGGGGAGATCGACGCACCGATCCGCCGCAACCGCCTGCTGGCGCATGTCGCCGAGCGTTGGCGGCGCGAGGCCCCGGCTCATCCGGTGGTGGCGGCCGGCGTCACATCGGCAGCGCCTGCGGTCGCACGGTTGCTGCGGGTCGTTTCGGAATTGCCGCAGGGCGCGGTGATCCTGCCCGATCTCGATCTGGCGCTGCCGGATGCTGTCTGGAATGCGCTGGGTGCGGCGGGCAATAGCGAGCGGCCCGATGCGCCGGTGTTTGGCCGCGATGATGTGGCGACGCATCCGCAATACCACCTCAAGCTCCTGCTCGCGCGCATGGGGATTGCGCGCGGTGAAGTAGCGGCATGGCACCGCTCCGGCCCGGCTGCCGCCCCGCCCGAACGCAGCCGCGCGATCTCGAACCTGTTCCTGCCGCCCGAAGCCAGCACGGTCTGGGCAGAATTGCCTGCGGAAGCGCGGCGCCTTTCGGGCGTTCGCCTGATGGAAACCGCGCACCCGGAAGAGGAAGCGCAGGCCGTTGCGGTGCTGGTGCGGCAGGCGCTGGCCGAGCCGGAGAAGCGCGTGGCCGTCATCACGCCCGATCGCGATCTGGCGCAGCGGCTCGTGGCCCATCTCGAGCGCTGGGGGATTGCAGCCGATGATACGGCGGGCCGCCCGCTGTCGCAGACCCCGGCCGGGCGGGTCCTGCTCCAGCTTGCCGAGATTGCGGCAACCGCTGCCGCGCCGGTGCCGCTCCTCGCACTTCTGGGCCATCCGCTGGTGCGGCGCGGGGAAGGGCGCCCGGCATGGCTGGAGCGTGTGCGCCAGCTGGATCTCGTGCTGCGGGGCCCGCGTCCCGGGCCGGGGCTGGAGGCCGTTGGTCGCGCCGTTGCCGCCAAGGAGGCGGCCTGTCCCGGCCTTTCTGCATGGTGGGACGAGGTAGCCGCAATTCTGGCGCCGCTCCTGCATGATGCCGCGCCGCCGTCGCTGGCGCTGGGGCTCGATACGCTGGCCGGAGTGGCCGAGGCCCTGTGCGGAGGGGCGATCTGGGGCGAGGCCGATGGCCGCGCGCTGGCGGCGTTCGTCGAACAATGGCGTGAGGCGGCGCAGGGCAGCACGCTGCCGGTGGAGTCCGCCGACCTGCACGCACTGCTCGGCGATGCGCTGGCCGAAATCGCGGTGCGCCCGCCCTATGGCGGCCATCCGCGTCTTGCCATCTACGGCTTGCTCGAAGCGCGGATGAGCCGCGCGGAGCTGGTGATCTGCGCGGGGATGACGGAAGGCAAGTGGCCCGCCGCGCCTGCACCCGATCCCCTGCTGGCACCGCCCGTGATGCGGGCGCTGGGCATTCCCGGCGCCGATTTCCGCATTGGCCTTGCCGCGCACAATCTCGCCGCCGCTTTGGGCGCGCCGGACGTCGTGCTCAGCCATGCGGCGCGCGATGCATCAGGGCCGGTGATCCCCTCGCGCTTCCTGCTGCGCATCCGCGCGATGCTCGGGCGCGAACTGGAGCAAGAGACCGAAGCCGTGCGCATTGCCCGCGCGCTCGACAAGGCGCCGCCTGCCGAGGCCTATCCGCAGCCGGAGCCGATGCCGAGCGCGGAGCAGCGCCGCGTCAGCATCGCCTCGACCGCGCTCGACCGGCTGCGGGGCGATCCCTACCAGTTCTATGCCTCGGCGATCATGGGCCTGCGCAAGCTCGATGCGCTTGATGCGGTGCCAACGGCAGCATGGCGGGGAACAGTGGTGCACGCGGTGCTGCAGAAGTGGCACGATGGCGGCAGCAAGCGCGGTGACCTCCTGCCGCTGGCCGAGCAGACCCTCGCCGAACTCAGCGCGCACCCCTTCATGCGCGGGCTGTGGCGGCCACGGCTGCTGGCGGCGCTGCAATGGGTGGAAGACCACAACGCCGAGCTTGCCGTGCAAGGCCGTCAGCCGGTGCTGTGGGAGAAGACCGGCGCGACCGAGATCAAGGGCGTGACGATCCACGGCCGGGCGGACCGGATCGATCGCCTCGCCGATGGCACGCTGGCGGTGGTCGACTACAAGACCGGCAAGCCGCCTTCGGGCAAGATGGTGCAGGAAGGCTATGCGCTGCAGCTCGGCCTTGTCGCGTTGATTGCCGAGCGGGGCGGGTTCGCCGGGCTGGGCGGCAAGGTGCATGGCTTCGAATACTGGTCGCTGCAGAAGAAGTCGGACACCTTCGGCTATTGCGAGGAACCGGTTCCGGGCAGTCGCAAGACGACGGGCCTGCCGCGCGAGGAATTCGTCGCGAAGACCGAGGGCTTCCTGATCGAGGCCATCGACAAGTGGATCCTTGGCACCGAGCCTTTCACCGCGCGGCCCAATCCGGACCTCCCCGGCTATACCGATTATGACCAGCTGATGCGGCTCGAAGAGTGGCAGGGGCGGGGAGCGAAGCCTGCATGAGCAAGGTCTATCCGCTTCAGGACAACCAGCGCCTTGCCGTGCAGCCGGAGCGGACCGTGTGGCTCTCGGCCTCCGCAGGCACAGGCAAGACACAGGTCCTCTCCGCGCGGGTGCTGCGCCTGCTATTGCAGGATGGCGTTTCGCCCGATCAGATCCTGTGTCTGACGTTCACCAAGGCCGGCGCGGCCGAAATGGCGACGCGCGTGAACGAGGTGCTGGCGCGCTGGGTGCGCTTGCCCGAAATCGAACTGGCAGGCGAACTCAAGGCGATCGGCGCGCCCTATGGTCCGGCAGCAACGGCCCGCGCCCGCAGCCTGTTTGCCGCGGTGCTCGATTGCCCGGGCGGCGGCCTCAGGATCGAGACGATCCATGCCTTCTCGCAGTGGCTGCTGGGGGCCTTTCCGGCGGAGGCTGGGCTCGTGCCCGGCACGCGCGCGATGGAGGACCGCGACCGCGATCTCCTCTTGCGCGAGGTGCTGGCGGACCTGCTGATCACCGCGCAGGAGCAAGGCGATGATGCGCTCTTCGCCGCGCTCGAAGACCTCAGCCTGCGCATGGGCGAGGATGCGGTGCCGGCGTTCCTGCTGCGCTGCGCTTCGGCCCACGCGCTGTGGGAAAGACCCGGCGCCTGGCAGCCACCGCTGCGCCCCCGGATCAACAGGCTGCTCGGGCTCGATGCCGAAGAGGACGGCGCCGGCCTTGCCGATCTGGTGCGCGACAGCGCGTTCGATGTGCGCGCGGTTGAAGTGTGCATGGAGGCCAACCGGCGCTGGGGGACCGCGCAGGGCATGGATGCAGCGTCGGTTATGCAGGATTGGCTGGAGTCCGATCCTCGCGCCCGAATCGCTGGACTGGATGACTTCGCGGGAAGATTTCTGACCGGAAAAGGCGAGCCCAGATCACCGCGCTATCTTCTGAAGCACGAACCCGCCTATGCCGACTATCAGGACTGCGTGATCGAGGACTTGCAGCGCGTGCAGGAGATGCGCGCGCTGATCGATCTTGCCGCCCGCCTCGATCCCGCGCTCACACTGGGCCGGCGCTTTGCCCTTGCCTGGGCCGAAGCCAAGGCGCGCGAGGGCTTCATCGATTTCGACGACCAGATCCGTGCGGCAGCCGATCTCCTGACCAAGCAGGCACCCGCCGAATGGATCCGCTACAAGCTCGATCGCCGCTTCGATCACATTCTCGTCGACGAAGCGCAGGATACCAACACCGCGCAGTGGCGCATCGTGCTCGATGGCCTCGTCGGCGATTTCTTCAGCGGCGAGGGGCAGCGCGGGGATGTGAACCGCACGCTGTTTGTGGTCGGTGACTACAAGCAGGCGATCTTCGGCTTTCAGGGCACGAGCCCGGAAAACTTCGCCGCCGCGCGCGAGCGGGTGAAGCGGCAGCTGGATGAGCTGGCGGAGGCCACTGCCGACCCGGCGAAGGCACTGCTGCCGCTGGGGCTGGGCCGGTCCTACCGCACGGCCGCATCCGTGCTCGCCTTTGTCGACCGCGCGATTGCGGCGATCGGACCGGAGCGGTTTGGTCTGCCCGAGGCGCCCGAGCAGCATCGCGGGGATGACGCGCGCCCGGGCCTTGTCACGCTGTGGCGCACCGTTGGCGGCGCGGCTGATGAGGAGGACGACGCCCCGGCAGGGGACGGTGACGAAGGCGGCGAGACCTGGCTCTCCCGCCCGGATCGGTTGATGGCCGATCAGATCGCGCAGCAGGTGCGCCAATGGCTCGATACCGGCTTTCCGCTCCACAAGGGCGGCCCGCGCCGCGCCACGCCCGGTGATATCATGGTGCTGGTGCGCTCGCGCAAGGCGCTAGCGGGGCTGATCGTCGCGCGGCTCCATGCGCGCGGCGTGCCGGTGGCGGGGGTGGACCGCTTGCGGCTCGGCGCGCCGCTGGCGGTGAAGGATCTGGTCGCCGCCTTGCGCTTCTGCGCGCAGCCGCTCGACGACCTCAACCTCGCTTCACTTCTGGTTTCGCCGCTGGTGGGCTGGTCGCAGGACATGCTGCTGGAGCATGGCTACCGCGCCAAGGGCGTGCGGCTGTGGGATCACTTGCGGCAGACTGAAGGCCCGGCCACTTATCCGGCGATGGAGCAGCTGCGCGGTGCGCTTGCCCGCGCTGATTTCGGCTCTCCGGCGCAATTGCTGCACTGGCTGCTGGTGGGGCCGTGGCAGGGCCGCCGCAAGCTGGTCGCCCGGCTTGGTGACGAGGCCAACGATCCGATCGACGAGTTGATCAATGCCGCCATGGCCTATGCCGGCGGCCAGACGCCGAGCCTTGTCGGCTTCCTGCAATGGTTCGACGCCGGCGATGGCGAGCTGAAGCGCGAGGCAGGCCAGAAGGCCGATCTCGTGCGGGTGATGACCGTGCATGGTTCGAAGGGCCTCGAAGCGCCCATCGTGATCCTGGCGGACGCGGCTGCCGATCCCGACAAGTCGATGCCGCGCGGGCTGGCGCTCGAGGAACTGGTGGTCGACGAGCGCCGCAAGGTGCCGCTGCCGCCCTTGCGCAAGGCCGAGCAGGCGGGGCCTGTGCGCGAGGCCGCCGAAGCGGCTGCGGCTGCCGAGCGGGAAGAGCATTGGCGCCTGCTCTATGTCGCCATGACGCGGGCCGAGGAAGCGTTGTTTATCGGCGGCGCGCTGGGCAGCAAGGCGAAGGCACCGCCCGAGGAAAGCTGGTATGCGCAGCTCGCCCCGCTGTTCGGCGAGGAAGACGGCGCCTGGCGCGAGGATACGATCTGGGGGGCGACCCGCCAGCTTGGCGGGCTCGGGCCGCTTGCCCCGGCCATCGTTGCCGCGCCGCCGCCGACAGGACCTGGCGAAGCCCTGCCGGAGTGGCTGGCCGCGCCGCTCCCGGCCGAGCCGCGCCCGCCGCGCCCGCTGGCGCCATCGGGGCTGGGGGAAGCGGGCGATGCGTCCGATCCGCCATCGCCTCCGGGCCCTGCCGCCCGCCTTGCGGCACGGCGCGGCACGTTGCTCCACAAGCTGATCGAACGCCTGCCTGAACTGCCTCCCGCCGCGCGCGAGGCGGCCGCGACGACATGGCTTGCGCGCATGGCCGCCGACTTCGATGATGAGGCGCGCGCGGCCATGGCCGCAGCGGCGCTGCGCGTGCTTGCCGAACCGGCCTGGGCCGAAGTGTTTGGTCCCGGCTCGCTTGCCGAAGTGCCGATTGCCGCCGTCGTCGGCGAACGCGTGGTGAGCGGCACGCTCGACCGGCTGCTTCTTCAGGAAGACCGCGTCCGCGTGGTTGATTTCAAGACGGATCGCCGCCCGCCGCAGGATATCGCGGATGTGCCGCTGGCGAGCCTCAGGCAGATGGCCGCCTATGTCGCCGCGCTCGAAGCGATCTATCCGGGGCGCCGGATCGAGGCTGCACTGCTTTACACGCACACGCCCTGCCTGATCGTGATTCCCGATGCGGTGATCGCGGCGCAAAAGCCAGCCCTTCAGGCCGCGCAGGAAAGCTTTTAGCGCTGCTTTCTTGCGCGGCGCGCCAGAGCGCTTACATACTGGCGCAACCCCAAGGAGTTTCCTGATATGGCCACCAAAGCCGTTACCGATGCCAGCTTCGCCGCCGATGTGCTCGGCTCCGACAAGCCCGTTCTCGTCGATTTCTGGGCCGACTGGTGCGGCCCCTGCAAGATGATCGCGCCCGCGCTAGAAGAGATTTCGGAAGAGCTGGCCGACAAGGTTTCCATCGTGAAGATGGACATCATGGAAAACACCTCGATTCCGGGCGAAATCGGCGTGCAGTCGATCCCGCTGATGGTGCTGTTCAAGGATGGCAAGGCCGTCGCCCAGAAGCTGGGCGCCGCGCCGAAGAGCCAGCTCAAGGGCTGGCTGGAAAGCGTTCTTTAAGGCACCGGGTTGGCAAGCGCCAAGCGGGGTGCAAGACTGCGGTCCTGCACCCCTGCTTCCGGAGCCGCCTTGCCATGCCGATTTCGCCTTCTCGCCGTTTCGCTCTGCTCTGCGCGGCGAGCCTGATTGCCCCTCTTGCCGCAAGCCCCGTTCAGGCCGCGCCTGACAGCGACAATGCTGCCATCGCGCGCATCATCGACGAGGGCATGAACCGCAGCGAGGCGATGACGACCGCCTCGGCGCTGATGGACCGCATCGGCCCGCGGCTCACCAATTCCGAAAGCCATCGCAAGGCGGAAAGCTGGGCGATGGACCTGCTGCGCCAGCGCGGCCTTGCCAACGTGCATGTCGAGCCGTTCGACTTCGGTGTAGGCTGGAACCTCGACAGCTATTCGGTCGCCATGGTGACCCCGCGCGCCTTGCCGCTGACGGCGATCCCGGTTGCCTGGTCGCCGCCGACGGGCGGCACCATCAAGGCTCCCATCGTGATCGCCCCGATGTCGCGCGCGGAGCACTTTGCCGAGTGGAAGGGCAAGCTCGCGGGCAAGATCGTGCTTGTCTCGCTTCCGGGCCAGACGAGCGAGAGCAAGGGGCCGGTGTTCGAGCGCTATACGGACAGCGATATCGCCGCGCTTGATACCTATACCAAGCCCGATTTCGATCCCGATGCGCCGGCGATCCAGGTCCGCAATCGCCGCTTTCAGGGCAAACTCGCCGCTTTCCTCAAGGCCGAGGGCGCTGTGGCGATGATCAAGATCAGCTACCGCGACGGCAAGCTGGTCCACGGCGAGGGCTACGATTTCCAGCCCGGCCAGACGCTTGCGCTGCCCGCCATCGAACTGGCGCAGGAAGACTATCGCCGGCTGGTGCGTCTGGCGAAAACCGGCGACGCGCCCGAAGTCGCGATCACTGTTGCCGCGCGGTATGACGAAAGCAACCTCAAGGCCGAGAACGTGGTCGCCGAGATCCCGGGCAGCGATCCCAAAGCGGGCTTCGTCATGGCCGGTGCGCATTTCGACAGCTGGATTGCGGGTGATGGTGCCAATGACAACGGCGCGGGCAGCATCACGGTGCTCGAAGCGGCGCGGCTGATTTCCAAGCTCGGCATCAAGCCCAGGCGGACGATCCGATTTGTGCTGTGGAGCGGGGAGGAGCAGGGCCTTCTCGGCAGCCGGGCCTATATCGAGCAGCACCTCGCCACGCGCCCGGTCGATCCCGCGCTCAAGGGCATCGATTCCTACGTCGCCTGGCGCAACGCCTTCCCGATCACGCCCAAGCCCGAATACAGCCAGCTCAAGGCCTATTTCAACATGGACAACGGCTCCGGCCGGTTCCGGGGGATCTACAGCGAAGGCAATCTTGGCGCCGAGAAGCTGCTCAGGGAATGGCTCAGCCCGTTCAACATGCTGGGCGCGGACAAGCTGGTCGTTAGCAAGACCGGCGGCACCGACCACGTGTTCATGCAGGCGATCGGGCTTCCCGGCTATCAGTTCATTCAGGACCCGCTGGATTATGACAGCCGCGTCCACCACTCCAATCTCGATACGGTGGACCACATGCGCGGCGATGACATGCGGCAGGCGGCGGTGATCATGGCGGGGATGCTGTGGCAGGCGGCCAACAGCGACAAGGAACTGCCGCGCGCCGTGCTGCCCGCGCAGCCCGCGCCGACGGATCCGTTCAAGGTGCGAGATCCGGCGCAGTGAGAGCAGATCAGCCGAGCGAGTGCTTCACAAATTCTTCAAACAGCGCGGGTGAAGAGGCTGCAAACAGGCCTTTTTGCCCGTGCTGATCGGTGCGGTACGGTGAACCATCTGGCCGAGCCGCCTTGCCCCCCGCTTCGTTGACGAACAGCACGCCCGCTGCATGGTCCCACGGCAAAGTGCGCTCGAACACCGAGATATCGTTCACCCCCAGCACGAGGCGCGGATACTGCTCGGCGGCGCAGCGCGGGATATCGACCAGCGTGTAGTGCGGCGCGATGCGGGTCTGTACGGCGGCGCGCTGGGCCGGATCGAGGAACACCGTGCTGATCGCGGCGATGGGCTGCGCTCCTCCGGTCGGACGGGCAGTCACCCGCTCGCCATTCACGAAAGCGCCCTTGCCCTTGTGCGCGATGCACAGCCGGTCCTGCAGCGGATCGTAGATCCACCCGCTTTGCGTCTCACCCCCGTCGCTGAGCGCAAGGATAATGCCGAAGGGCGGCTTGCCGGCGGCGAAGTTGTTGGTGCCGTCGACGGGATCGATGATCCAGCACAGCCCTGTATCAAGCCGTGACATGAGGGCAGGGTCGGCGTGTACCGCTTCCTCACCGACAATCGCCGCCTCGGGCAGGATCGTCGCGAGGCCCTCGGCCAGCAGGGCTTCTGCCTCGGTATCGGCAATCGTGACCATGTCGTTGGCCGCCTTGGCGATGACTTCGTGCTCGGCCAATGTCTGGTAGCGCGGCAGAATCGCCTCGGCGGCAACGCGGCGCAGCAGCGCGGCGATCTGGCTGTCGAGGGCTTCGCTCATGAGCGATAATCGGCGTTGATCGCGATGTAGCCATGGGTGAGATCGCAGGTCCACACCGCCGCGCGGCCCTCGCCAAGGCCGAGATCGACCTCGATGGTGATCTCCTGCCCCTTGAGGTGCGCGGCAACCGGCGCTTCGTCGTAATCGGGCAGCGGCTGTCCTTCGCGCGCGGCCCAGGTACCGCCAAAGCCGATGGAAAGCCGGTCGCGGTCGGCAGGTTCCCCCGCCTTCCCGACGGCCATGACGACGCGGCCCCAATTGGCGTCCTCGCCGGCGATGGCGGTCTTCACCAGCGGCGAATTGGCAATCGCGAGCCCCACACGGCGGGCGCTTTCGTCGCTGACGGCGCCGCTCACCGTCACCGCGATGAACTTCTGCGCCCCTTCGCCGTCGCGCACGACAAGGTGGGCGAGTTGGCGGCAGACGTCATGCAGCGCGGCGGCAAAGGCATCGGCGCCGGGGCTGTCTGCTGACACGAGCGGGGCATTGCCCGCAGCGCCAGTGGCAAACGCCAGCACCGTGTCGCTGGTCGAAGTGTCGCTATCGACCGTGATGCAGGAAAACGTGCGCGTATTCGTGTCGGAGAGGCAGGCCTGCAGGAACGCCGGGTCGACCGCCGCATCGGTGAACACATAGCCCAGCATGGTCGCCATATCGGGCGCGATCATGCCGCTGCCCTTGATGATGGCGCTGAGCGTGACCTTGACGCCGCCGACCATGGCTGTGGCAGTCGCACCCTTGGCGAAGGTGTCGGTGGTGCCGATCGTGTTGGCGGCGTCCTCCCACGAGCAGGGCTCGGCCAGCAGCGCGGCCTCGATCCCGGCGCGGGCCTTGTCCTTGGGCAGCGGCACGCCGATCACGCCGGTGGAGGAGACGAAGACCTCCGCGCGGTCGCAGCCAAGGTGCCCTGCAACCTGATCCATGATCGCCTCGACCGCCTCGCGCCCCCGGTAGCCGGTGAAGGCATTGGCGTTGCCTGCATTGACCACCAGCGCCCGGGCGCGGCCCTGCGCGACATTCAGGCGGCCCAGCTCGACTTCGGACGAGCAGCAGACATTGCGGGTGAACACGCCAGCCACTGCTGTGCCCTCGCTCAGTTCCACGATGGTCAGGTCGCAGCGGCCCCAGTCCTTGTAACCGGCGCGGGCAATGCGCGGTGTTGCCCCGTTGATGGCGGGGAGTGCGGGGAAAGGCTGGGCGAGGGGGGAGCGGTCGTGGGCCATGGAAACGGCCCTAGCGCGGCGTGCGCCCCGCTTCAATCGCCGAGGCTGGCGGCCGTGCGTGCAATAAATCTTCGCTGTGGTGGTAGACCTGCGGGGCAATTCCCCTTATCTGCGCCAGTAATGCGGCTGCTGCTCGTCCTTCTTGCCTTGCTTTCGGGCCTCTCGCTTTCCGAAGTGGCGGCAACCTCTGCGCGCTCGGAAATGATCGGTGCGGCGGCAGGCACGCTGCTGGTGGCAAGCCAGGAGCGCAAGGCCGAGGTTGGCCTGGCCAAGGCACAGCGTCCGGCGTGCGAACAGCGTCCGGTCCGCACGATCGTCCTCCCGGTTCTCGCGTTCATCCGCGCGATCACCATCAGCATCTGGGACCGGCCGCTCGAATAGGGCCCCGCATCCGATAGCTACCCCGCTCCGCCAACGCGCGGACGCCTGACCGGCGCGGTTCAGTCCGCGCACCCCAATTCAGAAAAGGAATACAGCCATGCTCGGCAGCATCGCCAAGGCCATTTTCGGCTCGTCCAACGATCGTTACGTCAAGTCGCTCGACAAGATCGTGCGCGCCATCGCCGCTTACGAACCGGAAATGCAGGCGCTTAGCGACGAGGAACTGCAGGGCCAGACGGCTAAGCTGCGCGGGCAGCTCGAAGCGGGCAAGACGCTTGATGACATTCTGCCCGAAGCCTTCGCCACCTGCCGCGAGGCCTCGCGCCGTGTGCTCGGCATGCGCCATTTCGATGTTCAGATGATCGGCGGCATCGTGCTCCACCGCGGCGAAATCGCCGAAATGCGCACCGGCGAGGGCAAGACGCTGGTGGCAACGCTCGCCTCCTACCTCAATGCGATCGAGGGCAAGGGCGTCCACGTCGTCACCGTCAACGATTACCTTGCCAAGCGTGACGCGGAATGGATGGGCCAGATCCACAAGTTCCTTGGCCTCACTGTCGGCGTGATCGTGCCCAACATGAACGAGTACGAGCGGCGGCAGGCCTACGAGGCCGACATTACCTATGCCACCAACAACGAGCTCGGCTTCGATTACCTGCGTGACAACATGAAGCACGAACGGTCCCAGATGGTGCACCGCCCGTTCAACTTCGCGATCGTCGACGAAGTGGACTCGATCCTGATCGACGAGGCGCGCACGCCGCTGATCATTTCGGGCCCGACGGACGACAAGAGCGAGCTCTACGTCTCGGTCGACGCGGTGGTTAAGCAGATCGATCCCTCGCTCTACGAGGCGGACGAGAAGACCAAGAACATCTCGCTGACCGAAGACGGGGTCGAATGGGTCGAGCGCAAGCTTGAGGACGCCGGGCTGCTGGTCGGCTCGAACCTCTATGACGTCGAGAACACGATGGTGGTCCACCACCTCGATCAGGCGCTCAAGGCCAATGTCATGTTCAAGCGGGACATCGACTACATCGTGAAGGACGACAAGGTCGTCATCATCGACGAGTTCACCGGCCGCATGATGGACGGGCGGCGCTGGTCGAACGGGCTGCACCAGGCAGTGGAAGCCAAGGAAGGCGTGCAGATCGAGCCCGAGAACCAGACGATGGCCTCGATCACCTTCCAGAACTACTTCCGCATGTATCCCAAGCTTTCGGGCATGACCGGCACCGCCGCGACCGAGGCGCCGGAGTTCTTCGACATCTACAAGATGAACGTCGTCACGATCCCGACCAACGTGCCGGTGCAGCGCCGCGACGAGGAAGACGAGTTCTACAAGAACACGACTGACAAGTTCCAGGCGATCGCGAAGCTGATCCGCGAGCGGTACGACAGCGGTCAGCCGGTGCTCGTCGGCACCGTCTCCATCGAGAAGTCGGAAATGCTGTCCGAGTTCCTCAACCAGGAAGGCGTGAAGCACAACGTTCTGAACGCCCGTTTCCACGAGATGGAAGCTCATATCGTGGCGCAGGCTGGCCGGCTTGGCGCAGTGACCATCGCGACCAACATGGCCGGGCGCGGCACCGACATTCAGCTCGGCGGCAATGCCGAGTTCCGCATCGAGGACGAACTGCGCGAGGTGCCCGAAGGGCCGGAGCGCGAGGCGGGGATCGCCCGGATCAAGGCCGAAGTCGCCGAAGAAAAGGCCAAGGTGCTTGCCGCGGGCGGGCTCTGCGTGATCGGCACCGAGCGGCACGAAAGCCGCCGCATCGACAACCAGCTGCGCGGCCGTTCGGGCCGTCAGGGCGATCCTGGCCTCTCCAAGTTCTACCTTTGCCTTGAGGACGATCTCCTGCGCATCTTCGGGCCGGACACGCTGTTTGCCCGCATGATGAATTCGAACCTTGCGGACGGTGAGGCGATCGGTTCGCGCTGGCTTTCGAAGGCGATCGAGACCGCGCAGAAGAAGGTCGAGGCGCGCAACTACGACGTACGCAAGCAGGTCGTCGAATACGACAACGTGATGAACGACCAGCGCAAGGTGATCTACGAACAGCGCGCCGACATCATGGATGCCGAGGCGGTCGAGGATGTCGTGCTCGACATGCGGCAGGACACGATCAACGCGATCGTTGCCGATGCCTGCCCGCCTGGCTCCTACCCCGAACAGTGGAATGTGCCGCTGCTGGCTGAGCGCGTGAGCGGCATCCTGGGCCTTGAGCCGCCGTTCGATGCCTGGCTCTCGGAGGATGGGCTCGAGCCTGACGTCATCGAGGAACGCATTGCGGCGATGGCAGAGGAAAAGATGGCCGCGAAGCTCGAGACCGTCGATCCGGCGTCATGGCGCAATCTCGAGAAGTCGGTGCTGCTCGAGCGGCTCGATCACCACTGGAAGGAGCATCTCGCGACGCTCGATGCGCTGCGGCAGGTGGTGTTCCTGCGCGCCTATGCGCAGAAGACGCCGATCAACGAATACAAGCAGGAAGCCTTCGGCTTGTTCGAGAAGATGCTAGAAGTGATCCGCGAGGACGTGACGCGCATCCTGATGACGAGCGAGATCCGCATGGGTCCGCCTGAAGACTTCCAGCTGCCCGAGCTGCCCGATTTCCTGACCAGCCACATCGACCCGCTGACTGGCGACGACAACGCGCGGCCGGTGCCGGCTGGCCAGCTGTTCGGCACCTTTACCCCGCCGATGGCAGGTTCGGGCGCACCGGCGCAGGGCGGGACCGATCCCTATGCCGGGATGGGCATCAGCCGCAATGCGCCTTGTCCGTGCGGATCGGGCCAGAAGTACAAACACTGCCATGGCACTCTTGCCTGACAGACGCTCACCGATCGCACGATTGACTTCGTGTGATTGGTGAGAAGGCCAAGTTAAAGAATTGTAATAGCCTCAAGATCACTCGCATGGTGCAAGGCCGACCGGTTCGGTTCCGGTGCTGAGGTCCGCTTGCGGGAGCGAGATCGGGCATGATCCGACAACGGTGCGAGTCGATTTGTACATCGTTCCGCTTTGGATCAATGCTCCTAAATATCGTTCTTAAACAATAAATTGGCAATGCCCTAAAGCGTTTGACTCGCTCACTCGCCGCTTGCTACGCGAAACGTAACCAGAATGGCGGGGCCGCAACGACCGCAACAGGGCAGGTAAGGGCCTCGATTATGGAGGAGGGTGCGAGCACCGGCAGACGATGGGCAGGATTGCTCCGCGGTCGCTGGCTACCGCTTGTGTTCATCGCCGCCGTCGCAAGCTTGGTCGCCTGCCTGCCTTCAGGCGCATCGGCCCAGGTCAGCACGCCCTCGATTGCCGGGCCCAGCCGCGATGAGCTGGGCGGTATAACCCGCGCACCCGCGGTGCAGGCGCCGCGCCTGACCGTCTCGGGCGGGATCGAGCGTTCGGGCTGCCCGCTCGCCGATCCGCAATTCGCCAAGATCACCACGACGATCCGATCCGTCACTTTCAACGGGCTCAAGGGTGCAACCGCGGCCGAGATGGAGGCCGCATGGAAGCCGTTGGCCGGAACCCCGCAGCCCATTTCGGTGCTGTGCGAGATCCGGGACGCGGCGGCGACCATCCTGCGCGGCAAGGGGTATCTTGCGGCGGTGCAGGTGCCAGTCCAGCGGATCGAGAACGGCGAGGTGCGCCTCGAAGTCCTCTACGCGCGGATCACCGCGATCCGCGCACGCGGCGAAACCCGCGGGGCCGAACGCAAGCTCACGGCCTATCTTGGTCGGTTGACCCGGGACGACATCTTCGATCGCAACAAGGCCGAGCGCTACCTGCTTCTGGCGCGCGATCTGCCGGGCTATAATGTGCAGCTCACCCTGCGTCCGGCAGGCACCGCACCGGGCGATCTGATTGGTGAAGTAACCGTTCTGCGTCAGGCATTTGCTGCCGATTTCTCGGTCCAGAACCTCGCTGCTGCAGCCACTGGCCGGTGGGGCGGGCAACTGCGCGCGCAAGTCTTCGGCATCACCGGCGCAGGCGATGCGACCACGCTGTCCTACTACACCACTTCGGATTTCCGCGAGCAGCGCATCCTGCAGGCCAGCCATGAGTTTCGCCCGGGAAGCGACGGCCTTCTCGTCGGTGCGTCGTTGACGTATGCCTGGACCAAGCCGGATCTGGGCCAGACAACCGGTGGGGCCCCGCTCGAGGCAACGACCTTGCTCGCCAGTCTCTATGCCCGCTATCCGCTCGTTCGTTCGCAAGCGGGCGATCTCTGGCTGGGCGGCGGCTTCGATCTGCTCAATCAGGATACGACGCTCATTCTTCCGCTGAGCCGCGACCGGTTGCGGGTGCTCTGGGCCCGGCTAGACTTTGACCGGATGGACCTGACCCGCGCCGAACCGGCCTGGCGGATTGATGGCTCGCTGGAGATCAGGCAGGGACTCGCCGGTCTGGGCGCTTCGCCTTCATGCGTTGGCGCTGCCTGCGGCACCCGCGTGCCGACGAGCCGGTATGATGCATCGCCGGCGGCCACTGTGGTGCGGGCTGAAGTCGAGTACGAACGCGCGCTCGGCCGGTTTGCGCTCGCCGTTCATCCGCGTGGACAGTATGCTTTTCGAAAAGTGCTGGGTTTCGAAGCCTTTGCACCCGGCAATTACACCGTCGGGCGTGGGTATGATCCCGGTGCGATCCTTGGTGACAGCGGGGTTGGCGTGTCTGCCGAACTGCGCGGACCGCATCTGCCTATTGGCCGCGGCAACGGACCGGTCGTGCAGCCGTTTGCCTTTTTCGATGCTGCCTGGACCTGGGATCGCGGGGCCGGAAAGCCCCAGCGCCTGAGTTCCGTCGGCGGCGGCTTGCGGGCTGAGCTCGGCAGCCGTTTCCGGCTTGATGCCAGCCTTGCGGTTCCGCTCGACCGGGTCGGGCTCCTCGACCACAAGCCCGCGCCGAGGCTGCTGGTCTCGCTGACCACCCGCCTCGCACCATGGGGAGGCCGCTGATGCGCCCGAGACTTGCCAGCGCTGGGTCTCTGCTTGCCTTGGCGGCGATCTTGGCCGCCGCGCCAACGGTCGCATCCGCGCAATCGTTCAACGCGTCCGGCACGATCGTGGCCGGTTCGGGCGCGATCATCGAGGGCGCGGGATCGACTCTCGTTGCGACGGATTCGCCAAATGTGGTGATCAACTGGTCACCGAACGACATCGCCTCGGGCGGCGGGCCGATCAATTTCCAGTCCGCCGGCACTAGCGCGCTGTTCACCAACCGTGACGCGACTTCGCTCACCGTGCTCAACCGGATCCTGCCCGCAGACGTGACCCGGCCGATCACGTTCAATGGAACCGTCACGTCGCAGATCGTCGACCTCGCCACGGGCGCCGCGAGCCGGGGCGGGACGGTATTCTTCTATAGTCCGGGCGGCATTCTCGTATCCGCGACGGGCTTCTTCGACGTCGGCAATCTCGTTCTGACGACCTCGGATCTGAACTTTGATGCCGCTACCGGCGCGTTCGGAACTGCAGGCACTTACAGGTTCTTGCCAGCGAATGCTGGCAGCTTCGTGGAAGTGCAGAATGGGGCCCGGATCTCGGCCGCGTCGAACAACGCCTATGTCGCGCTGATCGCGCCGAAGGTCACCAATTCGGGCACGATCAACGTCGATGGCTCGGCGGTGATCGTGGCGGCGGACGCGTCGACCATCACCTTCAGGCCCAACGGCCTGTTCGACATCCAGATCGATCAGGGGACGAGCGCGGCCGGGGAAGTGGTGACCAACGACGGCGCGATCACCGGGCCGGTGGGCAATGCCAATGCGGTGCACCGGGTCTACATGGTCGCCGTGCCCAGAAACGATGCCATTACCATGGCGATCAAGGGCGGCAGCACGCTCGGTTTCGATGTGGCCGGGGCCGCCAATGTGGATGGCAACGCCATCGTGCTCTCGGCCGGGTACAACATCACCAATGGCCTGATCGATGCAGTGCGCGCCGCGAGCAGCGCTGCGCCGGCGACGCTGGCGATCGGGGCGATCAATGCGACCTCGCAGCTTACCGGGAAGGCCACCGGCCAGGCCTCGCTCACCGTCGATAGCGGCAATGCCGGGACGTTTGCGTCCAATCTCTCGCTGTCCGGTGCTGCGGACCCTGCTGCAGCAACCGATGACGGCGCATTCATTTCGGTTGGCGGTATCGGCTCCACGCTTGATGTGACCGGCGACCTGCAGCTGACGGCTCTTGATACGGGGCAGATTTCCGGAAGCCCCACGACGGACAGTGGCAATGCCGTGATCACCGTTGATGAGGGCAGCCTCAGGGTCGGCGGCGCTGCGACGATCAGCAGCGCCCGCGCACCTTTCGTCAGCGTTGATGCGCAAGCCGGTAACGCAACGCTAACCGCACGGGGCGGCGCGGTGGTTGATATCGGCAGCGATCTGACGCTCAATGCGAGCGGAACCGGCAAGAGCTTCAGTTTCAACTCTCCCACCGGCCCCAACAAGGCGAATGGTGGCATCGCGCAGCTTTCGCTCGAAGGGGAAGCCGACGTCACGGTTGGCCGCAATCTGGTGCTCGATGCCTCGGGAACCGGCGGCAGCGCGCTTGACGACGGCTTTGCGGGCGCGGACGGGGCCGGTGGGCAGGCCATCATCGAGGGCAGGGCGAATGGCGGCGGCCTTGCCGTTACCGGCGTCACCACGCTCGATGCGCGCGGGATCGGCGGCGCCGGTCAGCGCTGCATTTCCTGCACGGTGGAAGGCGGCACGGGTACGGGCGGCAATGCCAGCGTGATTGCCGGTGCTGCCACGAATTTCGACTTCGGCAATGCGGTCACGGTTGATGCGACCGGACAGGGCGGGGCAGCGGCAATCGACGCTGGCAAGGACGGGGGCGCCGGCGTGGGCGGCAGCGCGGCGGTCCGCTCGACCGGCGGCGCGGTTACCTTTGCGCAGACCCTTGATGTGCTGGCAGACGGCCGGGGCGGTGCGGGGGCAACGGTCAATTTCGCCGTGTCGGGCGCGACCGGCTCGGGCGGAACGGGCGGTGCCGGCACCGGTGGCACGGCAAGCCTTGCCGCGGGCGATGCAACAACCCTTGGTGGCGGCGGTAGTATGACTGTCACCGGGCTGACGACCGTATCGGCAGCCGGTAGCGGGGGGGATGGCGGAAACGGCGGCACCGGCACGGGCGGCACTGCGGCGCTCACCGCACGCAATGGTTCGGTGAATGGCGCCGAGTTGACCGTGCAGGCCACTGGCGTTGGCGGCGCGGGCGCTAATGGCGGCATTGGCGGCGCGGGCACCGGCGGCAACGCGGATGTCATCAGTTTCGCGGCGGTTGAAGGCGGTGCGACCGTGGGTTTTGGCGGAACGCAGGTTGATGCACGTGGAAGCGGCGGCGTGGGCGGCACGCCGTTCCTGCTCCCGGACGCGGGCGGTGCTGGCGGCGATGGCACGGGCGGACGCGCGCGCGTATTGGCACAGGCCGGCAACGCCAATCTTGTGCTGGCAGGCGGTACGGTGTCCGCCAATGGCGAGGGAGGCATCGGCGGCACGGGCGGAAGTATTGTGAGCGGTGGTCCCTCCGGCGTCGGCGGGGCGGGCGGCATTGGCCGCGGCGGTGCGGCCACGCTGGGTGTGATCGCGGCGCCTGCTTCGGGTTTGCCCGCTGGGTCTGCCACGATCGGAGAAGCGGGCGTATTCGCGAACGGCCTCGGCGGAACAGGCGGTGCGGGCGGGCAGGGCTTCGTCACGGCAACCGATGGCAACGGCGGCAATGCTGTGGGCGGCACGGCGACTATCACTGCCGAAGCGGGGGTCCTCAACCTCGATAGCACAATCGTCGTCCAGGCCGATGCGACGGGCGGCAGCAGCGGGACTGGCGCTGGCGGCAATGCGCAAGTTGGTGGCAGCGCCGATCCCGGCGACTTGCGCGGCGCTCGCCTGCTGATCGGAACCGGCCGGATCAACGGCCAGGCGATAACGCTGAGCGCGAATGCTTCCGGCGGCACGGGCGTAACCAACGGAACGGCGTCCATTCTCGGCCACCCGCTGATCTGGCAAATCAATGGCGGATCACTCGGTGCAGATAGCCTTGCTTTCAGCACTGCGGGGACGGCGGCGGCCGGGGCGCCGGCCTCGACCATCGCGCTCAAGGGCGGCAATTCCGTGCTGACGGACACCCTCAGCTTCACTACGCCTGCCGATCTCACGGCAACGCTCGACGGGGCGGATGTTTCGGCCGACACCGTGACGATCTCTGCCGGGAACTGGCTGCCGGGCGTGGTCCCCGCCGGTGCAGCTGGCACGCTTTCAGGCAGGACATCGGTCAGCCTGACGACGGGCGCAGATCTCTTTGCCCATCTTTCGGCAAGCAGCGGCGGTGCGCTTACGCTCACCGCGCCGGGCCGTGTTCGCCTCGATGATCTGACATCGCTTGGCGCAGTCGGTGTGACGGCGGGCACGACCGCTTCGCTCGGCGCGATCCGTGCGGGTGGCGACGTGACAGTCAGTGCACCTGGCGTTGTTGGTGTGGGCACCATCACGGCCACAGGTGCGGCATCGCTGACATCGGGCGCAGCACTGGCCACCGGTGCGGTCACGGCAGGGCAGCGCGTAGACCTCACCGGCACGAGCTCGGTCGCCGTGAGCGGTGCCATCCAGTCGGGCGACAGCGTGCAACTCTTCTCGGACGGGACGGTCAATGCCGGCGCCGTTTCGGCGGGGCTTGTCAGCCCGTCTGCGCTGCTGGGCGCGACTTACGGGATTACTGTGCGCGGCCTTACCGGGGTCACGCTCGGCAATCTGGCCGCGGCGCGCGATGTCATCGTGCTTTCGCCCAGGACGATCACCACCGGTTCGATCACCGGGCGGGATGTCGCAGTCCTCGCCGGCGGCGCGCAGTCGCTCGGGGCGATCACCGCGCCGGGCCGCGTGCTGCTGGCGGATTACGAGATGTTCGCGCTCGGCGGCAATCCGCTGAGCGATTACGACCTTGAGGCAGTCCTGACCGCAGCTCCAGTGCCGGCACGCGGCTCGATCACCGTGACGGGTGCGATCAATGCCGGCGCGCTGAGGGCAGTGTCACTCGGCGCTGTTTCGGTCCGTAACGTGACCACGAGGCGGGCGCTCCCGGCAAGCGGCGCGATCACGCTGCAGGCGGGAGGCGCTCTGGCCGCCGGGGCACTTGTTGCCGACAACCGGATCGACCTGACCTCCGGCACGACCATGGATGTCACCTCGGCAGCGACAGGTGATGCCCTTGCGCTCAATGCGACGGGTGCGCTGACGGGCGGCAACCTCACCGGCGGCACGAGCGTTACCGTAACGGGCGGGGCGGCTGTGACTGCGGGAGCCGTGGCATCCAATGGCGCCGTGGGCCTGACTACTGGCGGCGGGCTCACGCTGACGGGGCCAGCTAGTGCTGCGACATTCACGGCAACGGTGGCTGGTGACGCCAGCACGCAGGGCATCATCGCCACGGGCAGCATCCTCGTCGATGCCGTCGGCACGGTGCGGCTTGGCGGGGTGTGGCAATCCCCCTCGATCGAAGTGCGCGCGAACGATCTCGACATGCCGGCAGGCTCCGGCCTCAACGCAGGCGTTGCGGGCACGATCGCGCTGGTTTCGCGCAATGCGGCGGGCATGCGCATCGGCGATGGGCTCGATGGCAGCGTCGTTCCCGCCGGCAGTTTCACGATCGACAATGCCGAATGGAGCCGCATCAACAGCGGGTCGGTCAGCGTTTTCGCGCGGGATGTGGCGGGGCCTATCGATCTTCTGATCGGCAAACTGGACATGACCGGTCCCGATGCGGGCAGCACCATCGATGATCCGCTCGGCACCGTGCAGTTCACAACCGGAGGAGCGGTGGCCGGTGCGCCGAGCGGGACCATCCGCGTCGCAGGCGCGCTCCGGGCTATCGGCTTCCGTTCAACCAACGCGCTCGTCTTCCGCACCGGCCAGTTCCAGATCGCGGCCGATACCGGCAGCCTCACGATGCTGGGCACGGGCGATGTGGCCGCCGGCACGCTGCGGATCAATGCGCGAGACATCCACGTGGCGGCAACGCCGCTCCTGGCTCAGCTTGCTGCGGATCCCTTCTTCGCCGGAGTCGAACCGGCGCTGGACCGCGTGAGTGCCGGGGGCACCGGGCCGGTCTTGCGGGCTGGCGCGCTCGATTTCACCGTGGGCCGCAGCTTCTATATCCAGCGCACAGGCAATGGCTTCGATCCGCTGGGTTTCGAGGAGCCGCTCGATGGCTTCAAGGTTGCGCAGGCTGGACCGGACCCGATCGCGGTGATCATCAACGGCACCTTCCGCACGGCGACCGGGCTCGTCAGCGGGGCCCAGGCGTGGCGGCAGTTCAAGAACAGCGGCTTCGATTTCTCCGGCTTCACGGCGGACAGCCGCCTCAACGGCTGCTTGCTCACCGCGGTTTCCTGTGGGCTCGATGCCCGGCAGCTGCCCGATCCCGGCATCCGTACTGTGATCGAGGGTGTGGGCAAACCCCGGATCGGCGACACACCACGCGATCCCGACGAGCGCAAGACTCCAAGCGGCAACGCGATCCTCCCGAAGCCCTTGTTGCTTCCCGTCCAGCCGGATGCATTGCCCGGCGAGGTTGACGAACCGATCGCAGGCAGCGGCAATCCGGCGCTGGCCGGCGGCAGTGCGCCCGAAGGAGTGCGGCCATGAAGCGCGCACTCGGCCTGCTCGCCGTTCTTGGCATGATCGGTGGTGGTTTCGTTCCCGCAGAGCTTTCCGCGCGCACAGTGCCGATTTCGGTCCGCAGCACGTTCCGCCTCGGCTCGGCGGGCGTGGTCTGTTCCGCGCAAGTCGCGCCGCGCGATCCCCGCCTGAGCGGCATGTTCGATCGCGGCTACACGATTTCCTGCCGCGACGCTGCTGGCCCGGTGGGAACACTGGTCGCGCTGCGGCATGCGGTCCCCATCGACGCCGCGCCCGTGGCCGGTGTTCCCGCCACCGCCGGGCCCCAGCGCGCCTGCGGTGCTGCCGGACGCGTGGAGATTGCGGCGCTTGGCAATGCCGAGGCGATGATCTGCCGCGATCCGGCCAGCGGGCTTGATTACCGCCGCTATGCCCTCGTGCGCGGCGATACCAGCTACTTCGTCGAAGGCCTCGCTGCCTATGATTCCGCGCTGCGTCTGGCGCTGGCCAGCGTCGTGTTGAACAAGGCGGTGCCGGGCGAGATCAAGGTCGCCACCACCGAAGTGACCGATGCGGCAGCCTTCGCGCGTCTGCAGGCGGGTCTGCTCGATCCGCTGGGGGTGCGGGGGGAAGGGTACCTGCGCAACAACGGCAGCAGCTTTGCCGAATCCGCCGCCTTCTTCGAAGTTCTGGCGGAAAAGGCGCGGGGCCTGCAGGGCGAGCGGGCCGAGATGGCGGAAGCGCTCGCCAACGAGGGGCTCCAGCAGTCCAACCTCGGCAACTTCGATGTCGCCGCGCGGCTCTTTGGCGAAAGTGAACGGGCGCAGCTTACCGGCGACGGCCTCAGCCAGCGCCTGCTGCGTAATTACCGCGCGCTTGATCAGCTCAACCAGCGCCGTCCCGATGCAGCAGCGGCGGAACTGGCAAGGCCGGTTGACCCGGTAAATGCGATATTCAACGGCGCAATGCTGGCGGAGGGCGAGATCAATCTGCCTCTGTCCGAGGCGATCAATCGCGAGAACAGTGCCGCTCGCCGCATGGGCACGCCTGATCCTGCGCTGAGCCGCGCGGAAAAGGCCGAAATCCTTGACGGACAGGCTCTCGCAATCGGCGCCACCGCCGCGCGCATGGCAGGCCGCATCGATGAGGCTGCTAATGGTTTCGCCAGGGCGCGCGAGCGGCTCGGTGCAGTTCGCGGCGGGCAAGTCGGCTCGATCGTCTGGCTCACGGCCGAAATCGATATCGAGATGGCTCAGATTGCCGGAGCGGCCGGACGCAAAGGCGAGGCCGAGGCAGGCTTCAACCGCGCGATTGCCGCGCTGGAAGCGGCCTATCCGGCGTCACCGGCAGTGCTGTCCGCCAAAGCGCGCAAGGCTGCCTTCCTGCTGGCCGCCGGTGATCGCAGCGAGGCCGCCAAGCTCTTCGGCGCCGTGGTTGAAGAAAGCGCGTCGGTCCCGGATAGCGGCACCACCTTGCGCGACCTGCTCGCGCCCTATTTCGGCCTGCTGGTGGGTGAGGGCGGCGATCCCGCTGCACACGCTGCCGCCGCGTTTGCCGCGGCGCAAGTGCTCGAGCGTCCGGGCGTGGCGCAGACGCAGGCCATTCTCGCGCGGCAACTGGCCGAAGGCAACGATGCGGCGGCGGCGCTGTTCCGCCTCTCGCTCGCGCGCGGCCGGGATATCGCGCGCGCCGAGGGGGAAGTTGCGCGGCTTGGTGGGCTTGCCAATCCCACCGCTGCCGAGACGACCGAGCTTGGTACGCAGCAGCAAACGCTCGAGGCCTTGCGCCGCGAGCAGACCCAGCTTCTGGCGAAGCTGGCGGCCTATCCGCGTTACACCGCGCTCGCGCCCAAGCGGGCGGCGCTGGCCGAGATGCAGGCCGCGCTCAAGTCCGGCGAGGCTTACTACAAGCTCGTGGCGGTCGGACAGGACCTTTATGGGCTCTACGCGACGGCCGGATCGGCCCGCCTCTATGCCGTGCCGCTCTCGCGCAGCACCCTGGCGCGCGAGGTGCAGAAGATCCGCGACAGCATCGTTACCATCGAGAACGGGAGGGCGGTCAACCGGCCCTTTGATCTTGATCGGTCGCGCAGCCTCTACAAGGCGCTGTTTGGCCCGGTCGATGCCGAACTCGCAGGCGTGAGCCACCTCGTGTTCGAGCCTGATGCGGCGATGCTCCAGCTGCCGCCTGCAGTTCTGGTCACCGCCGACGCCGGCATCGCGGCCTACAAGGCGCGCACGGTCGATATCGATGCGGATGCATTCGACTTTACCGGCATCGCCTGGCTCGGGCGCGGGCGCGCGATCTCCATCGCGGTCAGTCCGCGCGCTTTCCTCGATCTGAGAGCTCTCGCACCTTCGACCGCGCGGCGCCCCTATCTCGGTTTGGGCAACAATTCGGTTCCGCAACAGCGGCCCGTGACGGCGGTGGCGGATAGCTGCGATTGGCCGCTGGCGGTCTGGCAGCGCCCGGTGAAGCCTGAAGAACTGCTGTTTGCGGCCAAAACGCTGGGCAGCATGAGCGTGGTGAAGACCGGCACGAGCTTTACCGATGCCGGCCTCCTCGCCGATCCGTCACTCGATCAGTACCGCGTCCTCCACTTCGCGACGCATGGTCTGGTTTCCGCCCCGCGCAAGGATTGTCCGGCACGCCCGGCACTGGTCACGAGCTTTGCCGCCAAGGGATCGGATGGGCTGCTGAGCTTCCGCGAAATCTTCGATCTCAAGCTTGATGCCGATCTCGTGATCCTCTCGGCGTGTGATACGGCGGGCATGGCGACTGTCGCCGCGAGCCGCGAGGCCGGGGTGACGACGGGCGGCAACTACGCGCTCGACGGGCTGGTGCGCGCCTTCACCGGTGCGGGCGCCCGCGCGGTGATCGCCAGCCACTGGCCGGTCCCGGATGATTTCAACGCGACACGCCGGCTGATCGGCGGCCTCCTTGCCGGCAAGCCCTCGGAGTCGGTCGGTCATGCACTCGCCGGGGCCGAGGCCGCCCTGATGGATGATCCGCAGACCTCGCATCCCTTCTACTGGGCCGCCTTTGTCGTGGTGGGTGACGCGGCGAAGCCTGCTGTGGCGGCGGTGACAGCGCGCTGAGTGATCGCTGTGGGCTAACGGGATTAGGGGCTGGACCTGATCTCTTCGCTGATGCACAATCAACTGGCGAGATAAGGTCATGCCTTCGAGTCATGACCTTACTTGCTTCGCAAGCCATTCTGGCCACCACGGCCTTCGCAACAAGGAGAACGCCGCAACCATTGTCTTGATGACCGCATGGGAGAGCCCGGATGAAGCCTCTGTTTCGATCCGGCGCCGACGGAGCAACCCCCCAGGAAACTCTCAGGCACCAGGAACCGTGCGGTCTTGACACTCTGGAGAGTGATGGCGCGGCATTTCGCGGCCATCCGCCGACGGAGAAAGCCGAAGTGTAGGGTCATGCGCAGTCCGTGCGTGATACCGAAACGGTCAAGCTCTCAGGCACAAGCGACAGAGATGGGGAAATGAACGCCGCGCTGGCCCGCATGGGCCGGCTGAGACTCATTTCACTCATCATGGAGCAAGAGCTCATGTCGCATTTTGCGGTTATCGGCGCCGGCATCACCGGCATTACCACGGCCTACGCGCTGATCGAGCGCGGGCATCACGTCACTGTCATCGATCGTCAGCCCCTGCCGGCCATGGAGACCTCGTTCGCCAATGGCGGGCAGCTCTCGGCCAGCAATGCCGAAGTGTGGAACTCGGTCGGGACGGTTTTCAAGGGTCTGCGCTGGATGGCGCGGCGCGATGCGCCCTTGCTGTTCAACCCGCGCCCGGGCTGGCACAAGTTCTCCTGGATCGCCGAATTCCTCGGCGCAATCCCCAAGCACGATGTCAACACGATGGAAACGGTGCGGCTCGCGATCGAGGCGCGCAAATACCTGTTCGATATCGCCGAGCGCGAAGGCATCGATTTCGACTGCGAGAAGCGCGGCATCCTCCATATCTACCGGAACCCGCAGAGCTTTGCCGATGCGGCGCGCACCAACGAGCTTGTCCGCGCGGGCGGGCTTGATCGCTTCCAGGTCAGCCCGGAGGAAATGCGCCGGATCGATCCGACCGTCAGCGGCGACTACTGTGGCGGCTACTACACGCCCTCTGACGCGACGGGCGATATCTGCAAGTTCACCCGCGGCCTCGCCGCCGCGTGCGAGCGCAAGGGTGCGGTGCTGCAGCTTGATCGCGCGGTGCAGGCGATTGCCGTCCATGACCGCGGGGTTACGATCCGCACGGCGAGCCTGCTTGATGCCCGCATCGAGGATGTCGGCCACTTCGATGGCCTCGTCATCTGTGCCGGCGTGGGCAGCCGCCGCCTTGCCGCGATGATCGGCGACCGGGTCAATGTCTATCCGGTCAAGGGCTACTCCATCACCGTCATGCTGCGCGACGAGGCGAGCCAGAGCGCGGCACCATGGGTCAGCCTACTCGACGAGGATGCCAAGATCGTCACCTCGCGGCTCGGCAAGGACCGCTTCCGCGTGGCCGGCACGGCCGAGTTCAACGGCGAGAACCGCGACATCCGTGCCGACCGCATCGCTCCTTTGGTCCAGTGGGTCCGCCAGCTCTTCCCCGGCGTCAGCGTCGGTGAAGTGCTGCCTTGGGCCGGCCTGAGGCCGATGCTGCCCGACATGATGCCGCGTGTCGGCGCAGGGCATCGGCCGCGCGTGTTCTACAACACCGGCCACGGCCATCTGGGCTGGACGCTCAGCGCTGTCACCGCGCAGATGGTGGCCGCTACGATCGACCAGTCGCTTGAGACCAAACCCACGCTGCGCGTAGCCTGACGCGGCCAGATCTACGTAGAACACCGCATGACCGGCCCGGGCGCCCTGCTTGCCTAAAAGGCAGGGTTACCGGGCCGTTCTTCCTAGTGAGCGAGGATCATCCGATCCCGCACAGGGAATACGCGCCATGCTGGTCAAGCACGCTGCCGGAAACGAGGCCAATCCATGGAGTTCAGCGCCGCACGGCCCGGTGATCACCGCGACCTACCGCCGCGGGGTGCTGCGCGCGAAAGTGGCGGTGAGCGAGCTTACCTGCCGTTCGGCGCGCATCGATTCAATGGATGCCGTGAAGCCGGGCATGCTGGTGTGGCTCACGCTGCCGGGGCTTGAAGCCCGCCCGGCAACAGTTGACTGGACCAGCGGCTTCACCGCCGGCTTGCGCTTCGAGGCACCGCTGCACCCGGCTGTGCTCGATGCGATCCTCGATGGCCGCATCGGCTCGGTCCATTAAGCCGCCGCGTTCAGATATCCGCTGACAAGGCAAGCATTCCCGCACGGGCGATCTGTTTGAGGCCGAGGTTGACGTCAAGTTCGGGCGGAATCCCGATCCGCGCCGCTTCGGCGGCAATTTCCTCTGCCGTGCGCGTGCCATCCATCAAGGCCATCAGACGGCGCGGTGCTTCCTCGCTCAATTGAACCACGCGGTGGTCCAACGTCACGACATAAGGCACCCCATGCGCGATCAGCGCGCGCACGAGCGAGCTGACAATTGGCCGCTCGCCCGGCTGCAGCGCCCCGGGGAAGGGGAGAGAATGCGGCTCGATGATCCCCCGGTCGATGAGGTGGAAGATCGCTGTTGCATGGTCCGGCGAGGCCGCAAGTTCGGCCAGCGGCACGCGCACCGGGGCAATCCGGATCAGCTTCTCGAGAAAATCGGCCAGCATCTGATCACCGAGCTCGAAATCGCCCGCGCTTGAGGTGAAAGTGTTTTCACCGGTCCGGCGCAGGCTGTCCGGTACTCCGGCCATCAGGGTGCCCAGCCAGGCAGGATCGGGAACACGAAGCGGATGCCGGCCCGGGCGCACGAAGAGCGACTGGTGAAAGAAGCTCACCTCGTCATTGTCGCGGCGCTGCGCGCGCCGCACGGTCTCGCGATCGTCCACCGCTTCGCCCGGGAAGCCGTGGAACAAGCCGCCCGCTTGCGCCTCCGTCAGATAGGCCAGATGATGCGCGGCAGCCTCCGCCACGATCGTCTGCAGCGACTTGGGATCGTAGACCGGGCCAAGTTCATCGTGGAACAGGGTGTGGCGATTCTTGTTCAGGGTCAGCCGCGCGGCACGGCGCAAAGCCGCCTGCGATGCGGAATCATCATCGCGCGGACGGCCGAACTCGGTCAGCACCGCAGTCGCGCGGTCCATCCGCGCCTCGGGATCATCGACGCCGTCCAGCTCGAACAGCAGCATATCGCGCAAGGCAAGGCGGATGTGCCCGCCGGGCAGCGCATTGTAGCTAATGAAGACGATGCCGTTCGGCGCGAGCACGCGGTCGATCAGCTGAAGCGTCGCGCGCTGCACATGTGGCGGCACCCAGGCATAGAGGCCATGGGCGATCACGTAATCGAACGGCCCTTCCATCGAACCGGCCGCGTCGAGGATATCGGCGGTTTCGATGCGGACGTTCGCAAGCCCGGCCGCAGCCATCAGCGACTGGCCATGGGCGACGGCGCTTGCGGCAAGATCGAACGAGACGAACTGCGCGCCGGGATAGGCGGCCGCCATGGCCAGCACGTTGAGTCCATCACCACCGGCGATCTCGAGAACCCGCGCGCTGCGCGGATCGGCAGCATCAAGGCCATGCAGCCGGGCAATTGCGGCGAGATGTTCGGGCGTGGTCGTGCGGTAGACGGCGGATGGATAATGAACCTGATCGTAACTCGTCGGACTTGTATCCAAGGTCCGGTCTCCCGCTATTGCGCAAAGTCTGCGTCCAACTAATAATGCAGCCGGAAACACCGGAGGCAAAATGCCGCTTATTCTCGCCCTGCGCAAGTATCCGGGGGCACAGCCGCCAGCCCCGCTGCAGCTGGAGCGCGGAGAGGCGAGCGTGGGGCGCGGTGCCGGAGCGGACCTCCTGCTCGACGATCTCTCGGTCTCGCGGCGCCATTGCACGATCGCCGGTGAAGGCATGGCCTGGCGGATCACCGACACCAGCACCGGCGGGACGATGATCAACGGCCACCGATTGACCGCGCCGCATATGCTGCGCCACGGCGATGTGATCGGCGTGGGCGGATGCGAGATCGTCGCGATGCTGCAGGACGCCGAAAAGTCGGCGGCGGTGCCTGCCGGGCACGACAGCTGGGGTAGGCCAGTCGGCGCGGCGCCGGTTTCTGCGCCTCCCGGTTCGGCCACTGCGATCCCGAATGGATGGAGCGCTGCGCCCCAGCCAGCACCTGTCACGACCATTCCGCCCCAAGCCGCCGATGCGGTGGGTGTCCTGCTTCAGGCGGCGGGTCTGTCGCGCGCCCATGTTACCGGGCCCGATGCGCAAGTTCTGGCGGCATGCGGCGCGTTGCTGCGTGCTGTGATGGCCAGTTTTGCGGCGCAGGCGGCGGACCGGGCAAAGGCGCGGGCCGATCTCGGCATCGCGGCAGAAACCGATCCGCCCTTGCCGCCAGAGGCGCTGCTGCAGCGCCTGCTGGCGCTCCCTCCGGCAGAGGCGCAGGCGCGGATTGCGGCGATGTGCGGCGCGATAGATGCGCATCAGCGCGCGCTGCAGGCGGCTTTGCAGGCAAGCCTGCACCATGCGCTCGACCAGTTTGCCCCGGCCTCGATCAAGACCAGCGCGCGCAGCGAGGCCGAAGCATGGCGCGCCTATGAGCAGGCGTTCGGCACGAAGGACGGCTTCGTCGAAGTGTTCGCCAAAGCCTTCGCGCAGCACTACGCGGCTTCGACCAAAGGCTGAGCGTTCCGTCCGGCGCCCGTTGCGGCTACTGGACGGTTGTCGCCGGGCTGCCGCCAGCCGCTGCATTGGGCTGCGTATCGACGAACTTGTACCAGACGATCTGGACCTTCCAGCCGTTGGCCTTCGCCTTGGCTTCGAAGGCCGCTTTCCCGCCGGCGCTGACGAGATCACTCAGCGAGTCCTTGGTGAAGCCGCCCTTTCCGGTAATCAGCACGAGACCTGCCCAGCCGGGCTGCGCGTTGGTCTCAAGATTGATGCGATAAGCGTCTTCGCCCGGCAAACGCTCGACGTTGGGCGAGCCGACAACGGCTTGAAAAGCCGCGCGATTGAGCGTGATGTCGGTGATTACGTTCGATTTTTCGATCGAGAACAGCGCGAACTCGTCCTGCACGCCCGCGAGTGACAAGTCGGTGATCACTTTCGTGCCAATCTGTCCGTTGTAATAGCTCTCTGGCGGCATCGTATCGAGTTCATACTCGGGCTGCTTGCGGGTCATGTGAATGGGCGGGCCGGCGCGAAACTTGTTCAGCTCATCGAGGACCGGACAGAAGCTGTCATCGATCCGCGCGATGCCGGTAAAGTCGCTGCCTGCCTCGACGCCCAGACTCTTTGCCGCCTGAATGATGCCGTTTTCGGCATCGAGCGGCGCACCTGCGACACCGGACCCCGTCAACGCAATGCCGGCGCCATCACGATTGACGTCCACGGTCATCCACGAGCAGGGAATCGCTGGCAGCGCGCTCTGCACCGCTGCGTCGATCTTCTCGAGAGGAACGTTCGATGTGGCAGGCGCCGAGCTGGTGGCGTCAGGCGCGGCAGTCTTCGAGCCGCCGCCCGAGGCCATGTAGCCGATCCCGCCCAGCAGAGCGACTGCCAGAAGCGCGCCGCCCCCGATCAGCACCGGTTTGGGGGGCAGGCTGGACCCGGACCCCGCACCCTTGGCCGCGCCAGCCGCGCCAGTGTTCTTCGCTCCGCCCAGCGCGCCGGAGCGCTTCGGTGCCTTGCCGGACATGGCCTGATCGAGCGCGGCAATCACCGCATCCATCGAGCGCAGCCGCTTGAGCGGATCGGCCACCAGCATCTGGTCGACCACCTTGCGCACCCGCGGCGGGATCGCGCTGGTATCGACACCGTTGCGGCGCTTCATGATCGCTTCGGCGGGCAGGCCGCCCAGATCGGGCTTGCGTCCCTGCGCGAGAGCAAGGATCACGAGCCCGAGCGAGTAGACGTCCGACCAGGCACCGATCTGCTTGTCGAAATCGCCCAGCTGTTCGGGGGCGACATAGCTGGGCTTGCCGGCGAAGCCATCGCCGATGATCGTCTTCGAGCCGGGATCGGTTTCCTTGACGATGCCGAAATCGATGATCTTGGGCCGGTCCAGCCGGTCGCTGTCGAGGATCACGTTGTCGGGCGAGATATCGCGGTGAACGACGCCGAGTTCGTGGGCTTCGCGCAGACCTTCGGCAAGCTTGCGCAGCAGCCCTGCCAGTTCATCTTCCGTGAGGGTCGATTTGCCGACGATATCCGAAAGATTCTGGCCGCTGATATAGCCGGTCGCGATGTAGTAGAAACCGAGTTCCGGCTCCATCGCATAGCCGCGATAGCGCACGACCGCAGGGTGCGAGAGTTCGGTGAGGGCCTGCGCTTCCTTGCGAAACATCGCCATCACTTTGGGATCGGCGGACAGTTCGGGCAGGATGGTCTTGATGGCGACACGCTCGCCGCTGGCGATGTTCACGCCTTCAAACACTTCACCCATGCCGCCGCGCGCGATGAAGCGCTTGATCTCGAACATGTGGTTGAGAACCGTGCCGATTTCGAGCGAGGCGTGTTTGCCGCCAGATGGACGTGCGGGTGCCGGGGCGGGGGCCGGTGCGGCGAGCGGGGGCGCGGAAACCGGGATCGGCGACATGGGCGGGACACCGGCCAGCGGAGCTGCGCTGGCAGGCGGCTCGGAAGATGCTGCGAAAACCGTTCCTTCTTCCTGATCGTCGGGCGCGGCGAAGGGATCGGGGCCCGGCGTACCACCCTGCGGCACACCCGCATCGCCCGGTGCCGCGGGCGATGCGGAAGGCTGAAAGACCGTTTCGTCCTTTTCGTCGCTCACGTCAGTTCTCCGCTCCGCCGAACTGGACCAAGGTCACTTCCGCGGTGGCCACGCCCACTATCGTGATGTTGTCAGGCGCACCGAGCTCATGGCAGCGCACGATCATCTGCTTTGCCGCATCTTCAAAGGGTTGACTGGCAAGGGCATCCTGCATGGCCGCTTCCCCCATCACGCCATAGAGGCCGTCGCTGCAAAGAACCAACAGATCCTCGTCGCACAAGGTTTCGATCATCGTATCAACCGCCAGCGGCCGGGCGACGCCGACCGCGCGGGTGAGCACGTTGCGCAAGGGGTGCGTGGCGGCTGCAACCTCGTCGATCACGCCGTGGTCGACCAGTTCCTGCACCTGGCTGTGATCGCGGGTCAGCCGGTAAAGACGGCGATCGCGCAGCAGATAGGCGCGGCTGTCGCCCACCCATGCCACGCCGAAGCGCTTGTCGCGCACCGCGAGGGCCACGGCGGTTGAGCCCATCTGCTTGCCGACCCGCTCGGACTCGCCGAGAATGCGCTCGTTCGCTTCGGTCAACGCGCCTCGGATCGCTTCCAGCAGATCCTCAAGACCTTCAACGGGAGGGACGGCGGCAATCGCCTCCACGACCTGGCTTGAGGCCCAATCGCCCCGCTCGAGGCCGCCCATGCCATCTGCCACCAGCCAGACCCGCGATCCATCTGATGCGAGGTAGCTGTCCTCGTTGTGCCGCCGCACTGCACCGGTATCGGTAACCGCCCATGATTCCGTGCGAAATGGTATCACCGGTTCGCGCTCCACGACTGTCTCGACGAATGTCATAGACTGGTGGCTCCATTCTCGGCAACAATAACTGCCTGACAAGGACCTGCGGCTTTATTGCGCGGGATAAGGCGCCTTGTCCGAACGCAGCGCGGGACAAAGCAATGCAACAGGCCCTGGTGAATTCCTACGATCCCCGCCAATGGGCTGCTGCGTGGTCACCTGCTGCGGCCGAGGGGCTCAGTGCAGCGCGGCAAGGTCTGGCGCGGCGGCGCGTTCTCGCGCTTGGCCTCGGCGCCGGGATAGTCTCCGCAGGCGCCATTGCTGCATTCCTGACGCGGCCAAAGCTGGCGAGCCCGGTGCCGGGTGCCGCTGGCAACCTCGCCGCCGAGTCGTCTGCGGCCCCCGGCACGGTCCGGCGCGCCATGCTGCTGACCGGATCCGGCGAATTGCAGACAGCGCTGCAGCGCTTTGGCCTCTCTGCCCAGATGGCGGGGGATGTCGCGCGCGAGGCCAGCCCCGCGCTCGCCGCGCAAGGCGAGATACGTGCGATGCTGGAAATGGCCCGCTCGGGCGATGCGTTGACCTTCGTGCGGTTGCAGGCGTCGAACCCCGACAGCTCCGGCGCGATCGTCAGGCTGGGGGTCGATGGCAAGCTGGAGACGACACGCATCGCGGCGCAAATCAGCGACCAGATCGTCGTGATGCACGGGATCATGGACGGTGACAGTTTCTACAGCTCGGCGGTCGGGATCGGTGTGCCCAATTCGCTGATCTCGCCGTTTGCCAAGGCGCTGGCCTTCGATTTCGACTTCCAGCGCGAAGTGGCGGCGGGCGATGCCTTCGAGCTTGCCTTCTCGCAGCCGACCAACGCCTCGGGCCAGGCCATCGGCGCGCCGGAACTGGTCTATGCCTCGCTCACCACGCAGACCCGCTCGGCGGCGGTCTACCGCTTCCAGCCCGACAAGGGCGGCGAAGTGCAATGGTTCGATGCGAGCGGCCGGACGGTGGCCCGTTCGCTGATGCGCACGCCGGTCGATGGCGCGCGCGTGACCTCGAAGTTCGGCATGCGCATCCACCCGATCGAGGGGTACCAGAAAATGCACGGCGGTATCGACTTTGCCGCACCGATCGGCACGCCGATCTACGCCTCAGGTTCCGGTGTTCTGGAGTTTTGCGGACCGAAGGGGGGCAACGGCAACTTCATCAAGATCCTGCACGATAATGGCTGGGAAACGCTTTACCTCCATATGAACCGCTTTGCCGCCGGGATGGCGCAAGGTGTCCGCGTCGCGCAGGGGCAGCAGATCGGCGAGGTCGGCACGACGGGCCATTCGACCGGGCCGCATCTTCACTATGAAGTGCACATCGGTGGCGAAAAGGTCGACCCGCTGGGCGTGCAGCCCGACAACAGCACGAACAAGACGCTGACCGGCCCGCAGCTGGAAACCTTCGAGCAGGTGCGCGACTCGATCGACGTGAGCCGCGCGCAGCGGTCTGTCTGAACCAGGCCGCGCGAGCTTCCCTAGCGGGACTTTGCAGGCTCGGCAGAGGGCCAGATGATGGTTACCACCAGCAGAGCCGCCAGCACTACTACCGAGGAGATGCTGGCATTGAGCCCCTCCGGCCCGCCGCCCCACAAGCCCGTGCCGCGCAGATCGATATTGATCAGCGCCCCGAAAGTGCCGGACCCCGGATTGGGATAGAGGCCGAACAGCAGTTCCTCCGCTGAGTTCCAGCCGAAATGGATCATCCATGCCATGAGGAAGGAGCCGGACCGCGCATAGGCGAAGCCGAACAGCAATCCGCCCATCAGCATCGTCACGAACGACATGGGCTCACTTGCTGCAACCACGAAGTGCAGCATGGCGAACGTGACTGCGGCAATGATCACCGCGGGGGTGTGGCCCCAGCGCCGGGCCAGATCGGCCTGCAGAAAGCCCCGGAAAGTCAGCTCCTCGGCACCGCTCTGCAGCAGCACAAGCGCCGCTTCCAGCAGGAGCAGGCCCATGCCCTGCGGAGCTGCCGGGCCTTCGTTGGCCGTTCCGGCAATCGCGCAAAGCGCAAGTGACAGGGCAAATCCGACCACGCCCATGGCGAGGCCCGTTCCCGCGAACAACGCGGGCGCGCGACCGATCGGCACGGGCAAACGCCATAGGCGGATCGCCGCCAGTGCCAGCAGGCCCATCGGCGCGAAGGTGGCCAACGTGAATGCGGTCTCCAGCAAGGCTCCGGGCATTTCGGCTATCGCCGGGTTGGAGAGCAGAATGCCGAACAGCGCCGGTACGCCCCAAAGGAGCACCGCGGTTGAAGCGATGACGGCCGCGAGCGATGCCAGCCCCGCCGCCGGATGACTGGCAGGGGCAGGGGCAGGGCCCGAACGTTGTTGAAAAGGTTCCGCTTTCGCCATGGCCCTCTCCGCCCGCAATGCTGTTCTCAACTGGATATGTCACGGGTCCTTGGCAGAAGGTGATCGCACAAATCACGCGGCGAACAAGAACAATTCAATCCAGATGCGAATGCTCGGCACATCCTTGGCCCGTCTTCGCGGGGTTCGCGTGCCGATCAGGGACCGCGACAAGGTTGTCTGCATGCGGGTTAAGGTTTATCAATGTTTAGTTGATTCGAGTTCGCTTCAAATTAGGGGATGATTGCGATGGTCCGCGTTTCCATTGCCACTCTGGCGACAGCCATGGCGCTGGCTGGCGTCCAACCCGCTCTTGGCCAGAGTGCACCGGTAAGCGAGTCCGAAATCCATTGCTTCGTCTCGGGATGTGATGAGCCGAGCGCGGCACCGGCACCGCAGGCCAGTGGCAGCGCGGATGCGAATGCCGGTGATGATCCGTGCATGACGACCGGCGTCTGCCCGGCCGGCGAAACCAAGGGGTTCCACCTCTCCGGTGCCGCCCCGCGTCCGGTTGCTACCCGGCCCAACGCACCGGCTTCGGGCCGTTCCGGCCTTGTGAACACCGGTTCGGCTGCGAGAATGGGCGGTGCCGGTCGCCGCACGCCGCAGGCGCTTCCGGCCACGCGCCGTGCGCTCGATATGCGCCTTTCGTTTGAAAAGAGCTCGGCCGAGCTGACGCCGGATGCGCGCCAGCAGGCAGACGTGTTCGCGCGCGAGCTCGCCAGCGCCTCGGGCAACCGTCAGTTCGTCATCGAAGGACACACCGACAGCAAGGGGCCCGCCGCGTTCAACCGGTCGCTTTCCCGCGCCCGTGCGCAGGCCGTTGTGCAGTATCTGGTGAGCAAGGGCGTTCCGCAGACCAAGCTCCGTGCGGTGGGCTATGGCTCAGACCATCCGCGCGAGGGCATGTCCGCGACCGATCCCAGCAATCGCCGCGTGGAGATCGTGCGGTATTGAGCCGCGCTGACTGCCGTTCTCACATCCGATTGAAAGGAGCAGCCCGGTGGCGTTCGATGGGATGTGGGCCGGGTTCGGCTTTGAGAGCGGCGGCGAGATCATCTTCGGGTTAGGTCAGCAGAAGGGCATTCTCTGGTCTGTCCATGATGCCTTCACCGATCCTCGGCGCACCAGATGGTGCACCTTTCAGCAGGAATCCGCGAGCATAGGCCTGGGCTTGGGCGGATCCGGCGGCATAAACTTCATTGTCGGGTACAATGCCGCAGTGCCCGAAGATTTCGACCGGGCGAGCGGGGCCGAGTTCGATTTTTCCATCGATCTGGCCTTGGGTAAATTGGACAAGTATTTCAGGAATCTGCCAGAACTGATCGAACTTGCGGCGATAGGGCGCAAATTTGATCCAAACCTGATTGCTGTCGCAAATACGATGAAGAAGTACGAGAACAGTCGCGTTCTGAAAGCAGCAATTGAAAATCTGGCCAAGAACCAGTCAAGTGTCTTTGATACCCTGAAAGGTGAGGTCACCATGCTTTCGTTCCCGATCCCGGGTGCAGGAGGCGGCCTGCGCCTTTCGGTCAAGATGAAAGCGGAAAACACGTCCGTGCTGTCATTCGGAACGATGGATTTCAGTTCCTAGACAGCCTGACAGCCTGCTTGACGGGTTGTTATCCCCCCACGATCACCGTGAAGCACCCCAGCACGATGTTTCCGCCGTGCGCGGTCAGATCACCGATGCGCGCTTGCGGCATGCTGCCGGTGATCACCGTGGCGCTCCCCTTTACGATCGTATCAGGCGGGCCAACGCACACCGCCATGTCGGAAACCCGGGCGGCGGGAAGGGAGCCGATCAGGACGTTAGGCTGCCCCGGCGCCGAGATCGGACCGCCTACGTGGGGCACAACGCCTGTAACCATAGGGCAGACATGCATATCTGTAAGTCGCGCGGCGGGCGGCATAAGTTTTCCCGATCCGATCAGTGGTGCGGGGATAGTAGCAGTAGTACGTGATCGGTTCAAAAAAAAGTGGAGTGCGCACGCGAAAGCTGTCAGTTTGCTTGGGGCTTGAGGTTATTTGAGGGTGGCGCGTGCTCATTGACGATGAACGGCGGGCTGCGGTGCTGGCTCCTATCAACGATTCGGTCGGATCAGATGGTCGCGGCGACGAAGGTGATGCCGCAGATTTGCTGCGCGAGATTCGCTCGCAGCGCAAAGCCATAGTCCGGATCGAGCAGACTGCGGCAATGACCGACGATGATGTCGTGCTTCCTCCCGGCGCCTGGGATTGGGAAACGCTGGCCGAGAACGCGCTGGATTATCTTGCCGAGCACGGCAAGGACCTTGAGCCGATGAGCGTGGTGATCGAGGCCGCCGCCCGCAGCGAGGGGCTGGGCGATCTTGCCGCTGCGATGACGCTGCTGGCGGACCTTGTCGAAGCCTTCTGGGAACAGGGCCTGTACCCGGCCGAAGACGAGGATGGGCTGGAAACCCGCTTCCAGCCCTTGTCCGGCCTTTCGGGTGGCAGCAACGATCGCGATGGCTCGATGATCCAGCCGCTGCGCAATCTGGTGATCGCGCGCACGGGCGAGGGCGATCTGCGCTATCTCGACAAGGTGCGGGCTGATCTTGCGATGGCCGCCTCGCAGGGCCTTTCCGGCGAGGCGAAGACTGCGCGGCTCGATGAAGCGAGCACGCTCACCCGCACGATTGAAGGGCATGCCCGGCGTCTTTCGGGGGATGTGCTGTCGCGTCAGGCGAAGCTGGCGGGAGAGGCTGAGGATGCCTGGCGGCGGGCCATCGGGTTCATCATCGAACGTACCAAGCCGCAGATGCCGGCTGCGTCAAAGCTTGGCGACGAGCTTCGCGCAATGCGCCAGTGGCTCCTGACGATGGCGCCCACGCAGGCCGCCGAGGAAGCGCCGGCAGAGCAGGCCGAGCCTGTCGGGGGAGGCGAAGCGCCCGCTGGCGGCGCTGCTGCTGCGCAGCCTGGCGGCTTTGTTGCCGGCAAGATTACGCGCCGCGAGGATGCGCTCAAGGCGATTGCCGCCGCAGCGGATTACTTTCAGCAACATGAACCACTTTCGCCGCTTGCTGAAACGCTGCGCGAGGTTGACCGAAGGGCGCGCATGAGTCTTCATGACTTCCTGACGGAACTTATTCCAGACGATTCGGCGCGTAAGGATTTCTACTGGCGCTCTGGTATCAAGCCACCGTCGGGTGACAAAGAGTCGTAAGACGAGAACTGAGAGATGGCTCCGGTTTGGGGCAACGGGCTGAATTGACGGCGCGTGCGGAATCTAGGGAGATCGACATGGCTGACTCGGTACATGACAAGCTCAAGCGCGTGCGCAAGCCGCGAGTCCACATCACTTATGATGTTGAGACCGAAGGCGCTCAGGAGGTCAAGGAATTGCCCTTCGTCGTCGGCGTGATGGGTGACTTTTCGGGCGACTCCGCGGTCGCCAAGAAGAGCCTCAAGGAACGCAAGTTCGTTGACCTCAAGAAGGACAAGTTCGATCAGGTCATGGCCAAGATCGAGCCGGGCGTGAAGATGAAGGTCGAGAACACGCTCGAGAAGAATGGCAAGGAATTCGAGGTCAACCTCAAGTTCAGCTCGATGGACGACTTTGAGCCCGAGAAGATCGTCGAACAGGTCGAGCCGCTGCGCAAGCTGATGGAAACCCGCAACCGGCTGCGCGATCTCATGGCCAAGGCCGACAGTTCCGAAGAGCTCGAAAGCCTTCTCGAACAGATTCTTGGCGATCAGGACAAGCTGAGCCAGCTCTCCGCCCAGCTTGGCAACAGCGAAAAGCCCTCGGAGTAAGGCAATGGCAGAAATGGAAACCCAAGGCGGCGCGGCCGTCAGCACCGAGACTGTGAACGCTCCGGTCAGCCTGCTGGACGAAGCGATTGCCGTCACCAAGCAGACCGAACCGACACGGGTCGAGGAACTCATGCGCACGCTCGCCGAAGAGGCGATGAGCGGAACGGTGCAGTTCAACAAGAACCTCACCGTCACGCTGCGTGATGCGATTGCCAAGATCGATGCGCAAATTTCCGAACAGCTCGCAGCGATCATGCATGCAGAGAAGTTCAAGAAGCTCGAAGGCAGCTGGCGCGGTCTGCACTATCTTGTGAAGAACACGGAAATCAGCACCACGCTGCGGGTGCAGATGCTGAACGTCACCAAGAAGGAGATCGCCAACGATCTCGCCAAGGCGACGGACTTCGACCAGTCGACCCTGTTCAAGAAGGTCTACGAAGAGCAGTTCGGCATGGCGGGCGGCGAGCCGTTCGGTGCGCTGGTCGGTGACTTCTATTTCGGCAAGCACCCCGACGATATCGAGCTGCTCACCAACATCTCGAGCGTCGCGGCAGCCGGCTTCACGCCCTTCGTTTCGGCGGCGGATGCAAATCTGTTCAGCATGGACAGCTTCAAGGAGCTCTCCAAGCCGATGGACATGAAGCAGATGTTCGAGACGGCCGACTACCAGAAGTGGAACGGCTTCCGGCAGACCGAGGACGCCCGCTTTGTCACTCTGACGATGCCCCGCGTGCTTGCCCGCCTGCCCTATGGCCGCGATACCAAAAAGGTCGAGGCGTTCGAGTACGAGGAAGCACCGCGCGATGCCAATGGTGCGCCCAAGGCGATGGATCACGATGACTATTGCTGGATGAATGCGGCCTATGCGCTCGCGGCGCGGATGACCGATGCCTTCTCGCAGTATGGCTGGTGCACTGCCATCCGCGGGGCCGAGGGCGGCGGCAAGGTTGCCAATCTGCCGACCCACGTGTTCCAGTCGGATGACGGTGATCTCGATACGCAGTGCCCGACCGAGATCGGCATTACCGACCGCCGCGAGAAGGAACTGTCAGACCTCGGGTTCCTGCCGCTGTGTCATTACAAGAATACCGATTACTCGGTGTTCTTCGGTGCGCAGACCACGCAGAAGCCCAAGGTCTACGACCGGCCCGAGGCAACGGCGAATGCCGCGATCTCGGCGCGTCTGCCCTACATCATGGCGACGAGCCGTTTCGCCCATTATCTCAAGGTGATGGCGCGCGACAAGATCGGCTCGTTCATGGAAGCCAGCGATTGCGAGACCTGGCTGAACCGCTGGATCAAGAACTACGTCAACGCGACGGAAGGTGCCGGGCAGGAATCGCGTGCCAAGTACCCGCTTCGCGAGGCGCGGGTCGAGGTCAAGGAAGTGCCGGGCTCGCCCGGCTCCTACAGCGCGGTGGCGCACCTGCGGCCCTGGCTGCAGTTTGAGGAACTGACGACCTCGATGCGCCTGGTTGCCCGCATCCCGACCGCGGCCTGATACGCGGCATAGCCAATGGCGTCGTCGCCAGCCAAGGCCGCAGTGCCTGACGCGGAGACGACGCCAGCGGCGCTTTCGTCTGCAAGGGAACGGTCTGATTCGGCTGCCGTGCGTGCGCGCGTCAATGCGCTCATCGCCCGGATCGATCGCGATCTGGGCCGGCAACTGGATGCTATCCTGCATCATCCGGCCTTCAAAAAGCTCGAAGCCCTGTGGCGCGGGGTGAGGTGGCTGATCGATGATCTCGATGATCCGTCGGTCTGTGTCCGCATTCTTGATGTTCGCTGGACGGAGATAGCGCGCGACCTCGAACGCGCGCTCGATTTTGACCAAAGCACCGTTTTCGATCTGGTCTACAGTCAGGAATTCGGCATGCCGGGCGGGCGGCCCTATGGCATGGTCGTCGTAGATCATGCCGTGTCGCACCGGCTCGGCCGCGGCAGCAGGGTTGATGATGTCGAAGTACTCGAAGGCTTGATGGGCGTTGCAGCCGCAGCGTTCACGCCCTTCGTATTCGGTGTCGACCCTGCGATGCTCGCGCTCGACCAGCTCGACGAGATCGACCTGCGGCAGGAACTTGGCGCGACATTTGCCGATCCGCAGTTCGGCCGCTGGAACCGGATGCGCCTGCGCCCTGACAGCCGCTTTCTGGCCGGGGTGGTTACACGCCTGCTGGTGCGCCACCCGCACCGGGGGCGCGATCATCCCCGGCTCGGCTTCGTCTATGACGAGAAAGTCTCGGACACGCGGGACCTGCTGTGGCTCCATGGCGGCTTCGCCCTCGCGCACGTGGCCCTGCGCGCCATGGCCCGGCACCGTTGGCCGGCGGCGATCCGCGGCACCGTGCCACCGGGCGAGGGGGGGCTTGTCGATGGCCCTGTGCGCCATTTCATCCCCAGTGATGAGCCCGGCTTCGTGGTGCGCTATCCGGTGGAGGCTGCTGTTTCCGAAGGTCAGGAAGTCGTGCTCAACGACAATGGCCTTCTGGCGCTGCGCCAGATGCACCTCACTGGCAATGTCGCGTTCATGAACCTTCCCAGCCTGCACCGTCCGCCCGATTACGATGGCGAGGCGGCGCGCATGAATGCCAAGATGGGCGGCATGCTCAACTATGTGCTGTGCGTGGCCAGATTTGCCCACTACGTAAAGGTGATCGCGCGCGATTGGGTGGGGAAGTACAATGATGCGGCCGAGTGCGAGCGCCTGCTGCAGCGCTGGTTGCAGACTTATGTCACCGGCAACGATGACGCGAGCCCGGAAATGCGCGTCCGCTACCCGCTCCGCGAGGGCCGCGTGAGCGTCGCCGAACTGCCCGGCAAGCCCGGCAGCTATGGCTGTGACATCTACCTTCGTCCGCACTATCAGCTCGATCAGATCACGTCCGAGTTTCGTCTCACCACCGTGATCGGCACGGAGGGGGCGGGCTGATGGCGCTCACGATAACCCAGTCGCTGATCGATCGGCTGATGGACGATGATCCGGCGGGATCGGCCGATCATTACGAGACCGAGGAAGAGGCCGTTGCCCGGTACAAGGTGGCGCTGCGCCGCGATCTGGAAAGCCTGCTCAACACCACGCGCCCCTGGCTGCCCGTGCTGGAGCGCTATCCGGGGTTGGAGCGCACGATTGTCGCTTACGGCATGCCCGATCTTTCCACCGAGGACATGTCAGTGCCGGCAGTGCGCGAACGCGTCCGGCGCGTGATCGCGCAGGCCATCCGCGAGCACGAGCCGCGCTTGTCATCGATCGAAATCGAGATGGAGCACGGACCGACCTCACGCGGGATGCGCCTGCGGATCACGGCCGTGCTGACCGTGCTGCAAGGCGAGGAGCCGGTGATGTACGAAGCGGCCGTGCGACCGGGCGACCGCGCGATTGAAGTGAAGCTCACCGCATGATCGACGACCTGATTGCCTATTATCAGCGCGAACTCGACTATCTCAAACGCAATGCGGGGGCATTTGCCGAAGCCTATCCCCGCTATGCCGCACGTCTGCGCATCAGCCGGGACGCGATCGAGGACCCCCACGTCAACCGCCTGATCGAGTCGGTGGCGTTCCTGAATGCGCGGCTTCGGCACAAGCTCGACGAGGATTACTCCGAGCTGTCCGATGCCCTGCTGCTCACGCTCTATCCGCACCTGATCCAGCCGATTCCTTCGCTCATGGTGGTGCGCCTTGAGCCTGAGGCCGAGCTGGCGGAACCCGCGCTGGTGCCCGAAGGCACGATGATCACCACCGAGGCGCTGGATGGCGTGGCCTGCCAGTTCCGCTTGTGCGCCGATACCAGGCTGCTGCCTCTGCGCCTCTCCGAAGCCGCGATGGTGGGGCCACCGTTCGATGCCCCGGTCTCGGTTCCCGGCGCGCGCGGGATGTTGCGGCTCGTGTTTGAAACGACCAAACCGGAAGTCGATCTCGCCGCGCTCGACATCGAGAGCCTGCGCCTGTTCATCAAGAGTGACGGCCGGCGCGCCCAGATCCTGCTGGAGCAGCTCGGTGCCAACTTTCTCGGCGCTGCTGTGGCGACCGGGCCAGGCGATGCCGGTGCCGCGCTGCTGGGTCAGGACTGCGTCACCTTGCTGGGCCTCGATGAAGCGGGCCTGCTGCTGCCGCAGACCACGACCGCCCGCAAGTCCTACGGGCTGCTGCAGGAACACTTCGCCTATCCGCAGAAGCACTTGTTCTTTCGGATTTCCGGCCTCGATCGTCGGCTGCTTGTCGCGACCGGCAACCGCTTCGAGCTCTACCTGTTCTTCGACCGCGTGGCGAGCGAGCTTGAGCGCGTGGTGCGCGCCGACGATTTCGATCTGCATGCCGTTCCTGCACTCAACCTGTTCCCGGTGGAAGCGGAGCCGATCCACTTGGATCACACCTCGGTCGAATACCGCATCGTACCCGATGCCCGCGCCGAGGATGCGCTCGAAGTCCATTCGGTCACCAAGGTCATCCTGCAGACGGCTAGCGGCGAACGGATCGAGGCGCCTTCGCTCTATTCCTTCGAACCCGGCACGAATGCATCCAGCACCCTGTTTCATGCGGTCTCGCGGCGTTCCAGCTTCAGCAAGGGCGGGGGTGACGATGTTTTCCTGACCGTTGCGGACCTCGCGGCAAAACTGCATGTCGATGATACCACTGTGGTGAACGCGTCGATCCTTGCCACCAATCGCGAATTGCCGGCGCGGTTGCCCTTCGGTGGCGGACGGCCCTGGCTTGAGGTTGCTGGCACGATCAATGGCCTTGCCGGTATCAGCGCGCTCACCAAGCCGACGCCGACCCGGCGGCCCACGCGCGGATCGGCAGCCCATTGGAAACTGATCGGTCAGCTGTCGCTCAACTATCTTTCGCTGGTGGGTAATGAGCGGTCTGCGCAGGCCTTGCGCGAAGTTCTGGCGATCTACGACACCGGCAATACGCCCGACAGCGAGTATCTGCGCGAACGATTGATCGGCATCTCCTCGGAACCCGGCGTCGCGCGGCTGCGCTTTCGCGGGCATGCTGCGATGTGTTCCGGTATCGATGTGACACTGGTGATCGATGACGAGCGGCTTTCCGGATCGGGTTCGTTCCTGCTCTGTGCAGTGATCGAGCGGTTTCTTGCAGGGGCCTGTGCGCTCAACAGCTTCGTGCGCGTGACGGCGCGGCTCCAGCGCGAAACCGGGGCCTGGAAAACCTGGCCGCCGCGCGTCGGCGATCGGCCGCTGGTGTGATGGCAAGGCGGCGGGCCGAGATGGGCGGAGTGCGTCGTTGATCGCGGTTGGCACTTTGCTTGACCGTCTGCGCCGCTCGACCTTCGTGCAGGCGGTGCGGCAGGCGCATGTCTGGGCATGGCTCAATGGCAACGACGCCGAACTCGGGCGCGATGCGCCGCCGGTGGCGGAACCTTCGCGGCTTTCCGCATCCGATCGCATGCACATGCCCGTGACCGATATCGCGCGGAGCGATCATTGGTCCGAAGGCCCGGAAACGGCACGTGCCAATCCGGCCGGCGCCGCGGACAAGCGCCTGAGCATCGTGGCCAACGTGATGGGCTTTGCCGGGGCGACACCGGCGCTGCCGCAGGCTTATAGCGAATTGCAGTTGCAGCGGCGGCGCGCGCGCGATTTTGCGTTCTCCCATTTCCTTGCGCTGTTCGATCACCGGACCCTGTCGTTTTTCTGGCGCATCGCGGAGAAATACTCTTGGCCTCTGATGGCGGAGCGTGGAGCCCGGCAGAAGGCGGCAAGCACAGGCGCGCAGGACGATATTCAGCGGGCGCTCGTCACACTCGCCGGTGTGGCCAGCGATGGTGCGCGCAATCGGCTTGATGTGCCCGATGCTGCGCTGGTCACCCTCGTCGGGCATCTTGCCGATGCCCGGCGCAGTGCTGCCAGCGTGCAGACGGTGCTGCAGGTCCTGACCGGGCTTCCGCTTCGTCTGATCGAAGGGACGCCCACCTGGATGGCCGTGCCCTTGTCTGAGCAGACCCGGATCGGCGGCCCTCTGGCGGGCTTTGCCCGGCTTGGTGAAGGTCCCGGCGCGGAAGGGGCTGGCGCGAGCGCAGCGGCCATGATCGGCTCCAGCGTGCTCGATGCGCAGCACCACTTCGTTGTCGAAGTCGGGCCGCTATCGTGGAGCCGGGTGCAGGAGTTTTGCTGTCAGCCCGGGAACCGGCGCAAGATTGCCCAGATCTGCGCTTTGGCGGCCGGAATCGAGCAGCGCCCATCGTTGCGGCTGCTGGTTGCGACAGATGTGATCCCGCAATTGCGCCTTGGCGCGAGCGATGAACCTGCCATGCTCGGTTGGACGACTTGGCTGGGATCACCGGTGCGACCGAACGGAATTGCCGATGACTGCCTGATTCCGATCGACTCAGCCGCGCTTTCTAGAGGGTGAGCGTAGTCAAGACTGTGCTTACCATTACAATTGTTGTCACACGTCGTCGTTATTGTCCTTGTTCCTAAATGGTCCGATCCTTCGTGAATCAATGCATATTCGGTTGACGCTGCCAATTTGAAGGGCATTGTATGCGCGTCTGGAAGTATGGTGATGGTCGGACTCGGGCTCGCTGGGGCTCAGAGGAACACGAACAGGAACAGCCAATCCGGTAAATCCGGGCTCTCCAGCGGTTCGGGCCGAAAGACACCACGGAACGATCGAGCGACTCGATTCGGGAATGGTGAGGGAGGGGCAGAAACGTGGAGTTGAATCTCAAGAGTCTGATCGCGAAGCTGGATGATACGTGCCGGCAGGCGCTCGAGGCTGCTGCAGGCCTCGCGCTGTCGCGGACGAATTATGACATAGAAATCGAGCATTGGCTCAATCGGTTGCTGGAGCGGCAGACTTCGGATGTGGCGATGATCGCCAGTCACTTCGATGTCGATATTGGCCGGCTCGCACAGGACATCAATCGCCAGATCGATGGTTTCAAGACGGGCAATGGCCGCTCGCCCGCGATTGCGCCCAACCTCGTCAAGCTAATTCGTGAAGCGTGGCTGGTCGGTTCGCTTGAATACGGTGCCGGCCAGATCCGTTCGGGCCACCTGCTGCTTGCGCTGCTTACGACCAATGACTTGTCGAGCATTGCGCGCGATGCCAGTTCGCACTTCGCCAAGATCCCTGCCGAAACCCTGCGCGGCGCTTTCGCGGCGATCACCGCAAGTTCGGAAGAAGCTGTTGCGGCGACTGCGGCGCCGGCCACCGGCAGCGGCAAGTCGGCTTCACCTGTGCAGGCGGGCGCGCCCGGCGGCGATGCGCTCTCGAAATTCTGCATCGACCTGACGCAGCAGGCTGCGGATGGAAAAATCGATCCCATCTTCGGCCGCGATCCGGAAATCCGCCAGATCATCGATATTCTGACACGCCGGCGGCAGAACAACCCGATCCTCACGGGCGAGGCCGGTGTCGGCAAGACCGCAGTGGTCGAAGGCTTTGCGCTGCGCATCATTCAGGGCGACGTGCCCGAGAACTTGCGCAACATCCGCCTCCTCTCGCTTGATCTCGGCCTGTTGCAGGCGGGCGCGGGGATCAAGGGCGAGTTCGAGAACCGTTTGAAATCGGTGATCGAAGAGGTCAAGAAAAGTCCGATTCCGATCATCATGTTCATCGACGAGGCGCATACGCTGATCGGCGCTGGCGGGGCGGAAGGGCAGAATGACGCTGCCAACCTGCTCAAGCCTGCGCTCGCGCGCGGCGAGATGCGCACGATCGCGGCAACGACCTGGGCCGAATACAAGAAGTACTTCGAAAAGGACCCTGCGCTGACCCGCCGTTTCCAGGTGGTGAAGGTCGAGGAGCCGAGCGAGGCACTGGCAGTCGCGATGCTGCGCGGGCTGGTTCCCGTGCTGGAGAAGCACCACGGCGTCGCCATTCTGGGCGAAGCGCTGGAGGCCGCATCTGGGCTCTCGCACCGCTATATCAGCGGGCGGCAATTGCCGGACAAGGCGATCTCGCTGCTCGATACGGCCTGCGCCCGCGTGGGTATCAGCCAGGTTGCCACACCGGCGGCTGTCGAGGACCTTGAGCGGCAGTTGGGGCTGCTCGATTCCGAAGTGCGGATGCTTGAGCGTGAAGGCAAGGCCGGCGCTGACGTGACTGCCAAGCTGGCGGAGAAATCCGCGGAGCGTGAAAGGATCGAGGCCGAGAAGGCCGAGCGGACGGAGGCCTGGCAGGCCGAGCTCGCGGCGGTCAAGGCCGTGGCGGCAGCGCGTGCGGCGGCGGCAGACGCGGTCGATGGCACACCCGAAGCGGAGGCAGCGATTGCTGCCTTGCGCGAGGAACAGGCCAAGCTGGCGGAGCTTCAGGGCGAAACCCCGATGATCCACGACGTTGTCGATTACAACGCGGTGGCCGAAGTGCTGGCAGGCTGGACCGGGATTCCGGTTGGCCGCATGGTCAGCGACGAGATCCGCTCGGTGCTCAGTGTCTCGGAGAAGCTGGCCGAACGCATCAAGGGGCAGCCTTATGCGCTGGAGATGATCGCGCAGACCGTGAAGACGGCGCGCGCCGGGCTGGCTGATCCGCGCAAGCCTTTGGGAATATTCCTGTTTTGCGGCACGTCCGGTGTCGGCAAGACGGAGACCGCGCTGGCGCTGGCCGAGCTGCTCTATGGCGGCGAACAGAACGTTACCGTGATCAACATGAGTGAATTTAAAGAGGAACACAAAGTATCCACCCTCGTCGGCGCAGCGCCCGGCTATGTCGGCTATGGCGAAGGCGGGGTTCTGACCGAGGCGGTGCGGCGCAAGCCCTATTCGGTGATCCTGCTTGATGAGATGGAAAAGGCCCATCCGGGCGTGCAGGATGTGTTCTACCAGGTGTTCGACAAGGGCATGATGAAGGACGGTCAGGGCCGCGACATCGATTTCAAGAACACCCTGATCATCATGACATCGAATGCCGGCACCGACACGATCGAGGATCTGTGCCGCGCAAAGGGCAAGGACGAAATGCCCGAGCCCGAAGAACTTGCACAGGAACTGCGTCCGGCGCTGCTCGAGTATTTCAAGCCGGCCTTCCTCGGCCGTGTGGTGACCGTACCCTTCTTCCCGCTCGAGCCTGAGATCCTGCGCGAGATCGTGGTCATCAATCTCAATCGTATTCGTCGCCGGGTCACTTCGAGCTATGGTGCTGAGTTCACGTGGGACGACGCACTTCTCGACCGGCTCGTCGCAAGGTGCACCGAAGTTGAAAGCGGTGCGCGTAACATCGAGAACATCCTGAAGCGTGGACTGCTCGCAGACCTTGCCGGCCAGCTGCTTGAACTTCGGGCAGAGGGTAAAGACGTCACCAAGGTTGAAGTTACTGAAGGTGAAGCTTTGGATTACGCATTCAAGATCACATGATACTTTTAGTATAAGCGGGCGTAAAACCCGAATATTGAGTCAGTCGTAAGGAGGCTAATCATGGCTATTTATCTCAAGTTTGACAGCATCAAGGGTGGTTCCACCGACGATTCGTTCAAGGAGCAGATCGAACTGATGAGCTGCCAGTGGGGTGCCGGCCTCGGTGTTTCGAGCGCGCGCGGTGGCAACCGCACCTCGAGCGAGCCGAGCGTTTCGGAAATCACGGCAACCAAGATCATCGACAAGTCCTCGGAAGGTCTCTTCAAGGCCCTTCTCAAGGGCGATCCGGTTGGCAAGGGGACGATTTCGTTCACTGCGGCGACCAAGGGCGAGTCGGTCGCCTATCTGGTGCTGGAGCTCGAGGATGTGATCATTTCGGGCTATTCGATCTCGTCGGGCGGCGACATTCCGTCGGAAAGCCTCTCGCTCAACTTTACCAAGTTCGATTGGTGCTACACCGACCGCGACGGCAAGCAGACCGGCAGCCCGACTCATCTGGTGTACAGCCTCGAAACCAACAAGGTCGGCTGATCTGGCTTCGTTCGAGCGGGCGGCCCTTGTCGGGGCTGCCCCTTGAACGGAACCGGCATTTTGCCACAGGCCAGCGATGGGCGAACACCTTCTCAATCTTCGCACTCTCGCCAGTGCGACGATAAGCGATTACGCGCTTCTGGGTTTCGAGGGGCGTGAGGAAATCTCGCAGCCGTTCGAATACCGGCTTGAGCTGATCCATCTGGCCAGTAGCGAGCCACCGAAGCTTTCGGAGTGGATCGGCCAACTCGCGGAGTTTGATGTCAGCCCGGACATGGGCCACGTGCGGGTGTTTGCCGGCCGTATCTATGCCGCCCGCCGCGTCGCAGATGGCGATCTGGGGCGTATCTTTGTGTCGATCAGGCCTGCGTATCACGCCTTGTCCTATACCAAGGCGACACAGTTCATTCAGGACAAGAGCAGCAAAGAAATCTTCGAGGCGATGTGCGCCGATGTCACCGGTCTGGTGAAGACAGTGTCGCTGTCGCCCAATCCGCCCAAGCGTGGTTATGCGGTGCGGTACGATGAAAGTGAGATAGATTTTCTGGCGCGGCTGCTTGCGCAAGACGGCATCATGTATTTCTTCACGTATGACCGCAACTCGGGGCCATACCGCCACAAGATGATTGTGACGAACAAGCCGGCCGATTACATTGATATCGAAGGCAGTCCGCTCGAATGCGAGAGCGATATTCCCATCGGTCATGTCGATGTGCTGGAAAGCAGCTTTGCGGCTCTGCCTGGAAAATCGAAGCATGTTTCCTTCAATGTGAACAAGCTCGATACGCCGTTCCTTGAAGCAAGTACCTCAAGCCTTCAATGGGGTGCGGTCTATACCCACGAATACGAAACGATCGGGTTTGAAGCGCTCGCAGCGGCGGACGTTGCCAGCAGGCAAAAGGCAACCGACGGGCATAGCGAGCAGGCGGCAAAGTTCGTCGAAGGCAATTCGACCGAACACAGCGTGATGGCTGGCGGGCGGGCGGAACTCAAGGGAGCGGACGATCTCGTGCCGCGCCGGGTGGTGTTCACCAGGGTGGTCCATTCGGCGCGCGATCCGTGGATGTTGGGCGGTGGCCAGCACGCCACTTACAGCAACCAGTTTTCCGCGATCGATGCCTCGCAGAGCTATCGCCCACCCGTGAATGTGCCGCAGCGTGTGGCGCCGGGGCCGCTGCTGGGGGTCATCGGGCTTGAGGGTACCTCCACAGGTGAAATCAAGGTTGATACGGAGTGGCGCGTTCCGGTGTTGATTTCGAATGCCAGGAATGATCCCAAGTTCAAGCCATCGGTGTGGCTGCCGGTGCAGCAGCAGTGGTCGCATTCCACGCATGGCGCGCAGTTCTTCCCGCGCATCGGCACACGCGTGATTGTCGATTTTCTCTATGGCAATCCCGACCTTCCGATCATTACCGGCTGCATGTACACCCCTTCGCAGGCCTACCCGTTCGATCCGGCCAGCAAGGTCACCCAGTCGGGCTGGCGGTCTGTCACGGAGAAGAACGGCTCGATCACGCAGGAGTTCTATTTCGAGGACAAGAGCGGCTCGGAGGAAATCAAGCTCTATACCGGGCGCGATTATCGACGGGTGATCGATCAGGACGATTGGGGCACGGTCAAGCGCGACCAAACGCTCGAGGTGCAGCGCAATCGGACCCGCAAGGTAACGGGCGAAGAGAAGGTCGACGTAGAGAAGACCCGAACCATTACCGTGCAGCAGAAGAACCTTCTGGAATCAAAGGCTGAAATCCAGTTGAAGGTTGGAAGCTCGACCATAACGCTGAAGCCGGACGGGATCGAAATCAAGGCCCTGAAGATCACCATCAAGGCGGAGACCAAGGTGGAAATGCAAGGCGGGGCCCAGTTCTCGATTTCCGGACCGATTGGTGAGGTCAAGGCCGATGGCATGCTGACCGTCAAGGGCGGCATTGTGATGATCAACTGATGTCGAATTCACCCATCTCAATTCCGCTGCGCTTCCAGCGAGCCGAACTTGAGGCCAAGGCAGACCTCGAGCCGGAAGGGCGCGCCCTGCTCGCCGAAATCGGGCATCCCGAGCAGCTGGTGCAAGCCATGATCGATGGCGGAAATGCGCGAGATGCCATCCATTCACTCGCGTTGATCCTGCCCCATCGTCATGCGGTGTGGTGGGGGTGCATGGCGGCACGGATTCTACCCAACATTGATGCGCGCCGGACTGATCTCGCCGCGCTGGTCGCGGCCGAGCGCTGGGTGCAGACGGGCAGTGCGGCCGATGCCGAAGCTGCCGGTGAAGCCGCGGAAGCCGCCAACCGCGATCTTGCGCCGTCCTGGGTGGCGACCGCGGCGTTCTGGTCGGGCCGGTCGATCGCTCCGCGCGGATTGCAGCCGGTGCCGCCTGCACCTCATCTCGCCGGCGTGGCGACGCGCATCGCGCTGAAATTGCTGGCGACGGACCCTGCGCTTCAGGGACGCATCGCGTTTGCCGATTTTCTGCCGCTGGGCATGGCCTTGCTGGTCGGCGGCAATGGGGCCGAAGCACAGGCTGCATTGCGCGACCGCGTGGCGCAATTGCCGCCTCCGGCGCAATAAGCCATGTGGACCCTGATCGTATCGCGCCTGAATGATCCGCCAGGCAGCTATTTCGACATACGCCAGCTTGACGCCGGTCAGCTCATCGTGGGGCGGAGCAAGAAGTCCGCCGATCTCGTTCTGCCGGATGATCAGGGCTTCGTCTCGCGCGAACACTGCGTCATAGCGGCGCTCGGGATCGATCTGTTCGTCACCGATACCAGCAAGAACGGGGTGGCACTGAATGCCCCCGGCCAGCGGATCCTGCCGGGGCAGCCTGTGGCAATCCGCCCGGGAGACCGTCTGCTGATCAATGATTTCGTCATCGCCGTCAGCACGCCCGATGCGGCGAGGACAATGTCGATGGCCCCTCCGCCGGTGGCACCGCTGCCGCAGGCCAGCACCGCAGGTAATGACATATGGAGCGCGGGCGAGGTCAGCCCGTTTCTTGGCGACATGGGTGGAAGCCATTTCGGTGATGGCGGTCTGAACTTCGGCAGCGAAGTCCATGACTTTCTGGCTGGGCCGGGGGGATTGAACGCCATCCCGACTGCACCGCCCCCGCCGCCGCCGCTTCCGCCGATCGGCAACTTCGGCTTCGGTGAGCCGTTCGGCCAGGCCTATGAAGCAAGGCCCATCATGGCGGAGGTGGACCCTTTCGCCAGCAACCTGACGATACCCGACGACTGGGCCAATCCGGGCAACGGTGTGGGCGATGGATTGCCGATTCCGGACTTCGCGTTTTCTCCGCAAGGCGCCGGCCCGCTACCGCCGCTGACGCCGTCTACGGTCGAGCCGGATGCCGCGAACCCGTTTGCGGGACTTGATGCCCCGTTTGGCGTGCTCCCGCCGCTGGGTGAGGATACGCCGCCCAGCCCCGCTCTTCGCCCTATTCCCGAGGCAGCCCCATCCCCGGTGCCACCGAGTGCGCCTTCAGCAATTGCCGGTCCGGGCGATGCTGCAAGCTGGGCTGCGTTCTACGAAGGCGCCGGGTTTACGCCAGAGGAGCTCAAGCTGCCGCCGGATGCGATGTACCGCCTCGGTGTGTTCTACCGGCAGGTCATGCTCGCGCTGTGTGACATTCTGCAGGATCGTGCGACGTTCAAGGACGAGTTCCGGGTGGAGCGCACCCAGATGAGCGGGGGCCGCAACAATCCGCTCAAGCATTTGCCCGCGTTCGAAGCGGCCAAGGTGGTGCTGGGCAATCCACTGCCGGGCTTCATGGACGGAGAGGAGGCGCTGCGCACCGCCTTCGAGGATATCAAGCGGCATCAGATGGCCATGCTCGCGGGCGTGCAGAACGCGCTGACCACGGTGTTCTCCCGGCTTTCTCCGGCCGAGATGGAGAAACTGCTGGCTGCGGCCGAGGGTGAGAAGAAGGGTCTTTTTTCGCGGCGCACAGATCGATGGTCGATCTATGTCACGATCTATGAGAACCTGCGCAAGGACGCGACGTCCAACGCGAATGGAGTCATGGGATCGGCCTTTCGCGAAGGCTATGAGAAGTTCATGAAGTCTGTTCGGTGAGACGCCGCGAAGGGGGTAGGATCGCGTGACGTGGGAAAACAAGCCGGTGTGGTCGGAGGGCATGTTTCTCCGGCCGCAGCACTTCCAGCAGTACGAACGCTTCGCGGGCGCACAGCTCGAGGCGCGGATCGCGCCGCTGGTCGCGCATGGCTACGGGGTGCTGCAGATCGAACTTGGCGAAGGCGCGCTCAAGACCGGCAAGCTCGTGATCAATCGCTGTTCCGGCGTGTTCGAAGACGGCACACCGTTTCGCATTCCCGAGCAGGCGGCGGCGCCGATGCCGCTCGAAATCATGCGCGATGTGCGGGATGAGATCGTGCACTTGTGCATCCCGGAAAGCCGCGCCGGCGTTGCCGATGTGGCGCTGGACCGGAGCGCGCAGACCGAAACCCGTTTTGTGGCAGAAGAATTCGAAGCGGTTGACACGATCTATGGCGGCAGTTCGCGCGTGCCCATCAACGTGGGGCGTCTGCAGCTGTCGCTCCGGACAGAGTCGGAAGGGCTCGACGGCTATACGACGCTGCCGATCGCGCGGGTGATCGAACGCCGCGCCGATGACAGCATCATGCTCGATCCGGGCTTCATCCCCTGCTGTGCGGCGGTTTCGGCCAGCCCGGTCCTCAGCGGGTTCATGAGCGAGCTGGAAGGCATGTTGCACCAGCGTGCCGAGGCGATTGCGGGCCGTCTGGGCACGCCCGGTGCCAAGGCCGTGGCCGATATCACCGATTTCCTCTGGCTGATGGTGGCCAATCGCAGCGAGGCGATAATCAAGCATCTATCCGCGATGCCCGTCGTCCATCCAGCCGATTTCTATGGCATGCTGTGCGCCCTGGCCGGCGAGCTTTCGACCTTCACGCAGAGTTCCAACCGGCCGCAGTTCATGCCGCTCTATGCGCACCGCCAGCAGCGGATCTGCTTTGATGTGGTGATTGCCGATTTGCGCCGGTCGCTCAGCATGGTGATCGATCCCATCGCTCGGGCGATCCCGCTCGTCCCGCGCGGCTTCGGCATTCAGGTGGGGCAGATCGAGGATCGTTCGCTCTTCACCAGCGCCACATTCCTCCTGGCGGTTCGCGCCGGGGTGGATACCGAGCAATTGCGCGCGGGCATGCCGCGGCTGACGAAGATCGGCTCGGTCGAGCATATCCGCGATCTGGTGAACCGCCACCTTCCGGGGGCAGACCTGTTCCCGATGGCCGCCGAGCCGCGCCAGATCCCGTTCCGGGCCAATACGGTCTATTTCACCATCAACACCCGCCACGAACAATGGCAGGCTGTGCGAACATCCGGGGCGGTCGCGCTGCATGTGGCGGGCGAGATACCGGGGCTTGAGCTCGAAATGTGGGCTATCCGAGGACAACAGCAATGAGCGGTGACGACGGCGACGACGCAACCGTCTTCCGGCCAGGCGGACAACCTTCTGCCACGCCGCCGATGCAAGGTGTGCCGCAGGCTCCGCCGGGCCGACCGGTCACCCCGGCACCTGCACCCGCACCCGCGCCGCAAGGCTGGGGGGCTCCTCCCGCGGCCGCTTCCGCGCCGAGCGGTGCACCGCAGCAGGGCGGGGGGCGGATCGAGTTTGCGCCGGGTGAGCCGGTTCTGCATGGGCCCGAACCTGTCGTGGCAGCTGCTGGCCGGCTGATCCTGCTGGCCAATCACATCAAGGGCCTCGCTGTAGGTCCGGACCTTGAATCGCTGCGGCGGACGACCGTTGCCGAGCTCGATGCCTTCATCAAGCGCGCACGTGCCCTGGGGCTTGAGCCAAAGTCTGTGCAGCTGGCGCATTATATCCTGTGCGCGTTCATCGATGACGCGGTGATGTCGACGCCGTGGGGCGGGGCAAGCCAGTGGTCCACCCAGAGCCTGCTTGTCGTCTATCACAAGGACGCGCGCGGCGGGGATCGCATGTTCCAGTTTGCCGAGCAGATGGAGCGCGATCCCAGCAGCGAACCTCGCCTTGTCGAATTGCTTTATCAGTGCCTCGCCTTGGGGTTTGAAGGTCGCGCCGCGCTCGATCCGCGTGGGCAGAACCTGCTGACCCAGCGCCGCGCAGGGCTTGCCGCGCTGGTGCAACGCCAGCGCGCTGCCCCGACCGGCGAGATTTCGCCGCAATGGCGCGGTGCGACCGTCGCGTCCGGGCGGTTCAGCGCAGTCATTCCGCTGTGGGCCGTGCTCGCCGGGCTTGGCGTGCTCGGGCTGATGATCTTTGCCGCCCTGCTGCTCCATCTGTCGAGCCGGGCCACTTCGGCAATCGAGGCCGTCGACCGTGCCGTTGGCAAGGCGACTGTCGCGCCGCCGCCACCACCTCCGGCACAGGCCGAGACACCGCTGTATGAGAAATTTCAGGACATCCTGCGCCCCGATGTGGCGGCCGGTCGTCTGGAACTGACGCGTGAGGGTAACGAGATCGTGATCCGGCTCCACAACCAGGGTCTGTTCGCTTCGGCGCAGGCCGATGCGTCGAGTTCGTGGAGCGATACCTTCGATCACCTCGCGCAGGCCGCCAACCTGACCAAGGGCCCGATCAAGGTCGAAGGCCACACCGACGATCAGGCGATCCATTCGCTGCAGTTCCCGTCCAATCAGGAACTTTCGGAAGCACGCGCGCAGTCCGTCGCGCAGGCCATCGAGGGGGCAGGACTGGCCGACGCCACGCGCATGTCCATAGCGGGCTTCGGATCGACCCAGCCGATCGGCGACAATGCCACCGACGAAGGCCGCACGCGCAATCGCCGCGTCGAACTGCGCGTCGCGAACGATATCAACTGGCGGTGAGGAGACTGCGGTCATGAAAGCGCTGTTTCGCAATCGCTGGTTCTGGCGCGTGGTTGGCGCGCTGGCGATCGGCCTGCTGATCTTCTTTGTCGGCCCGCTGGTGGCCATTGCCGGCTTCCGGCCATTCGGTTGGTGGCCCGTGGCGCTGTTCTTCGCTCTGCTGCCACTGATCGTGGTGGGCGTACTCTGGCTGCTGGGCCGGCGCGCCGAGAAGGCGAAGAACGCCCAGATGATGGAGGCGCTCAAGCCCGATCCCGGTGCCAGTGACCGCGACGAGATCGCGGCCAAGCTGACCGAAGCGCTCGACATGCTCAAGTCGACGAAAGTCGGCTCACGCGGCGCCTATGCCTATCAGCTGCCCTGGTACGCGATCATCGGCCCGTCGGGAGCGGGCAAAACCACGGCGCTGCTCAATTGCGGGCTCGAGTTTCCGACCGCGGTAGCAGGCGAATACCGCGCCCTGCGGGGGCAGCCGAAGACGCCGAACTGCGACTGGTGGTTTACCGACGAGGCAGTGCTGATCGACACCGCGGGACGGTATGTCACGCAGGACGATGACGCGAGCGCCGATGCAGCCGGGTGGAAGTCGTTTCTCGAACTTCTGCAGAAGCACCGCCCGCTGCAGCCGCTCAACGGGGTCATCGTCGCGGTGCCGGCACCCGATTTCGTTGATCCGGCGAAAATGGCAGAGCACGCCCGCCATATCCGCGCGCGCCTTGCGGAAATCGGCAAGGAGCTGGGGCTGAACCTTCCGGTCTATCTGCTGGTGACCAAGGCCGATCTCCTCGCCGGCTTCCGCGAGTATTTCCGCTCGAGCACCGACAGCGAGGCCGAGCAGGTGTTCGGTGCGACCGCCATCGGTGACACGCTCGATAACGCTTCGGTGATGCTGGGCTTCGAGGGCCTCGTCAATTCGGTCGCCTCCAAGGTGGTCGAGCGGATGCAGAGCGAAACGCAGATGCATTTGCGGGCGCAGATCGCCAGCTTCCCCTCGCAGCTCGCCTCGCTGCAGGAGCCCATCGCGCGCCTGCTGGATGCTCTGGGCCAGAAGAGCCGCTTCGACGACCCGGCCCGCGTGCGCGGGGTGTATTTTGCGTCCTCGGTGCAGACCGGCAATCCGGTGGACCGGATCCTGATGAGCGTCGGTGCGCCGGCTACCCATTCGGCTTATGCGGTCGGGACGGGGCGCAGCTACTTCCTCAAGCGCTTCTTCTCGGACCTGCTGATCCCCGAACAGGGCCTCGCCGGACGGAATCCGCTGGCGGAGAAGCGCGCCGCCCGCAACTATACCATCGCTGTCGCGGCATCGGTCGCACTTCTCGTGGTGTGCTGCGGGATCTGGACCTGGGGCTACTTCCGCAACCTCGCCCTGATCGACCGTGTTTTCGCGACCGCCGAAGCCTATGGCAATGTGCGCGCCAATGGCGGCGGCGGTGTGGACGAGGACGTCGCAGCTCTCGGGATACTCGGAACCGCGACAAGCGAGATGGCCGAGGCAAGCGACTTCGGGCTCGGGCTGGGGCAGGGCGGGCGGCTTTCGGCTGAACTCGGCGGCATCTATGGCCGGGATCTGAAACGGCGGCTGACTCCCATCCTCGTCGGACTGGCGGAGCAGCGCCTTGGCGCAGACACGACCAACCCGAGCGCGCTCTACGACGACCTCAAGTCCTATCTGATCCTCGGCGGCCAGGGCCCGGCCATGGGCGAGCATGTCGTCGCCTGGGTCCAGCCTGCATGGCTCGCCCGCGGGGGCGGAAATGCCGATAGCCAGGCAGGCGAACTTGCTCGCCACACCAAGGCGCTGTTCGACGGCAATTTTGCGCCGCAGACCATCGATGGCGGCCGCGTCGAAGCCGCGCGGACGGTGCTGCGCGCGCAGCCGGCGGCGGTGCGCGTCTATGGCCGGCTCAAGAGCAAGGCCATGGAAGAGGGCGCCGGGATGTGGACCGCGCGTGAAAATGCCGGACCGCGGCCCGAGGTGTTCTTCGAGATGAGCGGCGGCTTCGCGACCGGCGCAGGCGTGCCTGCGCTCTTCACGCGCAGTGGCTACGACAAGATCTTTGTGCCGATCGTCGCCAAGGGCGCATCGCTGCTCGAGGAAGAGAAGTGGGTTGTCGGTGATACCGGCACCGCCAAGCTTTCTGCTGCTGATCTCGTCGGGCTGAAGTCCGACCTCGAACGGCTCTACTTTGCCGAATTTCTGGATCGCTGGCAGTCGTTCCTGTCGTCGATCAAGGTCAAGCCGGTCAATTCGCTGGGCGAAAACGTGCAGCGCCTTCGCGATGGCGGCGGGCCGCTCTCGCCGATCAAGCCGCTGCTCGTTGCCATCGCCAAGGTAACCGACATGACCCCGAGCGCGACGGTCACGCAGGCAACCGGCAAACTGGCAAATGCGATTGGCCAGTCGGTTGGTATCAGCGGTGCCAGCGGGGCGATGCCGGCAGGTTCGGCCGGCGGACGGCAGCCAGTAGTGGATGCCTTCCTGCAATTGCGCCTGTTTGTGGGCAAGGGCGATGGCGCGCCGCTCGATGCCTGGCTGCAATCGATGAACCAGCTTGCCGACAAGCTGAACGTCATTGCCGTGCTGCCCGGCGGTGGCGGAGAGACAGGTTCGCAGCAGAGCATGGACGCCAAAGCGGCGATCCTCCAGCTTGACCAGACCGGGAATTCGATGCCTGCCCCGGCCTCGATCTGGGCCAAGGCCGTCGCGAGCGATGCCAATGTGGCGCTTGGCGGCGCCCGCCTGGCGCAGATGGGCGCGGCGATGAGCGGCAGCTTTGGCGAGGCGTGCGCCAATGGGCTGGCGCGGTCCTATCCGGTGATGCCCGGTTCAGCGACGGATCTGGCCGTGCCGGACTTCGCGCGGTTCTTCGCGCCGCAGGGCCTGTTCGCCAATTTCGTCAACACCGAGCTCAGCGGCTATCTCGATCGAACGCCGCCCAACTGGAGCCCCAAGGCCAATGCCGCTGAGATCGGCCTGACCGCCTCGACGGTGAGTGCGATGCAGGCGGCGGACACCGTCACGCACATGTTCTTCGGGGCGGACCCGACCAATCCGCACTTGTCCTATCAGATCGAGCCGGTGGCCTTGTCGGGTGCGGATAACGTGACCTTGCAGATCGATGGTCAGACCCTGCGCTATGATGGCAAGATGGCTGTGCCGATGTCGTTCGACTGGCCCGGCGCCGGGGGGGCCTCCGTCATCTTTGCCATAACGGGCGGAGCGCCCGCGCAGCGGACCTGGAACGGCCCTTGGGCCGTTTTTCGTATGGCCAAAGTGGCCGCCATCAAGGCGGGTGCCTCACCGGTCATCGGGGAAGGCAGCCTGACCCAGGGCGGTGCCCGCTTCGATTTCCGCATCCGCACCCTGGCCGGCGCCAATCCTTTTGTTGTCGATCCGTTTGTGAAGGTCGGCTGTCCTTCGATCAGCGCGCCTTCCGGGGCCAAGCCGGCGCTTTAGGAGCGGCTGACGAGGGTTCTTTTTGAAGCTTCCCGTGGGCTGATCGGAGGGAGAGGCGGCCGTGGCATTGATTCCCGGACAGCGGATTTCGAGCGGCGGATGCGTCACCCGCCTCAATTGGGTCGGCGCGCGCGCCCCTGCGCTGATCGAGAAAGCGCTGGGCTATCAGCAGGGGCGGCTTTCGCTTGGCTATGCCATCGGGCTGCTGATCGAGCCGCTCCGGGCGAACCATGTCGAGTTCGGCGGCTTGACCCTGCGCTCGGGCGGCCGGGACGGCGCACCGCTCAAGGATCCCAAGCTCGACGAGCAACGGACGCGGGTGCATGACCGCATGATCGTGGAATATGGTGAGCACAGCGTGGCCAAGATGCTGGAAAATCTGGCCAAGGATCCGCGCAATCTCATCGGCGACGAGCGGATCGTCAAAGTCTATCCGGTAATCGGACACAAGGGCGAGAATCCGCAGGGCGAATACCCGATGGGCGGAGGCGGGCCACAATTCATCCTGACCGAGCGACACGATTTCCTGATCGCTGCCGTGGTCTCGGGCGATTGCATTGCCGCAACGGCTGCAGGCTGGAGCGTCTCGGTGGCGGAGAACGCGTCCTATGATGGACGCGCCCGTCTTGCGAAGTATCTGACAGCGGTGAAGATCTGATCGTCAGCGCAATTCCAGAGCGCGAATGATCGGCACCATCGAGTGCGGATGCGGTGCTACGGATGCCACCCTGATTGTCTGCACCTCGGCGCCGACATGGCGGCCGACCTGGCTGACCGGGTCCCATTCCCCGCGAAAGTTCTGGATGGGTGAGAAAGCCGCATCATTCCCGGCCGCCGCCGCCATGTTGAGAATGTTGGTGAAGCCCAGCGTGCCGACGCTCAGCACGCCGCCACCAATGCCGCCAATTGCGCTGATCAGGGGATTCGATGACATCTGATTGAGCAGATTCAAGACGCCGGGTGCGTTGAATGTCATCCCCGGCACCTCGCAGATGGCTGCCACGAGCTGGACGAACGCACCCCCCAACGAATGGCCGGTAAGCCACAGGTTCGGGAACGATACCTTCATGCGTGAGGTGAAATCGACAGCCGTGTTGAGCTTCATCGCAAAGGCATTGAGGCTGAGCCCGATGCCGCCGGCATCAGCGATCACCCAATCCTGCCAGTTCGCCGAACCGCGGAAAGAGATGACTGCGGGACGCCCCCGCTGGGCGGATACGTAAAGCCCGGCGAGGAAGTTGTCGTCCTCCATCCGGCGCTGCAGCGTCCAGCCGTCCGTCATGCCGGACGATGATTCATAGATATCCTGCGCCATCCGGGCGAGCGTCAGGTTAAGCGATTCCGCCATTCTCAAGTCCCCCCTGCCGCGCGGCTGTGCAGCGTCCTTCGCCGCGCGGTTACTTCTGCGCCACTGCCACGGGCGTCAGCATCGTCTTGCCGCCATCACCCACCAGGAAGTAGGCGCCCCAGTAATAGGGGTGCGAATAGCGCCGGGTATCGATCATCTGGTTCTGCGCCACGCGAAGCGACTTCGCCATGCCGGCGGTGCGGCCCTCGCTGTAGAACCGTGCCATCAGCTCATCGGTTTCCTTCAGCACCGGCACGGCCCAGAACGTTGCGAGCACGGCGCGGGCGCGGGCGGTGATGAAGGAGCGGACGAGACCATCGAGCGCCGGCGACGAGCTTTCGACCCCCGCCTTGAGCGCGGCCTGCGTGCTGGCGCCCGCGCCCGTGTCGCACGCCGAGAGCACGACGAGGTTGGCGTTGAGGTTGAGTTTGGCGACTTCATCGAACGAGAGCAGGCCATCCGAGAGAACCTGTCCGTTGGACGATGGGGCGGCCAGCGTCGTCAGCAGGGCAGGGGGCAGGTGCAGCCGGCATTGCGGCAGGTCCACCTGGGTTTCAGGCAAGCCGTGGGTCGCAAAATGAAGCACCTGATACTGGTCGAGCTGGGCACCTGCCGAGCCATTGAGCAGGTTCGTATCGGTGAACGCACCGCGCACGATCTCGGGCGGGTTGTCGGCCCCAAGTGCGGCGGCCGCAAGACCGATCTCGCGCGAGCTGATCGGGTTGATCCGGCCGAGATAATTCGCCCAGGTGCCGTAGGTGATCGCGCAATCGAACGGCATCTTGCTGTCTGCCGTCGTGCCGCTTGCGACTTCTGGCATGGCGTTCTCGCCGATACCGAGGAACTTGCCCGGCGCGTTCGACGGGGTCACTTCCTTGCGCGTGCGCAGGAACGCGCGCGGTGAAAGTGCAATGTCGGATTCCGTGGTACGCGAAAGGAAGGTCACCTTCGAGTAATCGCCCTTCGCGCGCTGGCCTTCATACGCTGCGGCCGAGGCCGGATCGCTTACCAGCACGGCGAGCGGAAGCTGGCGCAGTTTGCCTGCGGGGTTGTAATTGATGCGCTGCGCCGTGGCGACCGCACTGGCGGCGGGACCGGTGATGGCCTGAAAGAGTTTCGACGCCTTGCTGACCTGGAAGGGCCGGATTGTGCGAGTGGCTTCATCGACACGGGCGCTGGTGAGCACCGCATCGGCAAGCTTCTCGGTCTTTGAAGCGCCGCCATCGACCATATAGATCCAGGTCTTGTCCCGGCTGATAACGATGCCGGCCATCTCGTTCTTGAGTAGGGCCAACTTCAGATAGACTTCACCGGGGGCGAGGGCCTCGCGGATTTCGGCAATGGTCGCAGGCTCATCCTGCAGAGCACCGATACGATTGTCCGCAAGCAACTGGCTGTTGATTCTCTCGCGCTCGTTTTCCGCCTCCTGCCGCTCCTTCTCCAGCGCATCGAACGCGGGGCCGGACGTGGCACCGACATTCGCGATCTCGGTCCGGAGCCGCACCAGCTGGCGGTTCAGCAAGGCACTCTTGCGCAGGAGCTCGGCAATCTTGCCATCGGCGGAGATGACCTTCTGCAGCTGCGTGTATTCCCGCGCGATGGCAGGTTCGCCGACCATCTGCATGGCGCGGAAGAATTCCTCATCCCGCGATGGCGATGCGTCAGCCTTGGTCAGCAGCACGAAGTACCGCTCCAGCGCCGCGAGCGAGACATAGCCGGTGCCGGTGAGCTGCGGCAGCGATTCCACCGCCGCACGGTAATTCGCCAGCACCTGTTGCGCGCTGATGGACGGATCGCGGGAGGCAATGCTCGCGCGTTCCAGCCGCGTGTCGGCAAGCAGCGGCGCATTCTGGAACGTATCGCTGACGGGCTTGGCATCCGGGAACAAGCACCCGCCACCTGTCCCACTGCCGCTGAGGGCATTCACCGCGCAGTTGAGGTGGACGAGCGCCTGGCTGGCCGCACCCGGCCCGCCGCGGCGCATCAGGATACGGGCCTGCTGCCGCTCGATCATGGTGCGCAGCCACACGATGTTGTCGGGCGCATAGCGCGCCACGACCACCTGGGCGGCCTTGACCGCAACCCGAAGCGCCTGGCTTGCTTCGTCGATCCGGTTCGAACCGAGATAGGCGGTGCTGAGCGCGTTGAAGCGCTGTGCCTCGAGGAGAGACCGGGTCAGCTGGTTCTGATCGCTGAGTGCGGCTTGCAGGTTGTCGCCAGAGCGCGCAGATTCGTCATTCAGGCGGCTGAGCGTGACCGGATCATCCAGCGTGCCATCGGTCTTCTTGTTTTGCGTTAGCGCTGCGATGGCATCAGACCAGGCATGCTGGTTGATGAGGTCGAGCCCCTGGTAGATGCTCACCTGCAGCATCTGCTGGTCACGCCGGGGGGAAGGCGGCGCCTGGTCCAGCAGGGCAGCCGCCATGGCGAAGTCGCTTTGAGCGAGCTCGAACTGGCTGAGGTTGGAGTTGGCAAGTCCGGATGCGAGGCGCAAGTCGATCCGGGTCGAGATGTCCGCCGATGCAAAGGCACGCAGCGCATCGGTCAGCGTGCGGGAGGCGTCGAGCAGACGACCCGTTTGCAGCGCGACCACGCCATCGGCCAGAGCAGCGTCGGCGGTCAGCGCCTGTGTGCCGCCAGCGCCGGTGGCCGTGCCGCCTGCCGGAACGGATGCAAGATCGAAAGTGGGTTTCTGCGACTGGTTGGGGGGTGGCGGGGCCGCACCGAGCGCGACGACGCGCAGCACGGCTTCCATGGTTCCGGTGGCGGATTCCAGCGAAGCGCCTTGCCAGATGCGCCCGGACTTTGTGGTGAAGCGGATGTCGATCGCGCTGCGGCCGAGCGTAGTGTCGAAGCAGCGACGGATCTCGGCCGGTCCGATGCCTGCGAGCGGGACCGAGAGCGCGGCGCCGCACAGGGCCGTGTCTGCAGGCTTTCCGAGCGGGCTGATGTACCCCTGAACATCGGCCGCCGCGATATCGCGGCAAGTGATCAGGTAGGGCTGCTCCGCGCTGTACTGAACGCCCTTGGTGTCTGATGACCACTTCCGGGCGGCCGAACAGCTGTCGCCATTGGCATTGGTGCCGACGGCGAAGCGCTCCGGCGCGGGGGCTGCAAGCACTGGACTGGGGGCCAATAGGAGCGAAGCAAGTGCACTCGCGGCGAAAAGCGCAGCCTTAGCACTCGGCGCGCGGGACTTGGGCATGGTGCGGATCGGCATGGTGCTCAGTTGCCTTTGTTTGCAGTGCAGGAGCTGTCGTCGGGGCGGCATTCGATGGAGTCGATGTCAACCGGCGCGTTGGCCACATCGACAATGAGACCATCATTGCCGCGGCCGATCAGCGGACTGACCGCAATGGTCGCGGAATCGCCCGCATCGAACAGCGCAACCTTGCGCTCGTCGTAGAAGTTGAACTTGGGCTGGGCCACGTCGGTGGTGAGGCAGCCCTTGTCGGGAGCGCCGATCACGCAGCCATTGATGCGCGAGTTGCTGCGGTTGACGCGGGAGATGTTGTTCGTGTCCGCCGGGTCGGAAAGCTGGATGACCTTGTTGGACAGGATCGCGGCGGTGTTCAGCCTGAAGTTGTTGACCACGCCGAACATCGCGAAGCTGTTCGACGTCGGGCTGTCCCCGGCACTGAACAATTGCAGCGCAAGATCGGACTGGTTTGGCAGGCCGTTTTCAATGCTGTTGATCTCCACGCCAACGGACGAGGAAATCCGCGTGTTCTGGAACAGGGCGAAACTCTTGTAGCTGAGCTTCATGGCCTTGGCGGTCATGAAGACGCCGACCGTCTGGGCAGTGGGATCGGTATAGAGCTTCGAGTCCACCGACGCGACTTGCTGCGCGACCTCAGCGTCGCTCTTGTCGAGCGTGTCTGCTCGCATTGCCGCGGTCCCGAACAGGATCTTGTCGCCGCGCAGATCAATCGTTGCCGAGGGCCCAAGGATCTTGGGCCTCTTGTCGCCATCGATCACCATCAGGATCTGGCTGGCGAGGGTATCGATCTTGCCCGGATCGCCATCCTGACCACCAATCTGGAGCGTGCGGGAAGCCGTACCCTTGACAGTAACAACACCCGTGACTTCGAAGACGTTCCCGGTGCCAAGCAGGCGGGTGGCTACCTTGCCGGTCGTCTCGGCGACGTCGAGCGTGCCGATCGTGACCGCCTTGTTGCCGCTATCGACAAGCACAGTGTCAGCAGCAAGTCGGCCGAACTCGGTGTTGTCGACCTTGAACGCGGCGGTCGAGCCAGTGCCTGGATCGCCGATGCTTACAGTGCCTGTGCCAGTGTTGCGCAGCCGGATCGTGCCGGTAAGGGCGTCGATCTTCCCGCCAATCGCAACATCCGATCCCTCGAGGGTGATGGAGCTGCCTTTCGTGGCGGCCGCGCTTTCCGTTTCGAACTGCACGCCGGAAAGCTTTCCGGCATCAGCGAGTGTCAGTTTGGCGCTACGCGTATCCCTTCCGGTTGCCGGTTCCTTGATCGACGCACCGTCGCTGCCGATGGTGACAGTATCGACCGCAGAGAGCGCGATATCATCGCCTGCCGTCAGCGACTTGGTGACGGTGAGATTGCCCTTCGTGGCAACCGCAATGTCTTCGCTCGCGGTGATCGTGTCGGCCTTGAACTCGCTTCCGGTCAGTGCTGCGACCGATCCGCCAGCGGCATTCACGTCGCCCAGCGTCACCTTGAGTGCGGCATTGGCGATCACATCGCCCTGTTTCGTCGTCAGGCTCGTGGCAGAGGTCACGTTGCCTGTTGCGGCACGCAGTCGGATCGTGGACCTGCCGAGCTGGCTCTCCTCGCTGCTGGCGACCGCAACCGATCCCTTGGCTCCGGGCGTGGCGAATGTCACCGATGTTCCGCGTGCAGCTGACGCGCCATTCGAAAGTCCGGTCGCCAGGCTGACGGCGCCCGTATCCGCCAGAAGATCGATGTCGTCACCGGCGGTGGCCGAGGTGATGGCAACGCCCGCTCCGCCCTTTGCTGCGACGTCGACACCGGCGCCAAGTGTGCCAGCCGTTACCGTGCCGGCTGCGAGAAGGCCGATCGAACCGGTGGCATCGCCGGTGGTGACGCCAAGGTTGCCGCCGGCGCTGGCGAAAAGGTTGCCGCCCGTTGCGCTTGCCTTGGCAAGTGTCACGTCGCGCAAGGCGGTGGCGACGACATCGCCCTTCAAGGTCGTGAGACTGTTCGATGACGTCACGCTGCCGGTTTCAGCCCGCAGCCGGATCGTGGACAGGGCAAGGTCAGCCGTTTCGCCGCTTCCCACCGTGACCGAACCCGCAGCACCCGGTGTTCCGAACGAGACCGACGTGCCACGCGAGCTGATCACGCCATTCGATTGGCCCGTCGCGAGGTTGATGTTCCCGGCATCGGTCAGCAGGTCGATATCGTCACCAGCGGTTGCCGAGGTGATCGTAGCGCCGTTCCCGGCCTTTGCGGTAACATCGACACCTGCGTTCAGGTTGCCTCCGGTGATCGTGTTGCCGGCCAGAAGACCGATAGAGCCGCTTGCCGAGCCGGTTGTGACGCCGACGTTGCGGCCAGCGCTGCCCAAAAGATTCCCGCCATTGGCCGTCGCCTTGGTGATCGACACATCGCGGAAGGCGGTGGCGACGACATCGCCTTCGGTCGTCGAGAGGTTGGTCGTCGAGATTACGTCAGCCGTGGCCGAACGCAGCCGGATTGTGGACAGCGCCAGTGCCGCGTCCTCGCCGCTAGCCACCGCGACCGATCCAACCGCGCCGGGCGAGCTGAAGGTCACCGACGTTCCGCGCGTCCCTGCCGAGTTCTTCGAAGAACCGGACGTCAGGCTCACGTTGCCGTTCAGGGCAACAAGATCGATATCATCGCCAGCCGTTGCCGACGTGATCGTCACATCGCTTGCGAGCGGAGCGCCAGTCGTACCGCCGCGAGCCGCGATATCGACGCCCGCGTTGAGCGTGCCGCCCGTTATGGTTCTGCCCGCCAGCAGGCCAATCGAGCCGCTTGCAAAACCCGTTGTGAGGCTGGCATCGCGACCGGCGCTGCCCAGAATATTGCCGCCATTGGCCGTCGCCTTGGTGATCGACACATCGCGGAAGGCGGTGGCGACAACATCGCCCTCGGTTGTCGAGAGGTTGGTCGCCGAGATCACGTCAGCCGTGGCCGAACGCAGCCGGATTGTGGACAGCGCCAACGCCGCATCCTCGCCGCTAGCCACCGCGACCGATCCAACCGTGCCGGGCGAGCCGAAGGTCACCGACGTTCCGCGCGTCCCTGCCGAGTTCTTCGAAGAACCGGACGTCAGGCTCACGTTGCCGTTCAAAGCAGCAAGATCGATATCATCGCCAGCCGTTGCCGACGTGATCGTCACATCGCTTGCGAGCGGAGCGCCAGTCGTACCGCTGCGAGCCGCGATATCGACGCCCGCATTGAGCGTGCCGCCCGTGATGGTTCCACCCGCCAACAGGCCAATCGAGCCGCTTGCCGAGCCGGTTGTGACGCCGACGTTGCGGCCAGCGCTGCCCAAAAGATTCCCGCCATTGGCCGTCGCCTTGGTGATCGACACATCGCGGAAGGCGGTGGCGACGACATCGCCTTCGGTCGTCGAGAGGTTGGTCGTCGAGATTACGTCAGCCGTGGCCGAACGCAGCCGGATTGTGGACAGCGCCAGTGCCGCGTCCTCGCCGCTAGCCACCGCGACCGATCCAACCGCGCCGGGCGAGCTGAAGGTCACCGACGTTCCGCGCGTCCCTGCCGAGTTCTTCGAAGAACCGGACGTCAGGCTCACGTTGCCGTTCAGGGCAACAAGATCGATATCATCGCCAGCCGTTGCCGACGTGATCGTCACATCGCTTGCGAGCGGAGCGCCAGTCGTACCGCCGCGAGCCGCGATATCGACGCCCGCGTTGAGCGTGCCGCCCGTTATGGTTCTGCCCGCCAGCAGGCCAATCGAGCCGCTTGCAAAACCCGTTGTGAGGCTGGCATCGCGACCGGCGCTGCCCAGAATATTGCCGCCATTGGCCGTCGCCTTGGTGATTGACACATCGCGGAAGGCGGTGGCGATGACATCGCCTTCGGTCGTTGAGAGGCTTGTCGATGAAATCGCGTCGCCTGCTGTCGACCGCAGCTGTATTGTGGACAAGGCGAGCGCCGCGTCTTCGCCAACCGTCACGGCTACGGATCCTGCCGCACCCGGCGAGCCGAAGGTCACCGACGTTCCGCGTGTGCCGGTTGTGCTCTTCGAGAAACCGGATGTCAGGCTCACGTTGCCGTTCAGGGCAACAAGATCGATGTCGTCGCCAGCCGTTGCCGAGGTGATCGCCACGTCGGTCTTGGTCAGCGCGCCTGTCGTACCGCCCAGGGCGGAGATATCGACCCCGGCGGTCAGCGTGGTCGCGGTGATAGCGTCGCCAGCCAGAAGCCCGATGGAGCCAGTGGTGGCTTCGCCCGTTACGATCCCGATGGTCTTGGCTGCGCTGAGCTTGAGATCGGTGGCGGCCTTGGCCTTGGTGGTCACGTCGATCGACGTGTCGCTCAGCAGCACGACCGCGTTGGCATTGCTGGTGAGGTTGGCCGCGCGCAGCACGTCGGTGGTCGTGTCCGATCCGGCGCTGATGCCATCAAGGTTCCGCTTGGTCAGCGTGATGGCCTGCTTCGCGGTGCCGGTGCCGACTTGCAGCAGACCCGCGCTTGCCGTCGCGGCGATGCCGCCATCCCTGGCCAGCGCGGTGGTGATGGTCAGCGCCCTGGCATCGACTGTGATCTGACCTGCCGCACCCGTGCTGGGATCGGGATCGGCGCCGGTGCCGGCTGTGAGAGTGCCCAGCTGCGCAACGCCGCCGACAGCACTCACCGTGATCGTTGCATTGGCAGGCGTCGCCGTCAGCGTCGCCGCGCCGAAGCCGGGAGCCAGCTTGGTTGCCGGATTGATGATCTCCAGCGCAGTGCCGCTCGCCGCGGTGCCGCCTGTGGTCTTGAGATCAACCAGGCCGGTAGCAACGATCGTTCCCACGTCCAGTGTGTTGCTGGCCGCAAGGCTGACTGTCCCTGCATCGATGTTGTTGATCCGCAGCACGTTCGCGCCGCTGGTCACGGTCTTTACCGAACCGGCGTTGATTGTTCCGAATGCACCGCTGCCAACATCGATCAGAACCGTGTGGCCGACGGCATCGACGATATTGGTTTCCGTGGTTGCGGCATACCCATCGGCGACCCCGGTAACCGAGCCGAGAGTGGCTGTGGCACCGAGATTGCCGGCAGCCGTGACGTTGCGGAGGCGAATGTCGCCGCTGCTTGCATCGGCGGTGAAGGTGCCGGAGGTGACGTCACCCGCAATAAGCGCATTGGCTTCTGCCCCCGGCGTGCCGACCGAACCGGCCTTCACGCGCACAACATTGGCGCCGGCGAGCGCAAGATCATCGACGGGGTTGAACGTCACCCCGCCCACGGCCCCGGCGCTGCCCGAGATCACATCGGCAAAGCGCGTGCCATCGCTGCCGCCGGTCAGCGCGAGCCTGGTGAACGTCAGGTTCCCGGTGATGGCGAGGTCGATGTCATCGAGCGCGGTCAGCGTGCCGAGCGTCGCATTGCGCCCCGCGCCCACCGTCACGTCCTCGCTGTTGGACTTGAGCGTGGTCGCCTTCGTCACATCGCGCCCGGCGCGCACGGCAATGCTGCCGCCGGTGGCCGTCACCGTGGTGAGCGACACATCGTTCGAGGCATTGACCAGCACATCGCCGCCCAGCGTCGTCAGGCTGGTGGCCGAGGTGATATCGCCCGCCGCCGACCGCAGCCGGATCGTCGAGCCGCCAAGCTGTGCGTCCTCGCTGGCAGCAACGCCAATCGTGGCGCCCGTACCCGGCGCACCGGCGAACGTGATGCGGGTCGTGGTGGCCCCGGTTGCTTCAGCGCTGCCGGTGCCAAGCGAGAGATTGCCGTTGAGCGCGGCAAGGTCGATGTCGTCGCCGGCGGTGGCCGAGGTGATCGCCACGTCGGTCTTGGTCAGCGCACCGGTGGTGCCGCCCAGGGCGGAGATGTCGACCCCGGCGGTCAGCGTGGTCGCGGTGATAGCGCCGCCGGCAAAGAGGCCGATGGAGCCAGTGGTGGCCTCGCCCGTCACGATCCCGATGGTCTTGG